>DAINOF010000247.1:0-1264 GCA_036735505.1 Paracoccaceae bacterium
TCGTCTACGGCTTCATCAACTACAAGACCCACGCCAAGGTCTCGATCGTGGTGCGGCGCGAGGGCGGGCAGCTTGTCACCTACACCCATTTCGGGACCGGCAACTACCACCCGATCACCGCGCGCATCTACACCGACGTGAGCCTCTTCACCTGTGACGCGGCGCTTGGGCGCGACGCGACGCGGGTGTTCAACTACCTCTCGGGCTACGCCCAGCCCGACCGGCTCGAGAACCTCGCGATCTCGCCCCTGAACCTCAAGGACACGCTGCTCGAACGCATCGCGGAAGAGGCCGAATATGCCGCGGCCGGCAAGCCCGCCGAGATCTGGGCCAAGATGAACAGCCTCGTCGAGGCCGACGTGATCGACGCGCTCTACCTCGCGAGCCAGGCGGGCGTGAAGATCAGCCTCTGCATCCGCGGCATCTGCGGCCTGAGACCCGGCATCCGGGGCCTGTCCGAGAACATCCGCGTCAAGTCGATCGTCGGGCGCTTCCTCGAACACTCGCGCATCGTCTGCTTCGGCGACGGCCACGGCCTGCCGTCGAACAAGGCGCGGGTCTACATCTCGTCGGCCGACTGGATGGACCGCAACCTCAACCGCCGGGTCGAGACGCTGGTCGAGATCGGGAACCCGACCGTGAAGGCGCAGATCGTGAGCCAGATCATGGCGGCGAACATGGCCGACGTCGCGCAAAGCTGGATCCTCGCGCCCGACGGCACCTATGCAAGGCCCGCTCCGGACGAAGGCACGAAGCCGTTCAGTTGCCACCGCTTCTTCATGGAGAACCCCTCGCTGTCGGGGCGCGGGTCCGCCGGGGCGGCGGACGTGCCGAAACTCGCGCACGCGAACGATTGACCTGTGCCGCCCGACGCGGCACTGTCGCGCCAGCCACCGGGGGTGCAACGATGGACGGACGCGGAGAGGCCCGGGACGATTCGGGCCCGTTCGGTCAATCTCTCTTCGACGACCCGTCGGTCCGCGCCCTGTCGCGCGTGGGCGTCGTGGACGTGGGCTCGAACTCGGTCCGGCTCGTGGTCTTCGACGGCGCGGCGCGAAGCCCGGCCTATTTCTACAACGAGAAGATCATGTGCGCGCTGGGCTCGGGCCTGGCCGAGACCGGGCGGCTCAACCCCACCGGCAAGGCCCGCGCTCTCGCCGCGCTCCGCCGCTTCAAGCTTCTGGCCGACGGGATGGGCGCCACCTCGCTCACTGCGGTCGCCACGGCCGCCGTGCGCGAGGCCGAGGACGCCCCCGCCTTCCGC
>DAINOF010000247.1:1274-4054 GCA_036735505.1 Paracoccaceae bacterium
GAGGGGGGGCCGGATGCGCTCGCCGCGGCGCAGCTTTGCCTGCCGCTGCCCCATGGGGGGTTCGGTCTACGGGCGGTGGGGGCTGCCGAGGACGGCCCCGCCTTCCGCGAGGAGGTCGAGCGCGAGACCGGCCTGAAGCTCTGGGTCATCGACGGCGACGAAGAGGCGCGGCTGTCGGCGCAGGGCGTGCTTCTCGGCTGGCCCGGCGCCTACGGGATGGTGTCCGACATCGGCGGCTCGTCGATGGAACTGGCCGAGCTCCGGGGCGGCCGCGTCGGGCGCCGGGTGACCTCGCCGCTCGGGCCGTTCCGGCTCGCGGGCGTCGGCGGCGACCGCAAGACGCTCCGGGCGCATGTCGCCCGGGTCGTCGCGGACCTTCGCGAGAAGATGGGGCCGCAGCGCGACCGGCTGTTCCTCGTCGGCGGCTCGTGGCGCGCCTTCGCCCGCGTCGACATGCTGCGCCGCGACTATCCGCTGCTCGTCCTCCACGAATACCGGATGAGCCGCGCGGACGTGGCCGACACCGTCGACTTCATCGACGGCGCGGCGCTTCCCGACCTCATGGCGCGCACCGGCATCTCCGAGGCGCGGCTCAGCCTCGTGCCCACCGCCGCGCTGGTGCTGCGCGAACTCGTGAAGACCTTCAAGCCGCACGACATCGCCGTGTCCTCCTACGGCATCCGCGAGGGCATGCTCTACGAGCAGATGCCCCAGCGCCTGCGCGACCGCGACCCGCTGCTGGAAGCCTGCCGCTTCGCCGAAGAAAAGGAAGCCCGCCTGCCCGGCTTCGGCGACCAGCTCTTCACCTTCATCCAGCCGATCTTCCGCGCCGTGGACGCCGAGCGCGAGCGCATCATCCGCGCCGCCTGCCACCTCCATGACGTGAGCTGGCGCGCCCATCCCGACTATCGGCACGAGGCCTGCTTCGACTACGCGACCCGTGCGAACCTCGGCGGCCTGAACCACCGCGAGCGCGTCTACATCGGCCTCGCCCTCCTCCACCGCTACAAGAACAGCCGCGAGGGCTCGCGCTTCGAGCCGCTCTACCGGCTCCTCGACGCGGCCGACATCAAGCAGGCCGAGGTGCTGGGCAAGGCCATGCGCTTCGGCGCCATGTTCTCGGGTCAGGTGGCCGATCGCATGGGGACACTCAACTGGTACCCCAAGAAGAAGGTGCTCGAACTGCGCCTCGCCCGCGGGTCCGAGCCGCTGTTCGGCGAGGTGGCCGAGGCGCGCTTCAAGTCGCTCGTGCAGGCGCTCGGCGCCGAGCCGAAGGTCGCAGGGCGACGCTGAGGCGCCGCTGAAGGGGCCGCCCACCGGCGAAGACCCGCCACTGCACAATCCGTTCACCTTGCCGCCACAGTCTCACCACATTTGGGGACGATTCTCGTCGCAATAACAAGAAAATGTCCAACCCATGCACAAAGGCGGAAGACCAATGGCATACTCGAGCATCCCCGACAGCTTCCTGACCGGCAGGCGACCGGTCCGGAAACGCAGGCAGACCCGCACGCCGGCGCATCCCGCGCTGCCCGACCTCGCGCCCGCGGAACGCGGCCCGCAGCCCGGCTCCCAGTCGCATCTCGGGCGGATCGGGGCGGATCTCGCCGCCCAGTTCGGCGAACTCAAGTCCGATCCCGACGCGCAGAACCCGCTCGCGCGGCTCACTGTCTACGCGCTGAACGCGATCCTGCTGATCCTGGCCTTCCCGGTCGGCTTCGCGCTTCTCCTCGTGAACGTCCTTCTGGGCGAGAACCTCAGGATCACGCTCCACGTCGTCGCGCTGACCGGCCTTGCGCTGTCGCTCTCGGCCTCCGAGACCGCCGCGCGCCTCATCGGCCTCGGCTGAAGTCTCAGTCCGGGCGGCGCTCGAGCGTCGCCCGCTCCTCCGCCGTCAGGCTTGCCACATCGACCAAGGTCGTGTGGATCGAGAACACCACGGCGCCCGTCCGCGGCAGCCGCAGAAGGCACTGGCGCTCGGACCGCAGGTAGCTGCGCTCGCCCGTCCCGGCGGGCTTCGGCTCGCCCTCGCGCCGCGGCGCGTGCAGCGCGGGGTCGCGGTGCCAGAGCAGGTTCGCCCGCATCAGCGGCCGCCCCGGCTGAAGCCCGTCGCAAAGCCGCTGGACCCGCCGCGCGAGATCGCCCTCGTACCCGGCCACAGGCCGGTGGATGCGGACGAGCGGGCGGCCGATCTTCTCGGCCAGCGTCCAGCCCGAGGGGAAGACGAGCACCGCGCCAGTCAGCACATGCTCCTCGCCCCGCGTCTCGAGGAGGCAGAGGTCCTCCTGCACGAGCCGGCCGAGCGTGCCCATGGGATCGCCCGCGTCGAGCGGAACAGTGACCCCGTCCGGCCGCCGCACGCGGTCCGCGCCCACCGCATAGTCGTCCCGCCGCGCGAGCGTCGCGACCGCAAGCGCGAGAAGTTCCGCCGCCGCGGCGCCCGCCTCGGGCAGTAGCGCCACGACCGCCTCGCGCCGCTCGGCCAGAAGCCGGTCGCGCAGCGCCATCTGCGCGGCATGGGCCGCGTCCACCATCAGCCAGTCGTCGGGCCCCACCGGCCGCATGCCCGGCAGGCGCCGGAACGAGGCCTCGCCCCAGGGCGCGTCGAACAGCCTGTCCTGAAGGATCGGATCCGCCATGCCCCTGCCTACCGCAGCCGCCGCGCGGCGGGAAGGGCCTCACGCCCGCCTCGCAAGGCATCACTCTGCCGCGCGCCGGCTGACATGCGCTTGATGCGCGGGGCCGTCCCGCCGAAACTGCCGGCATCCGAAGCGGAGACC
>DAINOF010000248.1:0-4014 GCA_036735505.1 Paracoccaceae bacterium
TTAGATTCATGGCTAACTCCGCAGCAATAATGCATTCATACCCAATTCACGGCCGCGGCGAATCTTCGTTCGAATTGAGGTCAGAGAGTGGCAGACATCCGCCGGCCGAGTGTCTTCCCGCGATGGGCGGATGCGTGAGCCGGGGGCTGCGCCGGAAGGTCGGCAACCTGACGAACACTTTTTGTGCATATGCCGAAGGGCGCGGCGCTTACAGGCGGCGAAGGGGTCGAATCACTTGACTTGCCCCGTCCTCAGGTGACGATCCCGGTACTTTCAATCCATGCACAGCCGACAAATTGGTCGGGCCCCGGGCAGGGGCACGGAAACGTCGTGCGCGGATGGCGGGACAGGGGACGCGCGCGATGGCTTGGTTCTTGGGACTGGTAGTGGTCGTTGTCGCGGCCATCCTCATAATCCTGTTTCTCAACCGCTATTATCGCAAGGCCACGCGAGAGGTCGCGCTGATCAGGACCGGTGCGGGCGGCCAGCGGGTCGTGCTCGACGGCGGCTGCATCGCGCTGCCGTTCCTGCACAAGGTGGCGGAAGTGAACATGCGGACCACCCGGCTCGAGATCGAGCGGCTGGGGCCGAAGTCGATCATCACGCGCGACCGTCTTCGCGTCGACGTGGCGGGCGAGTTCTACGTCCGCGTCATGTCGACGGTCGAGGGCGTCGCGACCGCCGCGCAGGCTCTGGGCTCGAAGTCGTTCCGCGCGGCCGACCTCGCCGAGACGCTGGAAGGCAAGCTGGCCGACGCGATGCTGTCGGTCGCGGCCACGCGGACGATGG
This sequence comes from Paracoccaceae bacterium, assembly GCA_036735505.1. GTDB lineage: Bacteria > Pseudomonadota > Alphaproteobacteria > Rhodobacterales > Rhodobacteraceae > DAINOF01. Next base: position 790 of record DAINOF010000248.1, read on the forward strand.
ACGAGCTTCAGGACGACCGCGCGGGCTATGCGCGCGAGATGACGGCGCTTCTGGCCGAGAACCTCGCCCAGAACGGGCTGATGCTGGAAAGCGTCTCGCTCACCCGGCTCGACCAGACGCCGTTCCATGCGCTCGACGAGAACAACGCCTTCAACGCGCTGGGGATGCGGCGCCTGGCCGAGATCATCGCGGTCAACAAGAAGGAGCGGGCGGCGATCGAGGCCGACGCCGAGGTGTCGGTCCGCCAGAGCCAGCTCGAGGCGACCAAGCGCAAGCTGACGATCTCCCGCGAGGAAGAAGAGGCGATGATCGCGCAGAACCGCGAGATCGAGATCGCCCGCGCCCGCAGCCATGCCGAGACGGCCGAGGAACAGGCCGCGAGCGAACGGCGGCGGGAAGAGGCGCGGATCGAGCGCGAGACCGAAGTGCGCATGACCCAGATCGCGCGCGAGCGGGAAGTCCGGATGAAGTCGCTCGATTCCGAGCTGAACGTCGAGACGATCCGCGCGTCGAACGCCGTGAAGCTCGCGGCCAAGAAGGTCGAGGCGGCCGAGGCCGAGGCGCGCGCCATCGCCGCGAAGGCCGGAGAGGCGAAGGCCGAGGAAGAGGTGACGACCGCGCGCGAGACGGCCGTGGCCGAGCGCGACAAGCTCCTCGCGTTGATCCGCGCGGCCGAGCAGGCCGAGGTCGACGACACGCGCGTGAAGTCCGAGGTCGGTACGCTGATCTCGATGGCCGGGGCCGAGGCGAAGGCCACTCTCGAGCGGGCCGAGGCCACGCGGACGCGGATGCTGGCCGAGGCCGAGGGCCGCGCGGCGGTCATCGCGGCCGAGAACGCGCAGTCGCCCGACCTCATCGCGATGAAGCTCGACGAGGCGCGGCTGAAGGTCCTGCCCGAGGTCGTCGAGCGGATGCTGAAGCCGGCCGAGAAGATCGAGACGATCCGCATCAACGCCATCACCGGCATGAACGGGACGGGCGGCGGCGGTGAGGGCGGGGGCGAGAAGTCCACGGTCAACCAGGTGGTCGATTCGGTCCTGTCCATGGCGCTGCAGCTTCCGGCGGTCCAGAAGCTCGGCGAGGAAGTCGGGATGAACATCGGCGACGGCGTCCGCGGGATCGCGGCGCCGCTCGCGGAACGCGGCGCGGGCAAGCGCGGCGGGAAATCGGGCGAAGAGCCCGCAATCAAGGACTGACGCGGCGACCGAAGACCGCGCCGGCCGGACACCAACAGGAGACCACCATGATTTCACGCAGAAAGTTCCTCGCCGGCACGGCCGGTGTGGCCCTCGCCTCGCCCGCGGTGATGGGCCGCGCGCAGGACGGCGCGATCCGCATCGCCTCGATCCTCGACCTGTCGGGCGGGCTAGACATCTACGGCGCGCCGATGGACGTGACGACCCGCATGGCGGTCGACGACATCAACGCGGCCGGCGGTCTTCTCGGGCGGCAGGTCGAGCTTCTGACCTACGACGCCCAGTCGAACATCCAGCTCTACACCCAGTTCGCCACCGAAGCCGCGGCGGGCGAGCGCGTGGCGGCCGTCCATGGCGGCATCACCTCGGCGAGCCGCGAGGCGATCCGGCCCACGCTGTCGCGCTTCGAGACGCTCTACTTCTACAACACCCAGTACGAAGGCGGCGTCTGCGACACCAACAACTTCTGCACCGGCTCGACGCCCGCCCAGACGGTGGCCCGCGTCGTCCCCCACGTGATGAACAAGTGGGGCAACAAGGTCTACATCGTCGCGGCCGACTACAACTACGGCCAGATCACCGCGCAGTGGATGCAGAAGTTCGTGGCCGACAATGGCGGCGAGACGCTGGGGGTCGAGTTCTTCCCGCTCGACGTCACGAACTTCGGCCCGACCATCAACAAGATCCAGCAGGCCGCGCCGAACCTCGTGATCTCGGCGCTCGTGGGCGGGGCGCATGTGTCGTTCTACCGCCAGTACGCGGCGGCGGGGCTCAACGCCTCGATCCCGATCGCCTCGACCACCTTCGGCGTCGGCAACGAGCACCAGCTGATCTCGGCCGAGGAAGGCAACGGCCTGATCGCCGCCTATTCCTACTTCGAGGCCGTCGACAACCCGGTGAACGCCGAGTTCCTCGCCCGCCTGACGGCGAGCATGGGCGACGCGCGGCCGGGCCTCAACGAGCTTGCCGTGCGCTCCTACGAGGGGGTCATGCTCTGGGCCGAGGCGGTGAAGCTTGCCGGCACCGCGGACCGCATGCCGGTGATCGAGGCGCTCAGGACGGGGCTCACCTACAACGGCCCGTCGGGCGCGGTCACCGTCGACCCGCAGACGCACCACTGCATCCAGAACGTCTATCTCGCCGAGCTGAAGGACCAGACGTTCCAGATCATCGAGCAGCACGAGGCGCAGCCGCCTTCGGACACGCAGCTTGTCTGCAACCTGATCGAGACCCCCAACCAGTCCAACTTCTTCTTCGAGAACGGGCTGGCGGCGGCGGGGATCGAGTGACCGCGGCCTGACCTCTCGCTCAAGGAGCCCATCCCGGTGGATCTCGTCGCCGCCATCGCCCTGCAGCTGGCCTATGGCATCGCCAACCTCGCCCTGATCTCGGTGGGGCTCGCCATCATCTTCGGGATGATGCGGGTCATCAACCTGGCGCATGGCGAGTTCCTGATGCTCGGCGGCTACACGGTGGTGGTGGCGACGAACGCGGGCGTGAACCTCTGGGTCGCCATGCTGATCCTCGCGCCGCTCGTGGTGGGGATCGTGGGCGTGATCGTGGAGCGTCTGCTGATCCGCTGGCTCTACGGCCGGATGATCGACACGCTTCTGGCGACATGGGGGCTGTCGCTTCTGCTCATCGGGCTCGTGACCTCGATCTTCGGGGCGTCGACGGCGACGACGATCTCGCCGCCCTTCGGGGTGATCCGGATCGGGGCCTATTCGTCGTCGGGCTACGAGTTGTTCCTGATCCTCGTGACGCTCGTCCTCGGGCTTGCAATCTGGGCGGTGCTTCGGTTCACGAAGCTCGGGCTCGTCGCGCGCGGCACGATGCAGAACGCCCAGATGGCCTCTGCGCTGGGCGTCTCGACGAGCCGGATCTACATGATCACCTTCGGCCTCGGCGCGGCGGTGACGGGGCTGGCGGGCGGGTTGCTCGCGCCCATCACCGGGGTGCTGCCCACGATCGGGGCCACCTACATCGCCAAGGCCTTCATCACCGTGATCTCGGGCGGCGCCTCGATCCT
>DAINOF010000249.1:0-3993 GCA_036735505.1 Paracoccaceae bacterium
CTGGCGACGGTGAAGAAGGCCGACCGCATCCTCGTCTTCGACCACGGCCGGATCGTGGCCGAAGGGAGCCACGACCGGCTGGTGGCCGAGGGCGGGCTCTACGCGCGCCTCGCCCGGCTCCAGTTCACTGAAGGTCTGGCCGCGGAATAGAAGAGGCGCGCATGGACACCTGGCTGCTCTGGGGCGCTGCCGGCTGGTCCGCCATGGTGGCAGGCGCCCATGTCTTCGCGGGAGGCCGCGAGATCGCCCGCCCCCTGCGGGAGGCCGGGACGGTCCCTGCGGTCCAGCGCGCCGTGGCCCTGATGTGCTGGCACTTCACGTCGGTCGCGATTGTCGCCATCGCGGCAGGCTTCGCCTGGACCGCCCTGACGCAGGAGGCGCTGGCGGCCGGTGCGGCAACCCTCGCCTCCGCCGCCTTCGCGGTCGTGGGGCTCGTGATGGCGCGGCGCCTGTCGGTGCCGCTTTCGGCCGCGCCGCAGGGGCTCGTGTTCCTGCCCGGCGCCGTGCTCGGCGCGCTCGCGCTCCTCGCCTGAGGGCGGCTGCCACCTCTGACGTTGCGTTCCGCCCACCGATCCCGCCTTGCGGGACCGGGCGTCTTCCCCGAACCTTGACGGAAAGATGACACCGGCGACAACGCCGGCCAAGGGGAGGAACGTGCATGACCCGCTTCGCGACGGTCGAGGATGTCCGCGCCATCGAAAGCGCGGGACCATGGGAGAGCCGGGGCGAGCCGGCGACGCTCTACCGGCTCCTCTCCCGCACGGCCGGGACGCACGGCCGCCGCAACGCGATCTCGTTCCAGATCCTCTCGGGGCCTAAGGACAGGGCCGAGACGCTGACCTGGTCGCAGGTCCATGCGAAGGTGACGCAGGCAGCGAACCTCTTCCGCGGCCTCGGAGTGACCGCGACCGACACCGTCGCCTACATCCTGCCCAACTGCAACGAGGCGGTGATCACGCTACTCGGCGCCACCGTCGCGGGCATCGCGGCCCCGATCAACCCGCTGCTCGACGCAGAGCAGATCGGCTCGATCCTGCGCGAGACGAAGGCCAGGGTGGTCGTGACGCTCAAGGGCTTTCCCAAGACCGACGTGCCGCAGAAGGCGCACGAGGCCATCGCGCTCGCCCCTAACGTCGAGACGGTGCTCGAGGTCGACCTCAACCGCTACCTCGCGCCGCCGAAGTCGTGGATCGTGCCGCTGATCCGGCCGAAGGTCGCGCGCCGCCACAAGGCCCGCGTTCTCGACTTCGCTGCGGAACTGGCGCGGCAGGGCACGAAGCTCGCCTTCGAGGACGTGCAGGCCGACCGCGTCGCGGCCTATTTCCACACCGGCGGCACCACCGGCATGCCGAAGATCGCCCAGCACAAGTATTCGGGCATGATCTACAACGGCTGGATCGGGACGGAACTGCTGTTCACGCCCGAGGACAACATCATCTGCCCCCTGCCGCTGTTCCACGTCTTCGCCTGCCACGTGATCCTGATGGCGGCCGTCACCTCCGGCGCGCATGTGGTCTTCCCGACGCCGCAGGGCTACCGGGGCGAGGGCGTCTTCGACAACTTCTGGAAGCTGATCGAGCGCTGGCGGATCACCTTCGTCATCATCGTGCCCACCGCCATCGCGGCGCTGATGCAGCGGCCCGTCAACGCCGACATCTCGTCGGTCAAGACGGCCTTCTCGGGGTCGTCGCCCCTTCCCGTGGAGCTCTTCAAGCGGTTCGAGAAGGCGACGGACGTGAGGATCATCGAAGGCTACGGCCTGACCGAGGCGACCTGCCTCGTCAGCTGCAACCCGGTCGACGGCGAGAAGAAGATCGGCTCGGTCGGCATCCCCTTCCCCTACACCGACGTGAAGATCCTGATCCACACCTCGGACGGCGGCGTGGCCGAGCTTCCGCCCGACGATGTGGGCGAGATCTGCGTGGCAAACCCCGGCGTCTTCCCGGGCTCGACCTACACCGAGAGCGACAAGAACCTGAACCTCTTCCACTACGACAGCTACCTGCGCACCGGCGATCTCGGCCGGATCGACCACGACGGGTACCTGTGGATCACGGGACGCGCCAAGGACCTCATCATCCGGGGCGGCCACAACATCGACCCGGCCGAGATCGAGCAGGCGCTGGCCGGGCACGATGCCGTGGCGATGGCGGGTGCCATCGGACAGCCCGACGCCTATGCGGGCGAGATGCCGTGTGCCTATGTGGAACTGGTGGCGGGGGCGAGCGCGACGCCGGAGGAGCTGATGGCCTACGCCAAGGCGCGCATTTCCGAACGCGCGGCGCATCCGAAGTATATCGAGATCCTGCCCGACCTGCCCAAGACCGCCGTCGGCAAGGTGTTCAAGCCCGACCTGCGCGGCCGTGCCATCACCCGCGTCTACGACGCCGCGCTGGCCGAGGCGGGCCTCGCCGCGCGCGTGGCGGACGTGGTCGAGGACCGCAAGATCGGGCTCGTGGCGCATCTCGAGCGGACGGGCGAGGTGGACGAGGCGGCCGTCACCGAGGTGCTCGGCCACTTCACCCGGCCCTGGGCCTGGATCAACACTCGGTAAACCCTGAGACGGCATTTCCAAATCCCGCCGCAATCGAACCACATTTCACCGGGCATAACGACCGGGCGAAAGGTGCAAGCGGGAGTTGAAGATGCTGCTCGGGCTTCTCATGACGGGCATGATCCTTGGCGCGCTCGCCGCTGTCGGCTGGGTCGTCGCGGGCGGCTCGATCCTTGGCGCTCTCGCGCTCTATGCCGGCGCCGGCGCCGTCTCGATCCTCGCCGTGGCGGCGGTCGCGTTCCTCCTGTCCGAGCTTCGGATCTCTCCCGAAACCGCTGTGGCCGAAGCCGCCCACCCCGCGGAATGAGACGCGTCGCCCGAAACGGGCGCTTGACATCGCGGCGCGGATGAGCCACTTCGCGCCCATAGCTGCGCTGCCGCGTGAGCATGCCGGCCCGCAAGTGGCCACCAGCTTCGACAAGTCTCAGTTCCCCATCACGCAGGGTTCCTGACACGCCGGCCGGACGGAACGGGGAAACGCCCCGCCGTCCCGAGGCCGCGTGAACCCTCACCGGCCGCACCGATGCGGTCCCATACGGCCGCGCCATGCCGGTGCGGCTCGCAAAGGATACTACGTGTTCGATTTCGACATGCTCGGCCTCGCGCCGACACTCATCGCCGCGCTCAAGCGGTCGGGCTTCACCGAGCCCACCCCGATCCAGAACCAGGCGATCCCGCTCGCCATGCAGGGCCACGACATCCTCGGTCTCGCCCAGACCGGCACCGGCAAGACGCTGGCCTTCGGCCTGCCGCTCGTCGACCACCTGCTCGCCGAGCCGGGCAAGCCCATGCCCAAGACGTCGCGGGCGCTGATCCTCGCGCCCACCCGGGAACTCGCCAACCAGATCGCCGACAACCTGCGGACGCTGACCGAAGGCACGAAGCTGCGCGTGGCCGTTGTCGTCGGCGGTCAGTCCATCGGCAAGCAGATCGGCGTCCTCTCGCGCGGGACCGACATCCTCGTGGCGACTCCCGGCCGGCTCATGGACCTCATGGAGCGCGGCGCGGTGGACCTCGGACAGGTGCGCCACCTCGTGCTCGACGAGGCCGACCAGATGCTCGACCTCGGCTTCATCCATGCCCTGCGCCGGATCGCGCCGCGGCTCGGCACGCCGCGCCAGACCATGCTGTTCTCGGCCACCATGCCCAAGCAGATGGAAGAGCTGTCGCGCGCCTACCTGACCGACCCGCGCCGCGTGCAGGTGGCCCCGCCCGGCAAGACCGTCGACAAGGTCGCGCAGTCGGTGCATTTCCTCGACACCCGCGCGAAGCCCGGCAAGCTGCGCGAGATCCTGTCGGCCGACCCCGGCGCGCTGACGCTGGTCTTCGCGCGCACCAAGCACGGCGCCGAGAAGCTGATGAAGGGGCTCGTGGCCGACGGCTTCAACGCCGCCTCGATCCACGGCAACAAGAGCCAGGGCCAGCGCGACCGCGCCATC
>DAINOF010000250.1:0-3975 GCA_036735505.1 Paracoccaceae bacterium
CGACCGCGTCGATCTCGTCGATGAAGACGATGCAGGGCGCGTTCTTCTTGGCCTGCTCGAACATGTCGCGCACGCGGGAGGCACCGACGCCCACGAACATCTCGACGAAGTCGGAACCCGAGATGGTGAAGAACGGCACGCCCGCCTCGCCCGCGATCGCACGGGCCAGAAGCGTCTTGCCGGTACCGGGCGGACCCACGAGCAGCGCGCCCTTCGGGATCTTGCCGCCGAGGCGCGAGAACTTCTGCGGGTTGCGCAGGAACTCGACGATCTCCTCGAGCTCCTCCTTGGCCTCGTCGATGCCGGCCACGTCGTCGAAGGTCACGCGCCCGTGCTTCTCGGTCAGAAGCTTCGCCCGGGACTTGCCGAAGCCCATCGCACCGCCGCGCCCGCCGCCCTGCATCCGGTTCATGAAGTAGATCCAGACGCCGATCAGCAACAGGAACGGCAGGAAGGTCATCAGCACCGTCGCGAAGCCCGACTGCTCCTGCGGCCGCGCGTTCACCGTCACGTCCTGCTGGATCAGGCGGTCGGTGATGTCGGCGCCCTCGGGCAGGATCGTGGCATAGTCCTGCCCGTCGCGGCCGCGGAACATCACCCGTTCGCCGTCGAGCGTCACCGAGCTCACCTCGCCGCGATCCACCGCCGCCACGAAGTCGGAATAGCTGATCGACCGCGACGACATGGTCGACTGCCCGCCCGAGAACAGGTTGAAGAGCGCGAGGATCAGCAGGAACAGCACGACCCAGAAGGCGATGTTGCGCGCGTTGCCCAAAGAGGTTTCTCCCTTGAATGACTTGGCCGGCGACACCCGGGGGACATCTCCGACCGTACCGACAAGATAGACATCGTCCCGTGATGTTCAATGCGAGATGAGGAAGGCAGTGAAATCCGCCGCACCCGGCGCCTCGGCCGTCCAGCCGTTCGCGGAGCCAGCGAGCGGCGCCGCGATCAGCGTCTCTCCCCGCCAGACGGCGGGAGAGGCGAGAAGCGTCGCGCGCGGCAGGCCGGTGGCGCGCCAGTCGGCGCAGCCCGCCACCGCCGCGCCCAGCGCCCGCACCTCGAGGTCCGGCGCATGGGGACCGCCGAGCCGCCAGCGCCCGTCCCAGACCGCGTCGGTCGGACCCCTCAGCCCCGCCACCGCGGCATGTTCGCGCGCGATCCGCACCGTCATGTCGCTCACCATCACGAGACAGCCGTGCAGCGTGGTGTTCCCCGGCGCCTCGACCTGCGCGACGACCCGTTCGAGCGCATCGCGCCGCGGCGGATAGGGGGCCGAGCCCACGAACATCAGCGCATGGCCCAGAACCCGCCGCACGATCTCGGCCGGCTGCCGCCGCAGCGCGCTGCGGTCGAGGATCAGGTCGCCGCCCGCCGCCTTCACCTTCCCGCGCGCGAATTCCGCCGCCGTCCGCCCCAGCGCGTCGCTCGCGTCGCGCAGGTTCAGCGCGACCCGGAACAACTCGTCGGTCCCGATGCCGAGGGTCCCCAGAACCTCCATCGCGCGCCGCGCCCGGACCCGCCCGAAGCTCTCGTCGTGGTTCGAGGGGTCGTCGACCCAGGACACGCCCCGCGCCTCGAGATAGGCGCGCAGGTCCGCCCGCCGGTCGAACAGGAAGGGACGGTCAAAGCGCACGCCCTCGCGCTCGAAGACAAGCCGCATCGAGGCGAGCCCCTCCACGCCGGACTCGCGCGCGAGCCGCATGACCAGCGTCTCGGCCTGGTCGTCCATCGTGTGGCCGAGCGCGACCGAGGCAAGTCCCCGCGCCCTGGCCCAGCCAGCGATCAGCGCGTAGCGATTCTGCCGCGCATGGTCCTGAAGGTTGCCCCGGCCGTCCCAGCCCTCCCAGCGCAGCACCCTGTGCGGCACGCCGAGACCCGCGCAAAGCGCGCCCACATGGGCCGCCTCGCCCGCCGCCTCGGGCCGGAGCCCGTGGTCGACCGTCACCGCCTCGACCCCCGGCGCGCCCCAGGCGACGGCCGCGTAGAGAAGCGCGAGGCTGTCCGACCCGCCCGAGACCGCGACCCCGATCCGGTCGGGGTTCAACCGGCCGTAGTGGGAGCGGAGCCGCTCGACGAGCCCGCCCTCGGACCTCACACGCAGTTCATGCTGCCGCGCGCAGCCTGCGCCTCGATCGAGGCGGCCGAGGACGGAAAGCGCACCGTCACCTCGCCCAGCATCACGCAGCTTTCCTGCCGCTGGCCCAGCCGGTCGAGCGCGAGGCCAAGCTGCAACAGCGCATCCGCCGCCATCACGCCCTGCGGATCGCCCGAGAAGCTTTCCAGATAGGCCCGCGCCGCGCCCGAGGCATCGCCCTGCGCCGACAGCGCCTCGCCGCGCCAGAAATGCGCCTCGCCGGTCAGGGGGCTGCCCGGATAGGCCTCGGTGAAGCGCAACAGATCGGCCGAGGCGACGTCGTACTCGCCCCGGTCGAAGGCCCCGCGGGCGCGGTCGTAATCGGCCTGCTCGCCCATCGCCAGCTCCGGACCCGTGCCGCCCGGCGCGCCGGGGACCGCAGAGGGCAGCGCGGGCGCCGCCACCGGCGGCAGCGCGCCCCCGCCCAGCGTCGTCGTCTCGCCCAGCGCGGACACGTCCCCGCCCTCGAGCTCCACCAGCCGGAACTCGAGGTCGCCGATCCGGTTCGTCCCGTCCGTCACGATCCGGTCGATCCGGTTCGACAGCTCCTCGGTCCGCGCGGTCAGCCGCGACAGCTCGGATTCCATCGAGTTGACCCGCTCGGGCAGGCTCGTGCCGGCGATGTTCACGTTGGGGCCCCCGGTCGTGGACAGCTCGCGCTTCAGGTTCTGGATCTCGACCCAGAGCACCGACAGCTCCTGCCGGATGTCGGCCAGCGTCTGCTGCCGATCCTGCGCCGCCGCGGGGGCGGCGACGGCAAGTCCGAGGATAAGCGCCAGAACCCGGCTCATCGCGACCGTCCTCAGCTGACGCCGGCCGCGCCCAGCACCGTCACCGTGCGGCGGTTCCGGCTCCAGCAGCTCTCGTCCGAACAGACCGCCACCGGCCGGTCCTTGCCGTAGAAGTTCACCAGAAGCCGGTTCGGCGCCACCCCCTGCGTCACGAGGAAGTCGCGCACCGCCGTCGCGCGGCGCTCGCTCAGCCCGAGGTTGTACTCGCGCGTGCCCTGCTCGTCCGCATGGCCCTCGACCTGCGCGGTATAGGCCGGATTGTTCATCAGCCACACCGCCTGTTGCCGCAGCACCGCCTCGGCCTCGGGAGTCAGCGTCGTGGTGTCGACGGCGAAGAACACCCGGTCGCCGATCGTCTGGTTGAAGTAGGCGGGCGAGGCCGGGTCCGAGGGCGATCCGATGCCCGCGGTGTCGATCCCGCCCGCGCCGGCGCCACCGGCCCCGGCCGTGCCGAAGCGGTTGGCGTTGGCGTTGCACGCGGCGGTGGCCAGCACCGCCATGAGGAGAAGGGATCTTGATACGTAGCTCATCTGTCTGCCTTGTTGTTCTTGGCTGCTCTCAGTTCGACGCGACCATAACACCTGCCGCAGGCCAAGGGAATCACGTCTAGGGCAGAAGCGGCGACCAGGCCGGGTCCGAGGCCGGCCCGTCGGTCGGCACCCGCTTGAGGTTCCGCCCCGAGATGTCGACCGAGAAGACGGCCGCGCCGCCACCCGCGCCTGCCGTCTCGCGCGTGAACATGATCACGCGCCCGTTCGGGCTCCAGGTCGGGCCTTCGTCGAGGAACGATGCGGTGAGTAGCCGCTCCTCGCTGCCGTCCGTGCGCATGACACCGATGTGGAACCTTCCTGCGTTCTGCTTGGTGAAGGCGATGAGATCGCCGCGCGGCGACCAGACAGGCGTGCCGTAGCGGCCCTGGCCAAAGCTGATCCGCGTGGGCTCGCCCCCGCCCGCGGGCATGACGTAGAGCTGCTGCGTGCCCGAGCGGTCGCTCTCGAACACGATCCGGCTGCCGTCGGGCGAGAACGAGGGCGAGGTCTCGATCGA
>DAINOF010000251.1:0-3900 GCA_036735505.1 Paracoccaceae bacterium
CCCGAAGGCGCCCGCACCGGTCGGACCGAAGGCCGGTCAGGCCGGGATGTCGCCGGTGATGCCTTCGATGTAGAAGTTCATCGTGACGAGCTGCTCGTCCGTCGCCACCTCGCCCTCGGCGAGGAAGACCGACCCGTCCTGCTTGTTGATGGGCCCCGTGAACGGGTGGTACTCGCCCGCCGTGATCGCGGCGATCATGCCCTCGGCCTCGGCCTTCACATCGGCCGGCACGGCATCGGTGATCTCGCCGATCACGACCTCGCCTTCCGTCATGCCGCCCCAGGAATGCGAGCTCTCCCACGTCCCGTCGAGCACCTGGCCCACCCGCTTGACGTAGTAGGGGGCCCATTCGTCGATGATCGAGGCCACGCGCGGCGACGGCTTGTATTCCGACATGTCGGAGGCCTGCCCGAAGCCGATGATCCCCGGTGTCTTCGCCATCTCGGCGAGCGGCGCGGTCGAATCGGTGTGCTGCGTGATCACGTCCACGCCCTGCTCGATCATCGCCTTCGCGGCATCGGCTTCCTTGGCCGGGTCGAACCAGGTGTAGGCCCAGATCACCACGAGCTCGACATCCGGGTTCACCTTCTTCGCATGCAGGAAGAAGGAGTTGATGCCCTGGATGACCTCGGGGATCGGGAAGGCGGCAATGTAGCCGATCTTGTTGGTCTTCGTCATCCGGCCCGCCATGTGCCCGATGACGGCGCGGCCTTCGTAGAACCGCGCGTCATAGGTGGCGAGGTTCGCCGCGCGCTTGTAGCCCGTGGCATGCTCGAACTTCACGTCCGGGAACTTCTCGGCCGTGTTCACGGTGGCGTCCATGAAACCGAAGGACGTGGTGAAGATCAGCCCCGCGCCCGACAGCGCCATCTGGGTCAGCACGCGCTCGGCATCGGCGCCCTCGGGCACGCTTTCCTGGTAGATCGTCTCGACGGCGTCGCCATAGGCCGCCTCGACGGCCAGACGGCCCTGGTCGTGCTGGAAGGTCCAGCCGCCGTCGCCGATCGGGCCAACATAGACGAAGCCCACCTTGAGCGGCGCCTGCGCGCGCGCGGGCAGGCCAAGCGCGGCGGCCGAGGCGGCGGCCGCGCCAGTGGCGAGAAGAGTTCTTCTTTTCACGGGTCATTCTCCCTGTTCTGTGGGGGCAGGTCGCCCCCGGTTTGCATTGGCCTCAGGACGAGGCATGGAAAACGCGGCCGAGGGATGCGGGCGCGTTCAACGCCGCGCGGCTCCTGTCGGCCGAGATGATCACGAGCACGAGGATCGTTATCAAGTACGGGGACATCGACAAGATTTCCACCGGCACCTTCACGCCCGCGGCCTGCAGGTTCAGTTGCAGGACGGCAATCCCGCCGAAAAGATAGGCGCCGAGCAAAACACGTTCCGCCTTCCACGAGGCGAAGACCACGAGGGCGAGCGCGATCCACCCCGCCCCTGACGTCATGCCTTCGGTCCATTGCGGTACGCGCACCAGACTGAGGTACGCGCCCCCGAGCCCCGCGCAGGCGCCGCCGAAGGCGATGGCGGCGACCCGGATGCGGACGACCCCGTAGCCCAGCGCATGGGCGCTGTCGTGGCTTTCGCCGACCGCGCGGAGGACGAGCCCCGCGCGCGTGTACTTGAGGAAGGCCCAGACGGCGGCGACCAGCAGGACGGCGAGATACACCACCGGATCGTGCCGGAAGAGCACGGGGCCCACGAACGGGATGTCGGAGAGAAGGGGAATGTCCCAGTCCGCCACCTGTGGCGCCCTGATGCCCACGTAGCCCTGCCCGAGCAGCGCCGAGAAGCCCAGACCGAAGAGCGTGAGTGCGAGCCCCGTCGCCACCTGGTTCGACAGCAGGACCTGCGTGAGCAGCGCGAAGACCATGGCGAGCGCCGCACCGCCAAGCGCCGCGGCCACGAAGCCGATCCCGGCGCTTCCGGTCTCGACCGCGATGATGAAGCCCGTGACCGCGCCCAGGATCATCATGCCCTCGACCCCGAGGTTCAGGACGCCCGCCTTCTCGGCCACGAGTTCGCCGATGGCGGCAAGCAGGATCGGCGTCGCCGCCACCATGAGCGAGGCGAAAAGAAGGACAGGGTTGATCGCGCCGAGCGCCTCCATCACGCGGCCTCCACCTTGCCGAACCGCACCCGGAAGTTCGTCAGCACGTCGCCCGCGAGCAGGAAGAACAGGAGCATCCCCTGGAACGCCTGGATCGCGGCGGCCGGGATCCCCAGCATGAACTGCGACAGCTCGCCCCCGATATAGGTCAGCGCCATGAGAAGCCCCGCGAAGAGGATGCCGATGGGATGCAGCCGCCCAAGGAAGGCCACGATGATCGCCGTGAACCCATAGCCCACGTTGAAGTCGATGCTGATCTGTCCGGCGGGACCCGTCACCTCGAAGATCCCGGCAAGACCCGCAAGCGCCCCCGACAGCCCCAGGCAGAAGACGATCAGGCGGTTCGGGTTCACGCCCGAGAACCGCGCGGCCCGGGGGCTCTGCCCCGCCACGCGGATGTTGAAGCCCATGATGTGCCGGTTGAGCAGGATGTAGGCGAAGATCACGGCGATGAAGGCCGCCACGACGCCCCAGTGCATCCCCGTCCCCGCGATCAGCTCCTGGTTGGAGGTCGCGTCCCAGTTCCGCAGGTTGCGGCTGCCGGGGAAGCCCGCGCCCTCGGGATTGCGCAGCCAGTTGAGCGCCGCCGCAGCGAGAAGGTTCTGCGCCACGTAGACGAGCAGCAGCGAGACGAGGATCTCGTTGGTGTTGAACCGTGTCCTCAGGATCGCCGGGATCATCGCCCAGGCCCAGCCGCCGAGCGCCCCCGCCGCGACCGCGCCGGGGAAGATCCACCAGGCGGTGGAGGGGTAGAAGGCCAGCGCGAAGGCCGCGCCGAGGATCGCGCCGACGATGTACTGCCCCTCGGCCCCGATGTTCCAGATGCCCGCCCGGAAGCCGAGCGCGAGGCCCGTCGCGATCAGGATGAGCGGCCCGGCCTTCACGAGAAGCTGCGGGCGCGAGAAGGCCGCGAACTGGTCGTTGAAGAGCGGGTCCCAAAAGATGAGCCGGATTGCCGCCAGCGGGTCCTTGCCCAGGGCGGCGAACATGATCCCGCCCGCGACCATCGTGGCCACCACGGCCAGGACAGGCGTCGCCGCCGTCCAGACCCGCGAGGGCTCGGGACGCCTCTCGAGCCGGATCACGTGTCAGCCCGCCACATGCGCCACCTCCATGTCGTGGGCGCCGCCCATCATCAGGCCGATCTCGTCGACCGTCAGCCCCTCGGTCGGGCGGGGGGCCGACAGCCGCCCCTCGTTCAGCGCCGCGAAGCGGTCGGCGATCTCCATGAGCTCGTCGAGGTCCTGCGAGATCACCACGATCGCCGAGCCCTCGGCGGCAAGGTCGAGAAGCGCCTGCCGGATCACCGCCGCGGCCTGGGCGTCCACGCCCCAGGTGGGCTGGTTCACGACGAGGACCCCGGGCTTCTGGAGGATCTCCCGCCCGATCACGAACTTCTGCAGGTTGCCGCCAGACAGCGACCGCGCGGTATGCCCGGGGCCCGGCGTGCGGACGTCGAACGCCTCGATGATCCGCAGGGCGAAGCCGCGCGCGCGGCCCCAGTCGAGGAACCCGCCGTTCGACAGACGCTCGCGCACCAGCCCGGTCAGAAGCGCGTTCTCCGTCAGGCTCATGTCGGGCGCCGCGGCATGGCCGAGCCGCTCCTCGGGCGCCGCCAGAAGCCCGATCCGCCGCCGCGCCGAGGGGCCCATCGCGCCCACGGCCGTCTCTCCGACCCGGATCGCCCCGGCCGGCGCCCGGACCTCGCCCGACAGGGCGAGAAGCAGCTCGTCCTGCCCGTTCCCGGCCACGCCCCCGATGCCCAGAACCTCGCCCTCGCGCACCTCGAAGCT
>DAINOF010000252.1:0-3845 GCA_036735505.1 Paracoccaceae bacterium
GCAAAAGGAAGACTGCCCGCTGACCGACCTGTGGGTGTCCACCAAATGCGGCGAGAGCGACACGACCACCGGCCTGTCGTCCTGCCCGACGGTGGGCAACATGTACGACAAGCTTCTGCCGCACGGGCTTTACGGCGTGTTCGGCGAGACCTCGGAGATCACCGGGGCCGAGCACATCTGCGCCAGGCGCGCCGCCAACCCGGAGGCGGCGGAGAAGTTCATGAAGACCTTCCAGGCCTACCAGGACGAGGTGATCGAGCCCTTCAAGACCTCGGACCTCTCGGACAGCCAGCCCACCAAGGGCAACATCCTGGGCGGGCTGACGACCATCGAGGAAAAGGCGCTCGGCAATCTCGAGAAGATCGGGCGCACGTCGAGCTACATCGACGTGCTGGGGCCCGCCGAGGCGCCGGAGAAGGGGCCGGGGCTCTACTTCATGGATTCCTCCTCGGCCGCGGCGGAATGCGTGACGCTGATGGCGGCGGGCGGCTACGTCATCCACACCTTCCCGACCGGGCAGGGGAACGTGGTGGGCAACCCCATCGTGCCGGTCATCAAGATCTCGGGCAATCCGCGCACGCTGCGCACCATGGCCGAGCATATCGACGTCGACGTGACCGGCGTGCTCCGGCGCGACATGACCATCGACCAGGCGGGCGACGCGCTGATCGAGATGATCCGCCGCACCGCGAACGGCCGGCACACGGCGGCCGAGGCGCTCGGGCATCGCGAGTTCTCGATGACCAAGCTCTACCGCTCGGCCTGAGCCT
The DNA here is from genome assembly GCA_036735505.1 of Paracoccaceae bacterium. GTDB lineage: Bacteria > Pseudomonadota > Alphaproteobacteria > Rhodobacterales > Rhodobacteraceae > DAINOF01. The sequence goes on from DAINOF010000252.1 coordinate 771, forward strand.
GGCCCCAGGCGATGAACTGGAGGGCGATGGTCCCTGCGTAGATCGCGAACAGAAGGAGGCTCTCGGCGCCGATGCGCGCCGGGCCCTCCCGCTGCCGCAGGATCAGCCCGCCGATGAGAACCCCCGTCATCAGGAGCGCCGAGACGATCCAGAAGAGGTCCTGGTTGGTGACCGCGTGGTAGAGCGATCCGTCGCGGTACGAGATGTCGGCGGCGGTGAGGAACAGCGTGTCGAAGGTGTTCCCCCCGATGATGCCGCCCACGGCCAGCTGCAGCGCGCCCCGGCGGACGGCTCTACCTCTTCACCGACGACGGCGCCGACACGTTCCTTCGAATCCACGGCACGCCCGACCCGAGCGGGCTTGGCCGCCGGGTCTCGAACGGCTGCGTGCGGCTGATGAACATTCACGTGGCGGACCTTTACGAGCGCGTGCCGATCGGAACGGCGGTGACGCTGCATCCCGTCTGACGGTCAGGAGCGCGTGCGGCCTTCCTCGAGCGCGCGCCGGAGAAGGCGCGCGTTCCTGAGGTTCGCCTTGAAGGCGATGTCGAAGAGGTCGCCCACGATCGGGACAAGGCCGATGACGTAGTCCGTGCCCGTGTTCGTCGCCATCCGCGCAAGGTCGCGCCGCGGCACGCCGAGCTGCCAGCCGCGCCAGACGAGCCAGGCCGAGGGCAAGAGCACGAGCGTGTCGCCGATGCCCGGCACGAGACCCAGAAGACCGTCGAGCCCGAAGCGGATGCCGGTGCCCGGGATGCGGAAGCGGCTGTCGAGAAGATTGGCCAGGCGGTCGATCCCCGCGAGTTCGCCCGCGACGCGCGGATCGGCGGTCGGGGCCGGTGACGGCGGGATGGGCGCGCGGGACATGGCAAGGGAACGGCCGGCGCCCGCAGGCTGTTCCCGGCCCATCGTACGCCGTGCGAAGCTGCGGAGATGGGCGCGAAACCGTGCGACTGATGCAGGAGTGAGGCGATCACGAAGATTTTTCCTCGCCTGTGGATTGTTTCCGTAGGGTGTGGTCTTATGGTTGCGCTTCAGGCGCTGCCGCACGGGAGACGGTCGGGATGCGACGTCCGCTGGTCCTTTGGGTTCTTGCCACCTTCGGCGCCGTCGCGCCGGCGGCGGCGAGCGACTGGTCCGGCGCCTATGGCGGGTTCCAGTTCGGCGCGCTGGACGGCGAGGCGGCGGCGCCCGGCGGCGGAAGCGCGTCGGAAGGGATTGCGGGCTTTCACGCGGGATACGGCGTCGATGTCGGCCGCTTCGTGGTCGGCGGCGAGGTGGATTTCGACCTGGGCGAGATCTCGCTCGGCGACGTGACGCTCGACAGCGTCGCTCGTCTCAAGCTGCGGGCAGGAGGAAGCCTCGGGCGGAGCTTCGTCTACGGGACGGCCGGCCTCGCCAGGGCCGATACCTCGGTGGGCGTGGGGTCGGGCGGGTTCGCCGGCGTGGGCGCAGGCTGGCGGCTTGGTGCGCGGACGACGATCGGCGGCGAGGTGCTCTACCAGCAGTTCGACGACATCGACGGCAGCGGCGTCGACATCGAGGGCACGACCGCCACCGCGCGGGTGACCTTCAGCTTCTGAGCTACCACCGCCCCGAGGCGCCGCCCCCCGAGGACGAACCGCCGCCGAAGCCCGAGGACGAGGACGAGGACCGCGAACGACTGTGCGCGGGATCTTGCCAGCGCTCGGTCTCGGTCCGGACTGTCCGCCGGTCGCAATTCCGGCAGTTGATGGTCACCTCGGCGGTCCCGGGACCCTCGCGCGTCGCGGGGATCGTCGTCTTCCGCTCGACGACGGTCTTGCGGCGCCCGCAATGGGGGCAGACCGGGTGGTCGGCGCGCCAGATGGCGATGCCGGCGGCTCCGAAGATGCCCGCGAGCCCTCCCATGAAGAGGAGGACCGGCCACCATTCGGTGACCCAACCGGCGAGGGAGCGTTCGGGCGCGGGGAGGCCGGCGGCGAAGGGGCGGGCGATGCGCTCGACCGCGGCACGCGTGCCCGCCTCGATGCCGCGGGGCAGGTCGCCCTCGCGGAAGGCCGGCAGCATGACGCGGTGCACGATCTCCTCGGCGGCGAAGTCCCAGGTCGGCGGGTGTCCCGCGCCGAGCTCGATCCGCATCTCGCGGTCGTCGGCGGCGACGAGGATCAGGATGCCGTTGTTCCTGACCGCGTCGCCGATGCCCCAGGCGTTGAAGAGGCCGTTCGCGAAGCTCTCGATGCTGACATGCGCGCCGTAGTCGGCGCGGGAGCCCACGGTGACGACGGCGATCTCGGCGCCGGGGTCGTCGCGGGCGGCGACGAGGATGTCGGTGATCCGCGCCTCGGTCGCGGGGTCGAGGATGCCCGCGTGGTCCGAGACGAAGACGGTGAGGGGTTCGGGGAAGGTCTGCGCGGCGGCGGGGGCAGCGAGGAGGAGGAGGGCGAGGAGGAAGCGGGTCATCGGGGTCGGTCGCTCTGGGGTTCCGCGGGAGCATAGCACGAGCTGCGCGATGCCGTGCAGACCGAGAACCCCCTCCCTGACCCGATCCCCCTCCCTGATCCGATCCCCCCTCCCTGACCCTCCCCCGCAAGCGGGGGAGGGAAGCGCCCAGGGCGCGGGCGATGGCGCGGGGTCAGCCGGCGAGCGACTTGCCCAGGTTCTCGTCGATCTTCTCGAGGAAGCCTTCGGTCGTCAGCCATTTCTGGTCGGGGCCCACGAGGAGCGCGAGGTCCTTGGTCATGAAGCCCGATTCGACCGTGTCGACCGTGACCCGCTCGAGCGTCTCGGCGAAGACCTTGAGCGCCTCGTTGCCGTCGAGCTTGGCGCGGTGCTTGAGGCCCCCGGTCCAGGCGTAGACCGAGGCGATGGAGTTCGTCGAGGTCGCCTTGCCCTTCTGGTGTTCCCGGTAGTGGCGGGTCACGGTGCCGTGGGCCGCCTCGGCCTCGACCACCTTGCCGTCGGGCGTCATCAGCACGCTCGTCATCAGCCCGAGCGAGCCGAAGCCCTGCGCCACGGTGTCGGACTGCACGTCGCCGTCATAGTTCTTGCAGGCCCAGACATAGCCGCCCGACCACTTGAGCGAGGCCGCCACCA
>DAINOF010000253.1:0-3829 GCA_036735505.1 Paracoccaceae bacterium
GCGCTCTGGGACCTGCGCTGCCGCCGGGCGGGGCTGCCGCTCTGGCGGATGGCCGGAGGCGCGCGCGACCGGATCCCGCTCTACACCACCGAAGGCGGATGGCTTCACCTGCCGGTCGAGGCGCTCGTGTCCGACGCCGTGGCGATGAAGCAGGCGGGGTTCGTCGGCGCGAAGCTGAAGATCGGCAAGCCGAGCCTCGCCGAGGACCGGCGCCGGCTTTCGGCGGTGCGCGACGCGGTGGGCGACGATTTCCTGATCATGGTCGACGCCAACCAGTCCTTCAGCCTCGCCGAGGCGACGCGGCGCGCCGACATGCTGGCCGAGCTTGGGATCCACTGGTTCGAGGAACCGATGCCCGCCGACGACATCGGCGCTCATCGCGAGCTGTCGCGCCATTCGCGCGTGCCGATCGCGGTGGGCGAAAGCCTCTACAGCCTGAGCCAGTTCAAGGACTACCTCGTGCAGGGGGCGGCGCAGGTCCTTCAGGCCGACGTGGCCCGCGTCGGCGGCATCACGCCCTGGCTCAAGATCGCGCATCTCGCCGAAGCCTTCAACGTGCCGGTCTGCCCGCATTTCCTGATGGAGCTTCACGCCGGACTCGCCTGCGCCGTGCCGAACGCGCCCACGCTCGAATACATTCCGCAGCTCGACGAGATCACGACCGCGCCGCTCGAGATCCGCGACGGCCACGCGATGGCGCCGGGGGCGCCGGGCCTCGGCATCGCCTGGGACTGGGCCGGGATCGCCCGGCGCGCCGTTCCGGGCTCGACCCTCCGGATCGAGGCGCGGGACGGCGCGGGATCGCCATGAAGCGGATGGGGATGATGATCGGCATCCGGCCGGAGCGGATCGATGAGTACCGCCGTCTTCATGCCGAAACCTGGCCGGGCGTGCTGCGCCAGATCGCCGACAGCAACATCCGCAACTTCACGATCTTCCTGCGCGAACCCGAGAACGTGCTGTTCGGCACCTTCGAGTACCACGGCGACGATTTCGACGCCGACATGGCGCGCATGGCCGCCGATCCGGTCACGCAGGAGTGGTGGGCGCTCACCGACCCCTGCCAGGTGCCGCTGGCCTCGCGCCGGCCGGGCGAGCAGTGGTCGTTCATGGAGGAAGTCTTCCACTGCGACTGACCGTTCCCGCGGACGGGCCGCGCGACCGCCGTCAGTAGAGCCCCGCCGCCCCGATGCGGTCGTCCGCCCGGCTGACCGCGGCGCGGACCCGGTCGGCGCCCAGATCGGCCTCGAGTTCCTCGATCACCATCGCGAGCCGCCGCGCGTCGCCCGACTGGCCCGATCCGGGCAGCCACGGCCCCCCGAGCGCCCCGAGCGCGAGGCCCAGCGTGAACAGCCCCACCTTCGTCGCCGTCCCGGTCCCCATCGGCCTCGCCTCCTTCGTCGCGCCCGACTTCATCCGGCGTTCATCCTTCCTTAATGGCCTGACCGTTGTTCCGAATCCCGCGCCAGCCAATTGTCCAAGTATCGAATGTCCCGAGCGGATCCGCAATCGAGCCGGACCGCTCGGCCAGACCAGGAGGCCGGCCCATGAAGCTGATCGTCATGATCCCCTGCCTCAACGAGGAACAGACGCTGCCTTCGGTCGTGATGTCGATCCCGCGGCACATCCCCGGCATCGACCGGATCGAGACGCTGATCATCGACGACGGATCGACCGACGCCACCGTCGCCGTGGCCCGCGCCATCGGGGTCGACCACATCGTCCGCCTGAAGAAGAACGGCGGCCTCGCCGCGGCCTTCCAGGCCGGCATCGACAGCGCGATCGACCTCGGCGCCGACATCATCGTGAACACCGACGGCGACAACCAGTACCCGAGCCGCTTCATCCCCGACCTCATCGAGCCGATCCTTGCGGGCGAGGCGGACATCGTGATCGGCGACCGCCAGACCGACACGATCGAGGAATTCTCAGCCCTCAAGAAGTTCCTCCAGCGCAACGGAAGCCGCTTCGTCCGCACGCTGGCCGGCGCGAGCGACGCGCCCGACGTGGTCAGCGGGTTCCGCGCCTTCAGCCGCTACGCGGCGGCCCGCATCTTCCTCGTCACGCGCTACAGCTACACCATCGAGAGCCTGATGCAGGCGACCCGCAAGGGCCTCCGCGTCGTCAGCGTCAAGATCGAGACGAACCCGGCCACCCGGCCGTCGCGGCTGTTCCGGTCGATCCCGCGGTTCCTGTGGCGGTCGGGCATGACGATCCTGCGGTCGTACACGAACAACACCCCCGTGGTGCCGGTCCTTGCGCTGGGCGCGCTTTGCCTTGCCGCGGGCGCGGCGCTCGGCCTGCGCTACGTGGCCTTCTGGGCGGTGGGCGACGGGGCCGGGCACGTCCAGTCGCTGATCCTCGCCGCGATCCTGATCGTGGGCGGACTGACCGTCGCGGTCGCGGGCGTGCTCGCCGACCTCATCGCCGCCAACAAGCGCATGCTCGAAGAGCTCGTCTGGCGCGAGAAGGTCGCGCGACCGGGCGTGATGGAACAGAAGTTCGGCGCGATCACCGTCGACCGGCCGCAGGACGGCCTGCGCGGCGGCGACGCCCCTTCCCGGCGGCCGCCGATCCTGCCGCCTGCCAGCGCCACCGCGGGAACGCCGCTCGCGGCAGACCAAGCGGTGACGGATGCCGCTTGATCCCGGCCCCGACCCGGCCGGGACACGGCTCTGGCTCGGCCCGCACATGCGGGTCCGCGCCGCGTCACGGCACGAGCCTGCGACGGGCTGGCGGATCGCGCTCGCGCTGGTCGCGCTGGCCGTGGTGGGCGGGACCCCGGCGCTCTATCTCGCACTGACGGACATCGGCGTCTACAACAGCCCCGACGAAAGCTCGCGTTACCTGACCGCCCGCGCCTTCGCCGAGACCGGGCGGCTCGCGCTTGCCGATGCGGTAAGCGCGCTCGAGCTTCAGGGCACGGCGGGGCCGCGGGGCTTCGTCCAGTCGGGCGGCGAGCTCGCGACCATCTATCCGCTCGGCCAGCCGGCGCTCGTGGGCCTTGCCTACCGGGTTTTCGGCGACGGCACCGTCTTCGCGCTCGCTCTCGTTCCGACCGCCCTCTTCGTTCTTCTCGGGGCCGCGCTCTGGCGTCTGTTGCCTTATGCCTCGGGCGTCGCGCTTCTGGTGCTCCCGGCCGCGCTGCCGATCTGGTTCTGGGCGAGCTTCGCGCATCTCGACGTCGGCTTCGCCTGGAGCTTCGCGGCGCTGGGGCTTCTCGGCTGGGTGCAGGCGCTCCGAAGCCGGCATGTGGTATGGGTGCTGGTCGGCAGCGCGGGCTTCGCGCTCGCGGCGCTGATGCGCCACCAGGAGGCGCCGTTCCTGCTTCTGCTCGCGCTGTCGATGATCGCGGGTCTCATCTGGCAGGACCGGCGCCCGGGTCGGGCGCTTCTGGTGCTCGCGCTCTATGCCGTGCCGCAGGTCGCGCTGTTCCTCTGGCCGATGGCCGAGCTGAACCAGGCCACCTACGGCAGCCGCCTCACCTTCGGCAACACCCTGTTCTACAGGGAGCTTTTTCCCGAGCGCCTGCCCGATGAGCGCGGCGCGCTCATGGACGCTCTGGGCTTCCTGAAGCTCGCCTTCTTCCCGCAGCCGGTCAGCGCGGGGACGATGCTGAGGGGGATGTGGTTCCAGGTCTTCCTGCTGTCTCCGGCCCTTGTCATCCTCGGCCTTTACGGCGGCTGGATCTCGCGCCGACGGCTTCTGGCCGCGATGGGCCCCCTCGGCGCCGCCGGGCTTGTCATCACGCTGGCCTATGTGATCCTGAGCCGCTCGGACCCGGGCGTGATCGGCGCGGGGGCGACGGCGCCGGACCTCAGTTCGTCGC
>DAINOF010000254.1:0-3819 GCA_036735505.1 Paracoccaceae bacterium
GCGAAGGTCGTCACCATGATGAAGGGCACGAAGAAGGCCCAGGCGTAGGGATAGACCTCCATCACGGGCCGCACGATGCCCATCGACCATGATTCGAGCGTCATGATCTGGAACAGCGAATAGGCGCTGCGTCCGAGGTCGCCGAACCATTCGGGGAAGCTTGCGGCGAAGAGCTTCGTCGCCATCACGGCGCCGATGTAGAAGATGATCGCCATCAGCAGGAACACCGACCCCATGCCCGGGAGCGCGGTGATGAAGCCCTCGACCACCCGGCGCAGCCGCGGCGCGACGGAGATCACGCGCAGAAGCCGCAGGACCCGAAGCGCCCGCAGCACGCTGAAGCCCTGCGCCCCCGGAACGAGCGCGATGCCCACGATCGCGAAATCGAAGAGGTTCCAGCCCGACCGGAAGTAGCTCCTGCCGAAGGCGACCATCTTGAGCGCGATCTCGACCACGAAGACCGACAGGCAGAGCCGGTCGAGCGTGAGGATGAGCGGACCCCAGCGGTCCATCAGCGCGGGCGAGGTCTCCATCCCCAGAAGCACGGCGTTGAACAGGATCACCGCCATGATCCCGTTGCGGATCGCCGGACTCTCCACCATCTCGCCCAGTCGCGCGCGCCACGCCATCGCTGTCCCCCGTCGCTGTCAGCGGCCGATATGGTCGCGGCGGAAGGCGGCGGCAAGCTCCACATGCGGGCTCCAGCGGAACTGGTCCACGACCTGCACCCAATCGAGGCGGAAGCCGGCCGCGACGAGCATCCGCGCATCGCGCGCGAAGGTCACGGGGTTGCACGAGACGGCGGCGATTCGGGTCAGGCGCGAGACCGCCAGAGCCGCCGTCTGCGCCTCGGCCCCCGCCCGGGGCGGATCGATCACGGCGGCGTCGTAGGGTGCGAGGTCCTGCGCGAGAATCGCGTTGCGGAAGAGGTCGCGGGTCTCGACCGTCAGGCGGCGCAGGCCTTCCCCATGGCGCCATCCGCGATCGAGCGCGGCCAGAAGCGCGGCATCGCCCTCGACCGCATGGACGCGCGCCCGCCGCGACAGGGGCAGCGCGAAGGTGCCGCAGCCGGCGAAGAGGTCCACGACCGCTTCTGCTTCGCCCAGCGCCTCGGTCACGGCCGAAAGAAGCGCCGCCTCGCCCTCGCGCGTCGCCTGAAGGAAGGCGCCGGGCGGCAGCGCGACGTCGGCGGGGCCAAGCCGCAGGGCGGGCGGGCGCCGCTCGACCACCGTCTCGCCGTTCCAGGTGAGACGGGCAAGGTCGTGTTGCGCGGCGATCGCGGCCACCGCCGCGAGCCGGTCCCGGTCCATCGGCAAGGCCGCGGTCACCGCGACGTCGAGGCCTGCATCCGTGTTTGTCACGGCCAGATCGACCTCGGCCTTGCGCGATGCCGCGATTCCCACCAGCGCCTCGAGGCCCGGCATCGCGGCCATGATCGCGGGCGTGAGCAGCAGGCAGTCGGGAACCGCGACGAGGCTGCCCGACGCGCGCCCGTGAAAGCCGACGAGCGGGCCGCCCTTGAGCCGCCGCCCGTGCAGCGTGGCCCGGCGCCGCGACCGGGGCGGCGAGGTGGCGATGCCGCGGATCGGGGCGTTCAGGCCCTGCGCCGCCAGCGCCGTCCGCACGACATCGGCCTTCCAGGCGGCGACGAACCCGTCCGAGGCGTGCTGCAGCGCGCAGCCGCCGCAGGTGCGGTAGTGCGGGCAGGGGGCGGCGACCCGGTCGGGCGAGGGCGTGACGATTCGCGGCTGCGCGATCCGGCCCGCCTCGACCGCGCCTTCCACCACTTCGCCCGGAAGGGTGCGCGGCACGAAGACCGGCCCGGCGGCGATGCCGTCGCCGTGATGGCCCAGCCGCTCGATCGTCAGGGTCACTCGGCCGCGTCCCGCCCGAAGAAGCCGCCCGACTGCCGGTTCCAGAGCCGCGCGTAAAGCCCGTCCGCCGCAAGCAGCGCCTCGTGCGTCCCCTGCTCGACGATGCGCCCATGGTCGAGGACCACGATCCGGTCCATCTGCGCCACGGTCGACAGCCGGTGCGCGATGGCGATCACCGTCTTGCCCTCCATCACGCGGCCGAGCGCCGTCTGGATCGCGGCCTCGACCTCGGAATCGAGCGCGCTCGTCGCCTCGTCCAGCACGAGGATCGGCGCGTCCTTCAGGATCGCCCGGGCCAGCGCGATCCGCTGGCGCTGGCCGCCCGACAGCTTCACGCCGCGTTCGCCCAGATGCGCCCCGTAGCCCGACCGCCCGCGATGGTCGCGCAGGCCCAGGATGAAGTCATGCGCCTCGGCCTTGCGCGCGGCGGCCTCGACTTCGGCCTCGGTCGCGTCGGGCCGGCCGTAGCGGATGTTGTCGAAGGCCGAGCGGTTGAACATCGCCGTCTCCTGCCGGACCATCGCGATCTGCCGGCGCAGCGCGTCCTGCGACATCGTGCGGATGTCCTGCCCGTCGAGCAGGATGCGACCCTGTTCCACCTCGTAAAGCCGCAGGAGCAGCGCGGTGATGGTCGTCTTCCCCGCCCCCGAGGGACCGACGAGCGCCACCTTCTCGCCCGGGGCCACGGACAGGTCGAGCCCGTGCAGCGCCGGCACCCGGCCGCCATAGGCGAAGGTCAACCCCTCGAACCGGATCGCGCCGCCCACCCGGCCGGGATCGTCGGGCGCTGGCACGTCGTTGATCATGTGCGGCGGCGTCAGCGTGCGGATGCCGTCCTCGATCTCGCCGATGTTGGTGAAGATGCCCAGCGCGGCGAAGCTGACCCAGCCGGTCATGGTGGAGAGCCGCGTCGAGACGAGCCCCGCCGCCGCGATGTCGCCCGCCGAGGCCAGGCCTTGCGACCAGAGCCAAAGCGCGATGCCGATCAGCACCGCCGGCAGAAGCCCGGCGAGCGTGAAGATGAGCAGGCGGAAGGTCACGACCGTGCCCGCCCAGGCGATGCCGGCCTCGCGGTAGCGGGCGAGCTCGAACTGCGTCGCCCTTTCTTCCTCGGCGCCCTTCGCGAAAAGCTTGACCGTGGTGATGTTGGTGATCGTGTCGACGATCTGCCCCGTCACCGCCGCCCGCCGCGCGGCGCGCAGTTCCGACCGCACGCGGATGCGCGGCAGGTACCAGCGGATCAGCCCGGCGAAGGCGAGCGTCCAGAGGAGCGTGGCGAGTGCGAGCCGCCAGTCGACGAAGGCCAGCATGATGACGGCGCTGATGGCCGCGGCCACCGCGTTGCCAAGGATGTTCGTCGTCTCGAGCACGACATCGGTCAGCGCCGCCGCCGTCTGCTGCGCCTTCTGCGCGATGCGCCCCGCGAAGTCGTTGTCGAAGAACGACAGCGACTGGCCCAGCGTGTAGCGCTGCAGCCGGCTGAGGACGAGCGCGTAGAGGTTGGGACCGAGCGTCAGCGAGTTGAAGGCCGCGTTCGCGACGAGCGTGAGCGGCCAGAGCACCACGAAGAACAGTGCCACCGCGGCGTATTCGACGAAATGCGTCGAGACGTAGCCCGGCCCGATGATCTGGGCCCGGTCGATCAGCCAGCCGATCATGTAGAAGCCCGCGACCATCGCCACGCCCACGGCGATCGAGGCGGCCACCGCGATGCGGATCTGCGCGCCCGTGCCGCGCAGCGCCCAGCCGAGGAAGGGCCAGAGTGTCCTCGGCGGCGGCCCGTCGGCGGGCGCGAAGGGCTCGATCAGGTTGGCGAGGCGGCGATAGATCGGGTGGACGTCGGGCTGCGCTGTCATTCCGCGGCCACGTCCTGCCCGAGGAACCCGCCCGACTGCCGGTTCCAGAACCGAGCGTACGGCCCGGCGCGCTCGAGAAGCTGGGCATG
>DAINOF010000255.1:0-3768 GCA_036735505.1 Paracoccaceae bacterium
GATGATCGACAGGCTCATCGGCGTCTTGATGTGCTCGAGCCGCTTCTCCAGCGCCTCGACCGTCTTGATGACGTCGAAGCCCTGCCGCGCGCAGGACGGGCACGAGATGATGTTGACGCCCCGGTGCCGCAGCCCCAGCGCCTTCAGGATCTCGTAGCCGACCTTCACCTCCTCGACCGGATCGGCCGACAGGCTCACCCGGATCGTGTCGCCGATCCCCATCCACAACAGGTTGCCGAGCCCGATGGCCGACTTGATGGTGCCGGTGGTCAGCCCGCCGGCCTCGGTGATGCCAAGGTGCAGCGGCGCGTCGGTCGCCTCGGCGATCTGCTGGTAGGCGGCGGCGGCGAGGAAGACGTCCGACGCCTTCACGCTGATCTTGAACTCGTGGAAGTCGTGGTCCTGAAGGATCTTGATGTGGTCGAGGCCCGACTCGACCATCGCCTCGGGACAGGGCTCGCCGTACTTCTCCAGAAGGTCCTTCTCGAGACTGCCGGCGTTCACCCCGATCCGGATCGAGCAGCCGTGGTCCTTCGCGGCCTTGATGACCTCGCGCACGCGCTTCTCGTCGCCGATGTTGCCGGGGTTGATCCTCAGGCAGGCCGCGCCCGCCTCGGCCGCCTCGATGGCGCGGCGGTAGTGGAAATGGATGTCGGCCACGATCGGAACCGGGCTTTCGCGCACGATCTCGCGGAGAGCACGCGTCGACTCTTCGTCGGGGGTCGAGATGCGGACGATGTCGGCGCCGGCCTCGGCCGCGCGGCTCACCTGGTCGATCGTGCCCCGCACGTCGGTCGTCAGCGTGTTCGTCATGGTCTGCACGCTGATCGGCGCGTCGCCCCCCACCGGCACGTTGCCCACCATGATCCGGCGCGACGTGCGGCGGTAGATGTTGCGCCAGGGGCGGATGTGGTTGAGCGACATGCGGATGCGCCTTCCGGCCAGGGACCTGTTGCCACCAATCTAGGGGAAGCGCCGCCCGAGGACAACGCGCGGGGCGCTGTCGCGCCCTATTCGTCCGCGGGCGCAGCCTCGGCCGCTTCCGCCGCGACGGCTTCGGCCGCCACCGCGGCAAAGCGGGCAAGCTCGGCGTTCTGGCTGAGGTCCGCCACCGCATAGACCTCGGTCAGCGCATCGGCCGACAGCGCCACGTCGCGCACCACGCTCGGCCCGGTGCCGGCCGGGCCGTAGGTCGCGCCGTTCACGGCGAAGTAGAGCGAGCCGGCGTTCCCGGCGCGCAGCCGGTGCGGCTCGTCCGACGGCGGCAGGACAAAGCGCTCGCCCGCCTCGAGGATCTTCTCGAGGATGATCGTTCCGTCGGCCTGCTGCACCCGAACCCAGGACGGCTGCACGGCGAGAAGCGCCACCTCGGGCGGCTGCGCGGTGACCTGGACGCCGGGCGTCTCCCCGGCCTCGGCCGCGGGACCTTCCCCCAGCAGTGCCTGCGCGATGGCGCGGTTCACGTCCGCGCCGGCAATCTCCGGCAGGCCCGTCCGCGACTGGGCCAGCGTGCGCTCGCGCGTGTCACCGGACAGGACGCCGACCGAGGCGGGGTCGAGCGAGGCGATGGGCCCGTCGCGCGGCACGAGCACCGGCGCGTCGAGCGTCTGCGGCCGATAGAGCCGGTCGAATATCTCGGGCGAGGGCGTGATGGCCGCCGTGTCGGCCGGGGCGAAGGCCGCGGGCGGCTCGGCGAGCGGCACGATCTCGGCCAGCACGCCCGGAACCTGATCCACCGGCGTGAGCTGCACGCGCTGCACTTCCTGCAGGACCGACCAGCCGCCGTAGCCAAGCGCCCCCGTCAGCGCCAGAAGCACCGCGAGCGAGCCGATCGCCGCGGGTTCGAGCCGCGACAGCCGCGCCTCGCCCTTGGGGATGAACGAGACGGTCGGCTCGGTGAAGGGATCGCGCAGGCCCGCGCTGCGCGCATCGCCCGACCGCGCCGCCTTCGCGCCCGGCCCGATCGACGTGGCGAGCTCGAAGCGGCCCTCTTCGCAGAAGGTCCGGAGGGCCCAGTCGGGCTCGAGGCCGAGGTAGCGCGCATAGGACCGCACGTAACCCGCCACGAAGCCCGGCGTCTCGAAGGCCGAGGGGTCGGCGTTCTCGATCGCCGAGATGTAGGTAGCCTTGATCCGGAGCTCGCGCTGGACGTCGAGCAGCGACTTGCCCAGCGTGGCCCGCTCGCCGCGCATGATATCGCCCAGACGCAGTTCGTAGTCGTCGAAGCCTTTTTGCTTCGGCGGCTCGGCCTGCTTCTCTTCCGGAGGCGTGCCCTTGCGCCCCTTCATGTGCCCTGCCCCATCGAGCCTTCGTCCCCTGGACGGCCGGCGTAGAATCGCCGGGACGTTATGCACAGGACGTTAACACAGGCTCAATGCCCGTGCATCACGGGGAATGGTTAAGCACTCAGTTCGGCACGATTGAGCGCGCAATGCGACCAAAGATTGTCCATGGCGCGCACGAGCTTGTCGATCTCGTCCGGCCCGTGGACCGGCGAGGGCGTGAAGCGCAGCCGCTCGGTCCCCCGCGGGACGGTCGGGTAGTTGATCGGCTGGACGTAGATGCCGAAGCGCTCGAGCAGCATGTCCGACAGCATCTTGGTGTGCACCGGATCGCCCACGACCACCGGAACGATATGGCTGCCGTGGTCGATGAGCGGCAGGCCGAGCCCCTTGAGCCGCAGCTTGAGGATCTTCGCCTGCGTCTGGTGCCGCTCGCGCAGCGCGTGATCGGTCTTGAGATGCCGCACGCTCGCCGCGGCACCGGCCGCGACGGCGGGCGGCAGCGAGGTCGTGAAGATGAAGCCCGGGGCGTAGGACCGGATCGCGTCGCACATCTTGGCGGAGGACGCGATGTAGCCCCCCATCACGCCATAGGCCTTGGCCAGCGTGCCGTTGATGATGTCGATGCGGCCCATCAGCCCGTCGCGCTCGGCCACGCCGCCGCCGCGGGGGCCGTACATGCCGACCGCATGGACCTCGTCGATGTAGGTGAGCGCGCCGAACTCTTCGGCCGCGTCGAGAATCGCCGCGATGGGCCCGAAGTCGCCGTCCATCGAGTAGACCGATTCGAAGGCGATGAGCTTCGGGACTGCAGGGTCGTCGGCCGCGAGAAGCTCGCGCAGGTGGGCCACGTCGTTGTGGCGGAAGATGCGCTTGGCGCCGCCGTTGCGCCGCACGCCCTCGATCATCGAGGCGTGGTTCAGCGCGTCGGAATAGATGATGAGACCGGGCAGGAGCTTGGGCAGCGTCGACAGCGTCGCGTCGTTGGCGATGTAGGCCGAGGTGAACAGAAGCGCCGCCTCCTTGCCGTGCAGGTCGGCGAGTTCCGCCTCGAGCCGCTTGTGATAGACCGTGGTGCCGCTGATGTTGCGCGTGCCGCCCGATCCGGCGCCCGTGGCGTCGAGCGCCTCGTGCATCGCGGCGAGAACCGCGGGATGCTGGCCCATCCCGAGATAGTCGTTGCCGCACCAGACCGTCACCGGGCACTCCGTCCCGTCGGGACGGCGCCACAGGGCGTGGGGGAACGCGCCCTTCCGGCGCTCGATGTCGATGAAGGTGCGGTAGCGGCCTTCGTCGTGGAGTCGCTGGATCGCCGCGTCGATCTGGCTTTCGTACTGCACCGGGTCTGCCCTCTTGTCTGTCGTCCGATTTATGTAGCGTCCGGGAAAAGGAAATAGAACCGGCCAACTTGCCGCGCTGACATAGATCAAATCCCGCGGGATGTCCTCCCCCTCGCCCGGCTCCGCCCGGCGCCGCTGGACAGGCG
>DAINOF010000256.1:0-3658 GCA_036735505.1 Paracoccaceae bacterium
TGGGCGGCGGTGCTGCCGGTCTTCGCCATGGGCACGGCGCTTGGCGTCTTCGTGATCGGCATCGCGACGGATACGAGCATGGCGGTGCTGGGCCTGGTGATCAGCCTGCCCGCCGCCACGCTCTACCTCATGTGCCTCGTGCCGCTTCACTGGATGGTCGCCCGCGACTGACGGCTCACGCGCGCCGCCGGCGCCCTTCGCGCCCGCCTTCCCGACCGCCGCCGCCGCGTCCTGCGCGGCCCGCGGCGGCCTCGGCGGCGGCCTCGGGAAAGCTCCGCCCCTCGGCGACCGCGTCCACCACGCGCGAGAAGCGGATCCAGTCGCCCCCGTTCGGGTCGTTGTTCATCAGGAAGTTCGCGGCCTTGATCGCCTCCATCTCCTGCTGGCGGATGGGGTTCATGATGGCCGAGGTCATGCCCGCGCAGATCGCCATCGGCAGGAAGGCCGCGTTGATCCCGTGGCGGTGGGGCAGCCCGAAGGAGATGTTGGAGGCCCCGCAGGTCGTGTTCACGCCCAGTTCCGCACGCAGCCGCCGGACCAGCGTGAAGACCTGGTGCCCGGCCGTGGCCATCGCGCCGATGGGCATGACGAGCGGGTCCACGACGATGTCGTGGGCCGGGATGCCGTAGTCGGCCGCGCGCTCGACGATCTTCTTTGCCACGGCGAAGCGGACCTCGGGGTCCTCGGAGATGCCGGTGTCGTCGTTCGAGATCGCCACCACCGGCACGTTGTACTTCTTGACGAGCGGCAGGACGAGTTCCAGCCGTTCCTCCTCGCCGGTGACCGAGTTGAGAAGGGGCCGGCCCTCGGCCGCCTCGAGCCCGGCCTGCAGCGCCTCGGGCACCGAGGAGTCGATGCAGAGCGGCACGTCGACGATCGCCTGGATCCGCGCGACAAGCTCGCGCATCAGCGGCGGCTCGACGAAGTTGTTGTCGGCATAGCGCGGGTCCTCGGCCATCCTGTTGGTGAAGACGGCGCCCGAATTGACGTCGAGCACCATCGTGCCGCAGGCGACCTGTTCGAGCGCGTCGCGCTCCACCGTCGAGAAGTCGCCGGCCTCGAGCTCGGCGGCGAGCCGCTTGCGGCCGGTGGGGTTGATCCGTTCGCCGATCACGCAGAACGGCGCGTCAAAGCCGATGACGACGGTCTTGGACTTCGATTCGAGGACGGTGCGGGTCATTCTGTGGGCTCCTTCAGGGGGCGGCGCGCAGGGCAGGGGAGGTCTGCCCGTGCTCCCGCGCCCAGTCGGCTGCGGCCTGAACGCCGCCGAGGGGGAAGAGGTGGATCTGCGCGATGAGGCTCGCGGGGTCGGCGCGCCGGTGCGCGGCAATCGCCGCGGCGACGTCCGTGGGGGCGTAAGGCAGGACCAGCCGGGTGACGTCGACCGCGCGCGCCTGGAGCACGCGCAGCGACGGCCCGACGCCGCAGGCCACCGCATGGCGGATCAGCGTCTGGAGCTTGGCGGGCCCCGCGAGGCCGAGGTGGATCGGCAGGCTGATGCCGGCCTCGCGCAGCCGGTCCGCCCAGGCGATGACCGGTCCGGCCTCGAAGGCGAACTGGGTGACGAGCGCCACGGCAGCGTCGGTGCGGTCGGCGAGCGCCTGCTTCCAGCGCAGCGCCTCCATCACACCCCGGTCCGAGCCGTCGGGGTCGATGTCGCGGTTGCCTTCGGGGTGGCCCGCGAAGTGCAGGCGCGCGAAGCCGTCGAAGAGGCCGGTGCCGACAAGATCCATCGAAGAGCAGAGCGCGCCCGCCGGCGTCGCCCGTCCACCGGCGAGAAGAAGCGCGCCGGTCACGCCGGCCTCGCCGCGGTATCGCGCGATCCAGTCGGCCAGCGTCGCGGCGTCGGGCACGCTGCGCGCCGGGACATGGGGCATGACCGGGAAACCTTCGGCCGCGATCCGCCGGGCGGTGGCGACCATGTCCTCGATGGGCGTGCCGTCGATATGGGCCACGTAGATCCGCGTTCCCTGCGGGAGGAGGGCGCGGAAGTCCGGCACCTTGGCCGCCGTCCGGGGCGTGACCTCGATCGAGAAGCCCGCGAGCATCCCGGCCAGAGCTCCCTCTGCGCCCCGCCGGGCCCGTCCGATGCCGAAGAGCGCCATCATCGCCTCCCTTGCATGCCCGAGCCTCACGCCCAGCCGTCGTTGTCGATCAGCGCCTTGAGGCGCGCGGTGTCGTACAGGGCCTCGAGCCGCGCCGCCTCGGTCCGGGCGACGGCGTCCTGTTCGCCGTCGGCCTCGTAGGGCTCGGCCTTGCGCCATTCGGCGAGGTAGGCGTCGGTCCCGGCCGCGCCCGATTTCATCGCCGCCCGGTCGATGGCCTGCTCGAAGCGTTCGGTCAGCTGTACCTTCGCCCCCCGCCGGCCCTTGCCGACGATGACCTGCGCGGGGATGTCGCGCCAGTAGACGATGGTGACCTCGGGCATGGGCGGTTCCTTGGCGGCATGGCGGCATCTTCGCGGGTCGCGCGCCCCGCGCGCGGTGCGATTTCGACATTCGATCGCGCGGGACCGACCTTGCGCAGCATGTAGCCCGGCGCGGGCCGGTCCCGCCACCGGCAGGCGTCTGAATTCTTCTCATCAACATCTTGAGGCGGAACGCGGGACTTGCGCGAGGGGATGGCGCGACATACGCTCGACACAACTTGAATTCGGAGGGCGACATGCCGCCCAAGCGTCCCACAGGCGTGGGGGCGCTCCCGATCACGGTCGAGCCGCCTGCGCCGCCCCGGGCCGATCCGGCAGAGCTTTATGCTGCGCTGGACCTGGGGACCAATTCGTGCCGGATGCTGATTGCCCAGCCGAAGGGCAGCCAGTTCCATGTCGTGGACAGTTTCTCGAAGTCCGTCCAGCTGGGGCAGGGGCTCGAGAGCTCGGGCCGCCTGTCTCGGGACGCGATGGCGCGAACGGTGCAGGCGCTGCGCGTCTGCGAGCGCAAGCTCCGCCAGCACGACGTCAAGCGGATGCGGCTCGTGGCGACCGAGGCCTGCCGGCGGGCGCACAACGCGGCCGAGTTCCTCGGCCACATCCGGCGCGAGACCGGCCTCGCGCTCGAGATCATCGCGCCCGAGGAAGAGGCGCGGCTCGCCGTGATCTCCTGCGCCCCGCTCGTCTCGACCCGGACCGAGCAGCTTCTGGTGGTCGACATCGGCGGCGGCTCGACCGAGCTTGTCTGGATCGACCTCACGCGCGTGCCCTGGGTCGAGCGGCCCCGCGCGATCATGCGGCTGAGGACCGGCTTCACGCCCGACGACAGCCCGTTCCCGGCGGCCCGGGTCGTCGACTGGATCTCGGTGCCCCTGGGCGTGGCCACGCTGCGCGAGCAGTTCCGCGACGTGCGCGACGACGCGGCGCAGTTCGCGCTGATGAGCTGGTACTTCGAGGAGAACCTCGCGAGCTTCGCGCCCTCGGCCTCGGAACAGAGCCGCGAGGGCTTCCAGATCATCGGCACGAGCGGGACGGTGACGACCGTGGCGGCGAGCCACCTCGGCCTGCGCCGCTACGACCGGGGCAAGGTCGACGGGCTGCGCATGACCTCGGACCAGATCGACCGGGTGATCCGCGACTACCTGGACCTCGGGCCGGAAGGGCGGCGGCTCGACCCGCGCATCGGGCGCGACCGGCACACGCTCATCATGTCGGGCGCGGCGATCCTGC
>DAINOF010000257.1:0-3641 GCA_036735505.1 Paracoccaceae bacterium
TAGAAAATACCATGGTCAGAACAGCGAAATCAGCGGGTTACTTGGGGAATGCGGGGTCAACCGCGTGTTAGCCTCGTAAAAAAGTGTGAGGCGAGCAGTTGGCCCAGAAGTCAGACATCGAATGGACGGACGCAACGTGGAACCCGGTTACGGGCTGCCGATCTGGCGATCTGGCGATCTGGGTGAGGAAGGAGTGTCTCATCGGCGCAATCTCGACATGGGTTTCAGCGGACCGCGCCGTCATCATGTCATCGGCATCGGTGGCCGAGTCCCAGGCGATAACATTCACAGCTACAATTTAAACTGCTGTGACGGCTCACCGCGCGGGAGCGCGCGCCGATCTCCCCTACCCGCCGGGCGCGCCATGCACCGGACGGACGTTGCTGTTGTTGGGCGCGCTTTCGGCGTGGATCGGGACCCAGGCGGCACCGACCGCCGAGGCGACCGATCCGAGGCGCGAGACGACGACCGGCGGCCTTGGAAACCAGTCCGCCCGCTGCTCCATGGTCAGGCCCTCCTCGATGTGCTCGACCATGCGGCGC
The DNA here is from genome assembly GCA_036735505.1 of Paracoccaceae bacterium. Taxonomy (GTDB): domain Bacteria; phylum Pseudomonadota; class Alphaproteobacteria; order Rhodobacterales; family Rhodobacteraceae; genus DAINOF01. The sequence goes on from DAINOF010000257.1 coordinate 543, forward strand.
GCGAAGCTCGGCGGCAGCATGCCGGTCAGGACGATCAGCTCGGGCGCGAGCAGCAGGCTGATGGTGCGCGCCAGCGGGTAGACCTGCCGGGCGGCGCGCTCGGTCCAGGCGGCGCCCAGCGGGTCCGTCACGGGATCGAAGGCGCCGAGCGCGTCGATCGTGTGGATCGGCCGGCCGGAGCTGCGGAACGAGGTGACGAGGTCGCGCACCGAGGGGCGCGGCTCCTGCGGCGGAAACAGGCGCCCGATCTCGCCCGCATAGCCGCCCACGCCGCGGTGGATCCGGCCCGAGATGATGCTTCCGCAGGCCACGCCGTGGGAGAGGTTGATCACCGAGAGGTCGGAGAGCGTGACCGAGGGTTCCGCGTAATACTCGGCCAAAGCTGCTGCATTGGCGACGTTTTCCGCCCAGACGGCGCTGTGGAACCGGCCGGAGAGATGCTCGAGCAGGGCCGTGCTGTCGAGCCACCGCATGAAGCCCGGGATGAACGGCTCGGCCGGCGCATCCCCGTGCCGGCCGGGCATGGCGACCCCGACGCCGACAAGCCGGCCGGCGGCCAGCTCACCGGCGACCGAGTCGATGCCGGCATCGACGGCGGCCAGAAGCGCCCCCTGGTCGGCGACATCGAGCGGGATCGAGCGGCTTGCCAGGATCTGCCCGCAATAGTCGATGGCCACGACGTCGATCGACATGAAGGCGAGCGACACCCCGATCGCGATGCCGCCGCGGCCGTCGATGACGATGGGCAGCGCCGGCTGCCCGCGCTGCCCGGACCGGCGCGCGCGCTCGTCGATCAGGCGGAGGTGCAGAAGCTCCTTGCAGTGCCGCGACACGGCCCCCGGGGTCAACCCGGACAGATCGGACAGTTCGGCGCGGCTGACCGGACCGTTCTTGCGGACGAGCGACAGGAGCCGGCGCTGGTTGTAGGAAAGGTCGTGGAACGCGGCGGGCATGAGGTCTCGCAAGGGATCTACCCGGAACAGATACCCGATTGCCCGACCGGAGCGAAGGCAGCATTTAAGTTGACACCTAGAATATAAAATCATAGGGCGGGCCAGACCAACACCCGTCGATCCTGGAGGGACGATGTCGCTTGAGCGTGGAACGGATCGCGACGCCGCCGGGCCGTTGCAGGCAGCGCCGGAAAGGCTGCGCGAGGCGACGCGGATCGCGGCCGCCGCGGCCCAAAGGGCGGCCGCGCTGCAGGAGAGCGCGGCGGGCGCGATCGCCTGGAAGGCCCCGTCGAACGCCGTGACCGAAGCCGACCTCGCCGTCGAGGACTTCATCCGGGCCGAGATGGCGCGCGCCTTCCCAGGCGAGGTCGTGCTGGGCGAGGAGCGCGGGGGCGCCGTGGCCCCTGCCATGTGGGCCATCGATCCGATCGACGGGACCGCGAACTACATCAAGGGCTCGCCCTTCTGGGGCGTCTCGATCGGGCACCTGACCGACGGCCGTCCGGACCTCGGTGTGGTCGTCCTGCCAAGGCTCGGCCTCTCGGTGGAAGCGGCCGGCGACGCGGCCTTCCGCGGCGGCGCGCCGATGCGCCGTTCGGTGGCGGGCGCCGAGATGGGCGCGGTCTCGCTCGGCCACGGGCCGCTCGAGGCCCTCGACCGGACGCTCGGCCTGCACGCGGCGTTCCGGCAGGCGGGCTTCGGCGTGTTCCACTACCGCTGCACCAGCCTGTCGCTCGCCTTCACCGCGCTCGGGATGCTCGACGGTCACCTGCAGACCCGCACCAAGCTCTGGGACATCGCCGCGGGCGCCGCCCTGTGCCGGGCGGTCGGGCTCGATGTCGGGCTCGGGCAGGACGCGCAGGGCCAACCCTGGATCCTGGCCGGCACGCCCGATGTGCACCGCATCGCCGCGCCGCTCTGGCCCGACTGCATCGCCGGGGACGACCCCGCCTGATGGATATCCGTGTCACCCTGAAGTTCCTGCCGGAACGTCCCGGGCGGCAGCCCCTGCATGTGCGGCTTCGTCCCCAGGACGGGGCCTTCCAGCTCGACGACCCCGTCTGCCGCGTGGCCAACCTGCGCGAGACGATCCTGCCGGTCTGCGTCCCGCGCGAGCGGCCGACGGACCTGCGCTTCGAGACGGACGGCGCCGCGCGGCGCGTCCTTCTCGGCACCGCGGACCTGCCCTTCGCCACCGAGGACGGCGGGCTCGTCGTTTCGCTGCCGCCCCTCGGCACCGGGCACCACAGGACGGCCGATCTTCACACGCTCATCGACTATCCCGGCGTGCGGCTGCGGGTCGAGCATGCCGACCCGCTCCGGCGAAGCGGAAGATATGCCTTTGGCGACTTTCCCCTGCCCGCCCATCGGGCCGCGGTCACGGTCGAGTTCGCGCTTCTCGAGGCCGTCCGGCGCCTCGGCCTCGACCGGGCCATCGGGCTTGGTCCCTTCGGACCGATCCTGCTGATGGGCTTCGACACCAACACGCCCTGCGGCCACGAGGATTTTCCGCCGCATGTCCACATCCACATGGCCCGCCCGGCCTTCGGGGCGGAGATCGGGCATTACTACTTCGGTCCCGACGGCCTCTTTTCGCACAACGTCGTTGGCGAGCGCGGCACCACCGCGCCCGACCGGCTGTTCGGTCGCGGCGAGGTCCATCGCCAGCGCGACCCGAACGGCCATGCCCTGTTCGACATCGAGATCACGGTGGAGGGCTGGCTACGGCTCGCCACGGCCGGGGGCGATGCCATGACCGTCCGGCCGGCCGGGCAAGGCTATGCCGAGGGCGCCATCGTCGAGGGCGATGCCGGCCGGGGCGCGGTGAAGGCCGACCCGCATCTCGGGGCCGGGACGATCGCCGTGTCGGTCGATAGCGCCCGCACGATTCACCGGTTCGACCCGGACACGGGCCGCCTGCTCGGATCGGCCCGCGCCTCGGGGTGACCCGCAGGCGCGGCCGCAAGGCTGTCCCCCGCCACTGAACGCGTGTTGCGGCAGGACGGGCGGCGCGGGACCGCGCACTCGGCCCCTGAGCGGCGCTTGCGAATCACGTTTGGTCTAGACCACCATCGGCCTGGTCCGGTCCGTTGGAGCAGGTCCCCGTGTCGCCACCGCCCAAGTATCGCCGCGTCGCCGACAGCCT
>DAINOF010000258.1:0-3624 GCA_036735505.1 Paracoccaceae bacterium
GGCCTTCCAGCCGATGTCGAGCCGGCGCGACCGGCGGCGCTGAGGGCCGTTTCGGGCCGTATGGAAAGCGTATGGCTTCCGTATGGAAGGCGTATGGCTGACGAGCGCGCGGTGGGGGGAGGCGGCCTCGCGCGCTGGTCTTCGCGCGGCGCGCCTGAGGGCGTCGTCCCGCCAGCGGGGAGCGGCACGGGGACCACGCAGACTCGGTGGCGGGACGGCAGCGCTTCGGCTAGGCTGCGACCATGCCCGGTCCGATGCGCCTGACCCCCACCCACGTCGGCCTTGTCCACCGCGAGGTTGCCGATACCGGCGCCTGGCCCGGGCTCGAGCACTTCACGGATGCCCTCTACGACGCGCACCTCCGCGACTTCCTGAAGGATCGGCCCGAGGGGCCGATGGGCGTCTTCGCCTACGGTTCGCTTATCTGGAAGCGCGTGTTCGAGCCCGAGGCCGAGGTCCGGGCGACCGCCATCGGATGGCACCGGTCGTTCTCGCTTCGCCAGAAACGCTTCCGCGGGACGCCCGACTGCCCGGGCCTGATGATGCAGATCGACGGAGGCGGTGCCTGCGAGGGCGTCCTGCAGATGATCCCGCAGGACCGCGAGTGGGAGATCCTTAGCGACCTGTGGCGGCGGGAGATGACCGTGATCCCGCCAAGCTACATTCCGCGCTGGATCGAGGTCGCGGTGCCAGGAGAAGCGGCGCCCCGCCCCGCGCTCGCCTTTACCGCCAACCCCGAGAGCCCGAACTACGCCGGGCAGCTTCCGCCCGACGAGGTGGCCGATTGCCTGTCCGTCGCCTGCGGACACTGGGGGACGGGGGCGGAGTATCTTCTTCTGACCGTTGCCGCGCTCGAGACCGCGGGGTTCCACGATCCCTATCTGTGGGACCTGCAGGATCGCGTGGCAGAGCGGATCGAGCGGCGGCATCCGGGCGTCATCGTCCGCCCCTGATCGGCGCCGCGTTCCCCCGTTGCGCGGCCGGGCAGGCCCCGGGCTGTGGCGGACGTGCTTATGGGCAGGCCCCTCCCCCTTCCCGCCCCTCCTTTGCCCCGCTATATCGCCCCCATGTCCGCGAACCCGCCCGACCTCCGCCCCGACCTCGCGCGAGCGACCATCCCCGAGACACGCCGTCCCGGCCAGCCGACCATCGGCATGGTCTCGCTCGGCTGTCCGAAGGCGCTTGTCGACAGCGAGCGCATCCTCACCCGGCTCCGGGCCGAAGGCTATGCGATCTCGCCCGACTATGCGGGCGCGGAGGCGGTGATCGTCAACACCTGCGGGTTCCTCGACAGCGCCAAGGCCGAAAGCCTCGAGGCGATCGGCGAGGCGATCCAGAAGAACGGGCGGGTGATCGTCACGGGCTGCCTCGGCGCCGAGCCCGACTACATCACCGGCGCGCATCCGAAGGTGCTGGCCGTGACCGGGCCGCAGCAGTACGAGCAGGTGCTCGACGCGGTCCATGCCGCCGTGCCGCCCGCGCCCGATCCCTTCGTGGACCTTCTGCCGGCCACGGGCGTGACGCTCACGCCCCGCCACTACAGCTACCTGAAGATCTCCGAAGGCTGCAACCACACCTGCAAGTTCTGCATCATCCCCTCGATGCGCGGGCGCCTCCAGTCCCGCCCCGCGCGCGCGGTGCTGCGGGAGGCCGAGAAGCTGGTGGAGGCCGGGGTGCGGGAGCTTCTGGTGATCAGCCAGGACACCTCGGCCTATGGCACCGACTGGAAGGACCGCGAGGCGAAGTTTCCCATCGTGGACCTCGCCCGGGACCTCGGGCGCCTCGGGGCCTGGGTCAGGCTCCACTACGTCTACCCCTACCCCCATGTCCGCGAGCTCGTGCCGCTGATGGCCGATGGCCTGATCCTGCCCTATCTCGACATCCCGTTCCAGCACGCCCACCCCGACACGCTCCGCCGCATGGCGCGGCCCGCCGCGGCCACGCGCACGCTCGAGGAGATCGCGGCGTGGCGGGCGGTCTGCCCGGAGATCACGCTGCGCTCGACCTTCATCGTGGGCTACCCGGGCGAGACCGAGGCCGAGTTCCAGACGCTGCTCGACTGGCTCGACGCGGCTGAGCTCGATCGCGTGGGCTGCTTCCGCTACGAGAACGTGGCCGGCGCGCGGTCGAACGACCTGCCCGACCACGTGCCCGAAGAGGTCAAGGAAGACCGCTTCCACCGCTTCATGGAGCGCGCGCAGGCGATCTCGGCGGCGAAGCTGTCCGCGAAGGTCGGCCGCGAGATCGCCGTGATCGTGGACGAGGTGGACGCGGACGCCGCGACCTGCCGCAGCATGGCGGACGCGCCCGAGATCGACGGGAACGTCTTCCTCGACGAGGGGTTCGCGGGCCTCGCGCCCGGGGACATCGTGACGGCGCGGATCGAGGAGGCGGGCGAGTACGACCTCTGGGGCCGCCCGGTCTAGAGCCAGCCCTGCCGCTTGAAGAAGAGGTAGGGCAGGATCGCCGAGAGGATCATGACGCCGATGGCAAAGGGATAGCCCCAGGGCCAGGCGAGCTCGGGCATGACCTCAAAGTTCATCCCGTAGATCGAGGCGACGAGCGTTGGCGGCAGGAAGACCACGGCCACGACCGAGAAGATCTTGATGATCCCGTTCTGCTCGATCTGGATCAGGCCCAGCGTCGCGTCGAGCAGGAAGTTGATCTTCTGGCCAAGGAAGTCGGCGTGGTCCGACAGCGCCCGGGTGTCGGTCCCGAGCGACCGGATCGCGTCGCGGTGGGCCTTGAGGCTGGGCCGGGCACGGGCGTGGCCCCCGAGGAAACTCGCGAGCCGCTCGAGCGTCAGGAGGCTGTCGCGGATGTTCGAGGCGAGGTCGCCCTTGCGCCCGATCTCCTGCAGGACGGACAGATAGCCCCGGCCCTTGCGCTGCGCCGCGCCCTTGTCGTCGAAGACCCGGGCCGAGAGGCCGTCGATCTCGCGCACCACCCGTTCGAGGACGTCGGCGAGCCGGTCCACGATCTCGTCGAGGAGACCGAGGAGGGTCGAGGGGCCGTCCGAGCAGCCGACGGCGGTGCGCTCGGCCCGACGGGCGAAGGTGCCGAAGGCGCGCGGATCGTGGTCGCGGATCGTCACCAGCGCCCCGGCGGCAAGGACGAAGGTCACCGGCGCCATGAGCGGACGGTCGGTGTCGGCCTGCGAGGGCACGAGCGCGGTCATGAAGAGCGCGTCCTCCTCGACATAGAGCCGCGACGAGACCTCGATCTCGATCCGGTCCTCGCGGGTCGGCAACGCGACCGCGAGGAGGCGGCCCACGGCGTCTTCCTCCTCGGGCGTGGGCGCGAAGAGGTCGAACCAGAGCGCGCCTTCAGCGATGGCTTCGGCGCCCTCCGCGGCGACGAGGCGGCCGCCCGCATTCCGGAAGCTGCGGATCATCGGGCAGGTCCCCTCACGACGGCGGCAGCGGCGGGCCGCCGACGCGGTAGACCACGTAGGGCCCGATCCGGTCGACGGCGAGCGCGCCCGTCTGTGCGGCGAAGCGCTCGAGCTGCGGCATGTCGGCCGGGCAGGCGACGAGCGTGCCGCCCGCGTCGTACAATCGCCGGGAGTAGGCGGTTCGCGCGACGATTCGGCAGGGATCGAAGCCGCCACGGTAGCCGTCGAGA
>DAINOF010000259.1:0-3622 GCA_036735505.1 Paracoccaceae bacterium
CGTCCTTCGCACCGGCGCCCACGGCGACGACTTCGCCCTCGGCCGGCTTTTCCTTGGCCGTGTCGGGGATGATCAGACCGCCCTTGGTTTTCGCGTCGCTCTCGACGCGCCGGACCAGAACTCGGTCGTGAAGCGGAGTGAATGCCATCTTTGAACGCTCCTTAGGTTCAGGGTATCTTCTGTTGGCACTCAGCAGAGCAGAGTGCTAGCGATGGGGAGATAGGATGAGCCGCCGCGCGTGTCAACAGGTCTGGCATGGCGACATTCCCGCGGCCCCGGACCGGGGCGGCGCGATCGCGGAGGCAGACTTTCGTCGGGTGCAGCGCCCTGCTAGCGTCCGGGTCGTGCGTCCCTGCACGTCGTGCTGCAGCCAGCCAGCGGAAAGGTCGTCCGTATGCCCAAGCCGAGGGTCCTCGTCATTGCCGAGGCCGCCAATCCCGAGTGGGTGAGCGTTCCGCTCGTCGGGTGGTCCCTCGCCAACGCCCTGCGGGACGTGGCCGACGTCCATCTCGTCACCCAGGTCCGAAACCGGGACGCCATTCTGCGGGCGGGTCTCGTCGAAGGCCGGGACTTCACGGCAATCGATTCCGAGGCCCTCGCCCGTCCGATGCATCGGGCCGCGAGCATCCTTCGCATGGGCAAGGGCAAGGGGTGGACGACATCGACCGCGATCAACTCCCTCGTCTACCCCTACTTCGAGCGTCTCGTCTGGCAACGGTTCGGCCACGACATACGGACCGGTGCGATCGACATCGTCCACCGCATCACGCCCTTGAGCCCGACCGCCAACAGTTCACTGGCAGCCAGATGCCGTCGCTTCGGCGTGCCCTTCGTGCTTGGCCCCCTGAACGGCGGCGTTCCCTGGCCCGAAGGCTTCAGTGCCGAACGGCGGCGTGAACGCGAATGGCTGTCCTACGTGCGGGACGTCTACAAGCTGAGCCCGGGCCGCCACGCGATGTACCGCGCGACGAGCGCCGTTCTGGCGGGTTCTCTCCATACCGCATCCGAGGTTCCGGCCGTGGCGCGGGACCGCACGATCTACATTCCGGAGAACGCGATCGACCCCGCACGCTTCAACCTGTCCTCGCTGCGCCAAGATGCGCGCACCGGTCCGCTGCGCTGTGCCTTCGTCGGCAGACTCGTGCCCTACAAGGGCCCCGACATGGTGATCGAGGCGGCGTTGCCCCTGCTCAAGGACAAGCGGCTTCGCCTCGACATCGTCGGGGATGGCCCGATGCTGGCCGACCTTCGCAAGCTCGCCGCAGAGGCTCCCGAGGGGTCGGTCACCTTCCATGGCTGGCTCGCGCACCGCGAGGTGCAGTCGGTTCTCGCGCAAAGCGAGGTCCTCGTCTTTCCGTCCATCCGGGAATTCGGCGGGGGCGTCGTCATCGAGGCGATGGCGCTCGGCGTCGTGCCGCTCGTGGCGGATTACGCGGGTCCGGGCGAATTGGTCGGACCGGACACCGGGTTCAAGGTGCCAGTCTCGCAGCGGGCGACCTTCGTCGCGGCGCTTCGGGAAACGATCCTGCGGATCGAAGGCGACCGGGCGCGGCTCTCCGAACTGGGCGACCGCGGTCGCCGGCTGATCCAGTCGCACTTCACATGGCAGGCAAAGGCCGCGCAGGTGCGGGACGTCTACGACTGGGTTCTTGGCAACAGGGACAAACCCGCCTTCGGCTTTCCCGCCGAGAGCCCTTGGCGTGGCGGATCGGCGTGACAAAGACGCCCCCGCTTTCTATAAGCCGCCCGAACCAACGTCCCTCAAGGAAAGATCAATGGTCACCCAAGTCCTCGGTCACAAGTCGCCCGACACCGACTCCACCGGATCCCCCATCCTCTGGGCCTGGTATCTGAGCGAAGTGAAGGGCGAGCCGGCGAAGCCCGTGCTTCTCGGCGAGCCGAACACCGAGGCGGCCTTCGTGCTGAAGCGCTGGGGCGTCGAGAAGCCCGAGATCGTCGCAGATGTCGCGCCGGGCACGCCGGTCGTCATCGTCGACACGAACAACCCGGCCGAGCTTCCGGACGGCATCAACGATGCCGACATCCGCGCGATCATCGACCACCACAAGCTTGTCGGCGGGATCGAGACGAAGGGGCCGATCGACATCACCATGCGCCCGCTCGCCTGCACCGCCACCATCATGCACGACCTCATGGGCGCCGACGCGGACCGCATGCCCGAGGCGCTCAAGTGCGTGATGCTGTCCTGCATCCTGTCGGACACGCTGGAATTCCGCTCGCCCACCACCACGCCGCATGACCGGGCGCTGGCCGAACGGCTGGCCGGAGAGCTCGGCATCTCGATCCCCGACTACGCCGAAGAGCTGTTTGCGGCCAAGTCCGACGTCTCGGCCTTCTCGGAAGCCGAGCTGCTGCGGATGGACTCCAAGGAATACACGCTGGGCGGCAAGGAGCTTCGCATCTCGGTGCTCGAGACCGTCTCGCCCCGGATGATCCTCGACCGCAAGGACAGCCTCGTCAAGGCGATGGACGACGTGGCGCGGGAAGACGGGGCCGACCACGTGCTGCTGTTCGTGATCGACATCCTGAAGGAAGAGGCGACGCTTCTCGTCCCGAACGCGTTCGTCAAGGACGTGGCCGAGAAGAGCTTCGGCGCGACGGTGACGGGCGATACCGTGGTCCTTCCCGGCATCCTGAGCCGCAAGAAGCAGATCATCCCGAATCTCAAGGTCTGACGGCGGGGGGACCCCCGCCGCCGGAGGGAACGGGCGCGCCCACAACGGGCTTTCCTTCCGGGCCTTGACCTTGCAAGAAGGCCCTGCCCGAAGGACAGAAGGCCCAATGACCCGCATCATAGATAGCCTCGCCGACATCGCCGCCGACTACGACGCGCTGTTCTGCGACCTCTGGGGGTGCGTCCACAACGGGCTCGCGGCCTTCCCCGACGCGGTGGCGGTGCTCAGGGGCTTCCGGGCGGGCGGCGGCAAGGTGGTCCTTCTCACCAACGCCCCGCGCCCCTGGCGCGAGGTGGCCCGCCAGATCGAGGGCCTCGGCGTCCCGCCCGACGCCTGGGACGCGATCGCCACGTCGGGCGACAGCGCGCGGCTCGCCATGTACCAAGGCGTGGTGGGAACGCGGGTCTATTTCATCGGAGAAGAGCGTGACCTCGGCTTCTTCGGTCCGATGCACCTCGCGCCCGACGCGCCCGAGATCGCGCGCGTCCCCCTGCGCGAGGCGGAGGGCATCGTCTGCACCGGCCCTGTCGACCCGCATGCCGACCCGGCGGTCAACCGGCCCGATTTCCTTTACGCCAAGACCCGGGGTCTCAAGCTTCTCTGCGCGAATCCCGACATCGTGGTCGACAAGGGCGAGACGCGCGAATGGTGCGCAGGCGCGCTCGCGGCGCTCTACACCGAGATGGGTGGCGAGAGCCTCTATTTCGGCAAGCCGCACCCGCCGGTCTACGACCTCGCCCGACGGCGGGTGGCCGAACTCGGCGCGCCGGTTTCCGACGCCCGCATCCTCGCCATCGGCGACGGCATCCGCACCGACATCCTCGGCGCGCAGCAGGAAGACATCGACTCGCTCTTCATCACCGGCGGTCTCGCCGCGCAGGAGACGAAGACGACCCGCCAGCCGGAGGCGGACGCGCTCGACGCCT
>DAINOF010000260.1:0-3602 GCA_036735505.1 Paracoccaceae bacterium
TCAAGCACACCGGCGCCGCGATGAGCCCCTTCACCGCCTGGATCATGCTCAAGGGAATGGAAACGCTCGACCTGCGGGTGCGGGCGCAGGCGGCGGGGGCGCTGGAGATCGCGCAGGCGCTTGAAGGGGATGCGCGGCTGGCGCAGGTGATCTATCCGGGGCTGCCCTCGCATCCGCAGCACGGGATCGCCATGGCGCAGATCGGGTCGGGCGGTACGGTGATCGCGCTGGACCTCAAGGGCGGCAAGGAGGCGGCGTTCCGCTTCCTCAACACGCTCCGGATCGTGACGATCTCGAACAACCTTGGCGACGCGAAGTCCATCGTGACGCACCCCGCGACGACAACGCACCAGCGGCTGAGCGAGGAGACGCGCGCGGCGCTTGGCATCACGCCAGGCCTCGTGCGGCTGTCGGTCGGGATCGAGGACCCGGCTGACCTTCTGGCCGACATCCAGGGCGCGCTCGGGGCCGTGTGAAGCCTTTCCTCGTGCTCCAGCTCCGTCCCGAGACGGAAGCGGCCGACGAGGAGTTCGCGGCCTTCCTCGCCAAGGGCGGGCTGAGCGAGGGCGAGGTGCGGCGCATCCGCCTCGACCTCGGGCGGCTGCCGGCCTTGTCGCTCGACGACTTCGCCGGCGTCATCGTGGGCGGCGGCCCCGGCTGCGTGAGCGATGCGCCCGCGGCGAAGGACCAGGTCGAGGCGCGGATCGAGGCCGACATCCTCGCGCTCATGCCCGGGATCGTGGCGCGCGACATGCCGTTCCTCGGCTGCTGCTACGGGATCGGCATTCTCGCCCATCACCTCGGCGCCGAGGTGTCCAAGCGCCGCTACGGCGAGCCGGTGGGCGGGGTCGACTGCCGGGTGACCGAGGCGGGTCGCGCCGACCCGCTGCTGGCCGGCCTGCCCGGCCGCTTCCGCGCGCTGGTGGGCCACAAGGAGGCGGTGCAGGCGCTTCCGCCGGGCTGCGCGCATCTTCTCGCGTCCGACCCGTGCCCGTTCCAGATGATCCGCCACGGGCGGAACGTCTATGCCACGCAGTTCCACCCCGAGGCGGACGGCACAGGCTTCGCCACCCGCATCCGCATCTACCGCGACCGGGGCTATTTCCCGCCCGAGGCGGCCCGGGCGCTGACCGAGGCGGTGCTGGCCGAGGATATCCGCGTGCCGCAACAGATCCTCCAGACCTTCGTCGCATGCTACCGCAGCGGGGCCGGGTCGACGCCGGCTGAGTGATCCGGCGTCAACTTGCTGACGTATCCTTGAGGAAACGACCTCGGGTGCCCCGGGGCAGCCGGAACGCGGGTCGGGAAGGGACATCATGAACATTCATACGACCGAGATCGAGCGCGCGCCCACGCGTGAGGATGCCGAACGCGCGCTGAGGCTCCTGCGGAGCTGGGCCGGAGAGGCCACACGCGACGAGATCCAGACGCTCGACCCCATCGTGAACCGGCTCGTGCCGGGGCGCGAGGTGCAGGCCTATCCGGCGCTCGCGCGCGCCTACCCGAAGGAGTTCCGCGTCGACGACGCCTACAAGAACACCCTGCCGGATCTCCAGAACGGCCCCGAGAGCCTGATCAAGGGCGCGCGCCGGCAGATCCAGCACGTCGGCATCTCGAACTTCCGCCTGCCGATCCGGTTTCGGACGCGCGACCGGGGCGAGATGACGCTCGAGACCTCGGTGACCGGGACGGTCAGCCTCGAGGCCGAGAAGAAGGGCATCAACATGTCCCGCATCATGCGGACCTTCTACAAGCATGCCGACGAGACGTTCAGCTTCGAGGTGATCGAGGCGGCGCTGGACGACTACAAGGCGGATCTCGAAAGCTTCGACGCGCGCATCCAGATGCGCTTTTCCTTCCCCGTGAAGGTGCGGGCGCTGCGCTCGGGCCTCGAAGGCTGGCAATACTACGACATTGCGCTGGAACTCGTGGAACGGGACGGGGTGCGCAAGAAGATCGTGCATCTCGACTACGTCTATTCCTCGACCTGCCCCTGTTCGCTCGAACTGAGCGAACATGCCCGCGCGACGCGCGGCCAACTCGCCACGCCGCATTCGCAGCGGTCGGTGGCGCGGCTGTCGCTCGTGCTCGACGACCGGGCCGGCTGCCTGTGGTTCGAGGACCTGATCGAGCTGGCGCGGGCGGCGGTGCCGACCGAGACGCAGGTGATGGTCAAGCGCGAGGACGAGCAGGCCTTCGCGGAATTGAACGCGGCGAACCCGATCTTCGTCGAGGACGCGGCGCGGCTCTTCAGCGAGCAGCTTCTGACCGATCCGCGCGTGGGCGACTTCCGGGTGGCGGCGAGCCATCAGGAAAGCCTGCACAGCCACGACGCGGTGAGCGTGCTGACGGAAGGTCCCACCTTCGCGACCGACAGCCTCGACCCGCGCTTCTTCGCGACGCTGTTCCACGTCGGCTGAGCCGTCGCGGGTTGCCATGGGCGGCCCCCCGCCTCAGACTGTGCGGGGGAGGCTGCGCATGACCGGATTTCCGGACCGCACGACCACGCTTCGCGACGGGACGCGCGTGCTCCTGCGAGAGGCGCGACCCGAGGACGTGTCGCTAATCCGGCTCGGGTTTGCCCAGCTGTCGGACCGCTCGCGCCAGTTCCGCTTCCTGCGCGCCATGCCGCGCCTGTCCGAGGACGACCTGTCCTTCCTTGCCGGCGCGGACGGGAACGAGGTGATCGGGGCGCTTGACCTGCGTCCCGACCCGCCCGAGCCCGTGGGGCTTGCGCGCTATGTCCGGCTGCCGGCCCGTCCCGAAACGGCCGAGGTCGCGCTCACGGTGATCGACAGCCATCAGGGCCGCGGGCTCGGCACGCTGCTGTTCGGCTGCCTCGCCTGGCAGGCACGGCGGGCGGGGCTCAATGGCGTCGTCGCGCTGGTGCATCACGGGAACCGGCAGATGCGCCGCCTGCTCGACGACCTCGGCGCCGCGGTCGAGGACGATCAGGGCGGCGAGATCCAGTACCTGCTGACGCTGCACGGCGATCCCTCGGGGTATCCCGCCACGCCCGCGGGCGACGCCTTTCGCGTGGCCCATCAACTGGCCGGCGGCGCTTGACAGGGCGGGGCGGCAGGGCCAACGCTCCGCCGCGATGATCGACCTTCGCCCCGTCGGATACGTGATCGGCCTCCTCATCGCGGCGCTCGGGGTGACGATGGCCATTCCGCTGGTCTTCGACCTCATCGCCGAAGACGGCCACTGGCCGGTGTTCTTCGAAGCAGGGATCGTCACCTCGCTCTTCGGCGGCCTCCTTGCGCTGGCCTGCGCGAACGCGCGACGGGATCGGCTGACGCTTCAGCAGACCTTCCTGCTCACTACCAGCGTCTGGGTCGCCCTGCCGGTCTTCGGCGCGATCCCGTTCATGCTCGGCCCGCCCAACGCGAGCGTGACCGACGCCCTGTTCGAGGCGATGTCAGGGATGACGACGACCGGATCGACAGTCTTCGTGGGGCTCGAGGACCTGCCCGAGGGCGTGCTTCTCTGGCGCTCGCTGCTGCAGTGGTTCGGCGGCATCGGGATCATCGTCGTCGCCATGGCCTTCCTGCCCGACCTGCGCGTGGGCGGCATGCAGATCTTCCGCTCGGAAGCCTTCG
>DAINOF010000261.1:0-3596 GCA_036735505.1 Paracoccaceae bacterium
CGGCGCGCAAGTTCGTGTTCGGGCCGATCGCGAACGCGCTCTCCGGCGCGCTGACCGCGGGCTTCGGCAGCCTGTTCGGCCCCGCGCCGCTGATGTCGCCCGCGCCTGTCCCGCGGCCGGTGCTGCACGGTGGCGGGATCGCAGGCGGCCCCGCGCCCCTCCGGCTCGTCCCCGACACCGCGTTCCTCGCAGCCCCGCGGCTGCATACGGGCGGCGTCGCCGGTCTCAGACCCGACGAGGTGCCCGCGATCCTGCAGCGGGGCGAGCGGGTGCTGTCGCGGGCCGAGACGCGGACCTACGACCAGCGCCGCGAACCAGCGCCCGTCTCCGTCACCATCGTTGCGCGCGACGCCGAGAGTTTCCGGCAGTCCCGCACGCAGGTCGCAGCGGACATCGCCCGCGCGGTGTCGCTCGGTCGACGGGGGCTCTGAGCCATGGCCTTCCACGAGGTCCGCTTTCCCGACGACATCAGTCGCGGCGCGCGCGGCGGGCCCGAGCGGCGCACCCAGATCGTCGAACTCGCGAGCGGCGACGAGGAGCGCAACGCCAGCTGGGCCGACAGCCGCCGCCGCTACGAGGCGGCCTATGGCGTCCGCCGCGCCGACGACCTCGCCCGCGTCGTCGCCTTCTTCGAGGCGAGGAACGGCCGACTCCACGGCTTCCGCTGGAAGGATTGGGGCGACTTCAAGTCGTGCCTGCCGTCGCAGACGCCCACCGCCCTCGACCAGCCGCTCGGCACAGGCGACGGCGAGACGACGGCCTTCCAGCTCGTGAAGCGCTACGTGTCGGGCAGCCAGACATGGGTGAGGACGATCACCAAGCCCGTCGCGGGCACGGTGCGCGTCGCGCGCGGCGGCGTGGAGCAGGCCGCAGGCTGGTCTGTCGACACCACCACCGGGCTCGTCAGCTTCGACGCAGCCCCCGGCGCAGGCGTCGCCGTCACCGCAGGCTTCGCGTTCGACGTGCCGGTGCGCTTCGACACCGACCGGCTCGACGTCACCCTCGACATCGAGCGGCTCGGCTCGATCACGTCTATCCCGCTCGTGGAGGTCCGGCGATGAAGGTGCTCTCCCCCGCCCTGCAGGCGCATCTCGACGACGGGACCACGACGCTCGCCTGGTGCTGGAAGATAACCCGCGCCGACGGCACCGTGTTCGGCTTCACCGACCACGACCGGACACTCGCCTTCGAGGGTGCGGCCTTCGAGCCCGAGAGCGGGTTCGCGGCCGCCGAGGTGCGCGCGGGCTCGGACCTGTCGGTCGACGCGCAGGACGCAGAAGGCGTGTTGACCTCCGACCGGATCACCGAGACCGACATTCTCGACGGCCGCTGGGACAACGCCGCGGTCGAGGTCTGGCGGGCGAACTGGGCCGACGTCGCCCAGCGCGTGCTGGTGCGGCGCGGCGCTATCGGCCAGATCCGGCGCGGCAGGCTCGCCTTCGTCGCCGAGGTTCGCAGCCTCGCGCACCTGCTCGGCCAGACCGTGGGGCGGACGTTTCAGGCGACCTGCGATGCAGCACTCGGGGACGCGCGCTGCGGCGTCGACCTCGACGCCCCCGCCTACAAGGGCTCCGGGGTCGTGCTCGACAGCCTGCGCGACCGCGCCTTCACCGCCTCGGGCCTCGGCGTCTTCGCCGCGGGCTGGTTCGGCTTCGGCACGCTCGCATGGACCAGCGGCGCAAACGCCGGGCGGCGCGCCGAGGTGCTGGATCACGACGTGACCGGGGGCGTCGCGATCCTCACGCTGCTGGAGGCGCCGGTGCGGCCCATCGCGGAGGGCGACGGCTTCACGATCCGCGCAGGCTGCGACAAGCGGATCGAGACCTGCGCGGCGAAGTTCAGCAACACCGCCAACTTCCGCGGCTTCCCCCACATCCCCGGCCAGGACACGGTTCTGCGCTATGCCAGCCGGGACGGAGGGCACGACGGGGGCGTGCTGTGATTGCCGCTGACCCGGAGAAGGTTGTCGCTGCGGCATGCTCGTGGCTCGGCACGCCGTACCACGACCAGGCGAGCCTGAGGGGCGTCGGCTGCGACTGCCTCGGGCTCGCGCGCGGCGTCTGGCGCGAGGTTGTTGGGCAGGAGCCATTCCCGATCCCGCCCTACAGCCGGGACTGGGGCGAGACTGGCCCGCGCGAGGTGCTGGCAGAGGGCGCACGGGCCATGATGATCGAGGTGGCGCCGTCGGAGGCCGGTCCGGGCGCGCTCGTGCTGTTTCGCATGATGCCGCGCGCGATCGCCAAGCATGTCGGCATCCTGACCGGGCCCGGCGCCTTCATCCACGCCTACGAGCGGCTCGGCGTGATCGAGGAGCCGCTCACCCATGCCTGGCGGCGGCGAATCGCCTTCGCCTTCCTCTTCCCGCAGCGCTGAGACCTCTCCATGGCGACCCTTGTTCTCGGTGTGGCCGGCGCGGCCGCAGGCGGCGCGATCGGCGGGACCATCCTCGGCGTGAGCGCGGCCACCATCGGCGGCTTCGTCGGCTCCGCCATCGGCTCGATGGCCGACAACTGGATCCTGTCCTCGCTCGCGCCGACCCAGCGCATGGAGGGGCCGCGGCTCGATTCCCTGCGGATCACGTCGTCCACCGAGGGCGCGGTCATCCCGAGGGTCTACGGGCGCATGCGGATGGGCGGCAACGTGATCTGGGCGACGGATTTCCGCGAGGAGACGCGCACCACGACGCAGGGCGGCGGCAAGGGCGGCGGGGGCGGCAAGGTCAAGACTACCGAGTATCTGTACTACGCGAGCTTCGCCGTGGCGCTCTGCGAAGGGCCGATCACCGGCATCGGCCGCGTCTGGGCGGACGGCAAGCCGATGGACCTCTCGGGCGTCACGTGGCGGTGGTATCCGGGTAACGACGCGCAGACGCCGGACCCTTTCATCACAGTCAAGATGGGCGCCGCTGCCACGCCCGCCTATCGCGGCACGGCCTATGTCGTCTTCGAGGAGCTGGCGCTTGGCGCCTACGGCAACCGTCTGCCGCAGCTCTCCTTCGAGGTGTTCCGCCCGCTCGCCGATCCCGACACCGCCGAAGGGCTGATCCGCGCTGTCACCATGATCCCCGCCTCGGGCGAGTTCACCTACGCGACGGAAGGCGTCCGCAAGGGCGACGGCGGCGCGCAGGTGGCCGAGAACCTCAACGCGCTGCCCGACGCCGCCGACATGGCGGTGGCGCTAGACCGGCTGCAGGCGAGCGCGCCGCACGTCGAGAGCGTGAGCCTCGTCGTGGCCTGGTTCGGGGATGACCTGCGCGCCGGGTCCTGCACGCTCCGGCCGGGCGTCGAGGTCCCGATCAAGGCCACGAGCCCGCAGACGTGGTCCGTGAACGGTGTGGGCCGCGCAGACGCGCACCTCGTCAGCCGCGACGATCAGGATCGACCCGTCTATGGCGGTACCCCGGCCGACTTCGCCGTGGTGCAGGCGATCCGGGAGATGAAGGCCCGCGGGCTGCGGGTCACCTTCTATCCCTTCATCCTCATGGACGTGCCGCCCGGCAACAGCCTGCCGAACCCGTATTCCGACAACGCCGCCGAGACCGGCCAGCCCGCCTTCCCATGGCGCGGCCGGATCACCTGCTCGCCCGCGGCGGGCTA
>DAINOF010000262.1:0-3577 GCA_036735505.1 Paracoccaceae bacterium
AGGATCGCCACGCTTGCCCGGATCGTCTCGATCGTCTGCATCCCCGTCGACAGGATGACGGGCCTGCCCTTCCGCGCGATGTGGCGGATGAGGGGGATGTTGTCGGCCTCGCCCGAGCCGATCTTGTAGGCGGGCACGTCGAGCTCCTCGAGGAAATCGGCCGCCGCGCGGGAGAAGGGCGTCGAGATCCAGATGAGCCCGAGGCTTTCGGTATGGCGCTTGAGCTCCGCCTCGTCCTCGCGCGACAGCGCGCAGCGCGCCATCACCTCCCAGATCGAGACGTCGGCGTTGGGCGGGAAGATCGCCTTGGCCTCCTCGGTCATCTCGTCCTCGACGATATGGGTCTGGTGCTTGATCATCTCGCAGCCCGAGAGCGCCGCGAGCCGCACCATCTCCTTCGCGACGCCCAGGTCGCCGCCGTGGTTGATCCCGATCTCGGCGATGACGAGCGGGGGGTGGTCGGGGCCGATGGCGCGGTCTCTGATCTGCATGGCAAGTCCCTGATGCCTCGCCTTGGCTCTATACGAGCCCGCGACCGGGTTCAAAGGCCGTCTCGTCGTTGCATTGCCGGGCAAGTCGGGGCAAGAGCGGCCCATGCGCCGCCTGATCGACAGACTTCGCCGCTGGGAGACCGAGTTCCACGACTCCTTCACCCGCGAGATCGTGACGGAAAGGGATCGCCGCCGCTCGCGCGCCTATGTCGCCTGGATCGACCACGGGGCGCTCCGGGCGCTCTGGCACAACTTCGCCGAGGTAGCGCCCGGCGTCTTCCGCTCGAACCACCCCGACCACGCCCGGCTCGAACGCTACGCCCGGCGCGGGATCCGGACGGTGCTGAGCCTGCGCGGCGCCCGGACGAAGGCCTTCCACCGGCTCGAGGTCGAGAGCTGCGCCGCGCTCGGCCTCGAGCTCCGCGTGATCGGCATGGGCTCGCGCGAGCCGCCGCGGCGCGAGGCGCTGCTCGAGCTCCTCGACTTCTTCGATACCGCGCCGCGACCGTTCCTGATCCACTGCAAGTCGGGCGCCGACCGGACCTCGCTGGCGAGCGCGCTCTACCTCCTCCACGCCTGCGGCGCCCAGGTGGCCGAGGCGCGGGCCCAGATGTCGCCGCGCTTCATCCATTTCCGCTGGACCCAGACGGGCGTGCTCGACGAGGTGCTCGACCTCTACGCGGCGCGGCTCGGCGACGGCCCGATCCCGCTCAGGGCCTGGATCGAGACCGAGTACGACGCCGAGGTGGTGGCGCGAAGCTTCGCGCGGCGCCTCAGGCGGCGCGGGGCAGGGGCAGCGCCAGCGGCACCGGACCGGTGAGGATCGCCCGCGCCTCGGGGCCGAAGAGCCGCGCGAAAAGCGGGTCGGTCCACCGCAGCCCGCCCGCATAGGTCCCGTAAGCCGGCAGGATCGCCCGCCGCGCGTCGTGCAGGAAGCAGGCCCGGCTGACGCGCCCCGCGCGCCCCGCGACCGTGGCCTTGGGATGGTAGTGCCCCGAGACCTCCCCTTCGGCCTCCGCGACCGCGACGTGGCGGAAGACGAGCGGCCCTTCGCGGAACTCGGCCCGGTGGGTCCCCCCCGGCGCGGCCTGACCCGCGTCGTGGTTCCCCGCGATCCAGATCCAGCGCCGCCCGGCCTGCATCCGCGCGAGCCAGAGCGCGGTGTCCTCGCCGATCTCGCCCGCGGCAAGGTCGTCGTCGAAACTGTCGCCGAGGCAGACGACCGTCGCCGGCCGCGTCGCCGCCAGATCGGCGTCGAGCCGGGTCAGCGTGTCGATCGTCTCGTAGGGCGGCAGCACCGCCCCGCCGCGGCGCGCGGGCCGGAGGCTCTTGCCCAGATGCAGGTCCGAGACGCAGAGGCACCGCGCCGCCTCCCACCAGAGAGCGCCCGAGGGCAAGGGGGTCAGCACGGCGCCGGCAAGGACGAGGCGGGGGCGGTTCATGCTTCGTTCCTGCCGCATCCGGCGGCATCCCGCAAGCCGGTTCCGCTTCCATCTGTCCCGAAATACCCCGGGGAGGAGCCGCGCCGCGCGCGGCGGAGGGGCAGAGCCCCTCCCGCGCCCTCTCTTCCGCGTCCTGCGGCAGCCGCCTATGCGCCCGCGTGGCCCGTTCCGTCCGTCGATGCGAACCAATCCCCTGCAAACCCGGCCCGCGGCGCGCTCCCGCGTTGCAGCCGCCCGCCCTTTCCTGCTACCTAACCCTCGCGCGGCCGACCCGCGCGCGACGGGCGACAAGCGACAGGGCAGGCCATGGAAATCGAAGAGCTCGGGCTTCCCGGCGTCAAGCTGATCGCGCCGCCCGTCTTCCGCGACGCACGCGGCAGCTTCAGCGAGACCTGGAACCGCACCCGCCTCGCGGGCCTCGGGATCGACCTCGACTTCGTGCAGGACAACCATTCGGTCTCGGTCGCGCCCGGTACGCTGCGCGGCCTGCACTTCCAGGCACCGCCGCACGCGCAGGACAAGCTCGTGCGCTGCGTCAAGGGCCGCATCTGGGACGTGGCCGTGGACATCCGCCGCGGCTCGCCGACCTACGGGAACTGGGTCGGCGCCGAGCTGTCGCCCGACAATGGCCGGCAGATCCTCGTGCCCCGGGGCTTCCTGCACGGCTTCGTCACGCTCGAACCCGACACCGAGGTGCTCTACAAGTGCACCGACACCTACGCGCCCGACTGCGACGGGGCGGTGCTGTGGTCCTCCTGCGGGATCGACTGGCCGTTCCGGGGCGCGCCCGTGCTCTCGGCCAAGGACGCGGCCGCCCGGCCCTTCGCCGAGTTCGACAGCCCCTTCGCCTGGGAGCGCCCGCAATGAGGATCCTCGTCACCGGCGGCGCCGGCTTCATCGGATCGGCCGTCGTGCGGCTCGCCACGGCCCGTGGGCACGAGATCGTCAACGTCGACGCGCTGACCTATGCCGCCTGCCTCGAGAACGTGGCCGAGGCCGCGACGCGCAACACCTATGCCTTCGAACAGGCCGACATCCGCGACCGCGCCGCGATGGACCGCATCCTCACCCGGCACCGGCCGGACGCGATCATGCATCTCGCGGCCGAAAGCCATGTCGACCGCTCGATCGACGGCCCCGGCACCTTCATCGACACGAACGTGACGGGGACCTACACGCTTCTCGAAGCCGCCCGGGCCTACTGGGTCGGGCAGGGCCGCTCGCAAGCCTTCCGCTTCCACCACATCTCGACCGACGAGGTCTTCGGCTCGCTGGGGCCCGAGGGCAAGTTCACCGAGGACACCCCCTACGACCCCCGCTCGCCGTATTCGGCGTCCAAGGCCGCCTCGGACCACCTCGTCCGCGCCTGGGGCGAGACCTACGGGCTCCCGGTCGTGCTCACGAACTGCTCGAACAACTACGGCCCCTACCACTTCCCCGAAAAGCTCGTGCCGGTCGTGATCCTCAACGCGCTCCAGGGACTGCCGATCCCGGTCTATGGGCAGGGGCTGAACGTCCGCGACTGGCTCTATGTCGAGGACCATGCCGATGCGCTGCTCCTCGTCCTCGACCGGGGGCAGGTCGGCCGGAGCTACAACATCGGCGGCGAGAACGAGGCCCGCAACATCGACCTCGTCCGCACGA
>DAINOF010000263.1:0-3533 GCA_036735505.1 Paracoccaceae bacterium
GGTTCCGATTTGAAGGCGGCCACCATTCCGATTTGAAGCCGGCCAGCCGGCGACGCTCCGGGTCAGCAACTCGGGCATGTCCGTTCCTTCGACGGAGGAGGGCGGGATGCCGGCAAAGAGAGAGCTGACCATGAGACAGATACGACACATGCTGCGGCTGGCGCATGACGGCGTGAGCGCCCGCGAGATCGGACGCCGGCTCGGCGTCGCGCGCAGCACGATCCAGGACAATCTGAGGAGGGCCGCGGCGGCGGGCCTCGCCTGGCCGCTGCCGGGCGAGCTGACCGACGATGCGCTCGAGGCCCGCCTATTCGCGCGCGCCGGCATCAGGCCGGGCGTGCGCCGCCTGCCGGAGCCGGACTGGGCGCGGCTCGCTGTCGAGCTGAAGAAGCCGGGCGTGAACCTGACCGTGCTCTGGGACGAGTACCGCGCCGTCCACCCGGAGGGCTACGGCTACAGCCGGTTCTGCGAGCTGTTCCGGTCGTTCGAGCGGCGCCTGTCGCCGACCATGCGCCAGACGCACGCCCCCGGCGACAAGGTGTTCGTCGACTTCTCCGGCAAAACCCTGGCGATCGTGGACCGCGCCACCGGCGAGGTGCGCGAGGCGCAGCTCTTCGTCGCCGTGCTCGGTGCGTCGAGCTTCACCTACGCCGAGGCGGTCTGGACGCAGACGCTGCCGGATTGGATCGGCGCGCACGTCCGCATGTTCGCCTTCTTCGGCGGCGCCCCGAGGTTGATCGTTCCCGACAACCTGAAGGCCGGCGTCAACCGGGCGTCCTTCTACGACCCGGAGATCAACCGCAGCTATGGTGCGATGGCGTCGTACCACGGCGTCGACGTGCTGCCGACGCGGCCACGCCGCCCGCGCGACAAGGCCAAGGTCGAGAACGGCGTCCGTTTCGCGCAGACCTGCATCCTGGGACGGCTGCGCAACCAGACCTTCTTCTCGCTCGAGGAGGCGAACGCGGCGATCGCCGCCGCGCTCGACCGCATCAACGACCACGTCATGAAGCGGGTCGGCGTGACGCGTCGCCATCTCTTCGAGACGATCGAGCGCGCAGCACTCGCCGAGCTGCCGGCGAGCCCGTACGAGTACGCCGAGTGGCGGCTCGCCCGGGTCTCGCTCGACTATCACGTCGAGCACGAGAGCTTCTTCTACTCCGTGCCGCACGCGTTGATCCGCGAGCAGGTCGACCTGCGTGCCACCGCGCGGATGGTCGAGATCTTCCACCGCGGCCGGCGCGTTGCGGTCCACGAGCGGCGCTATCACGGCCCCCGCCACGCCACGACCTCCGACCACATGCCGAGCGCGCACCGCCGCTACGCCGAATGGACGCCCGACCGCTTCCGCCGCTGGGCGGCGACGATCGGCCCGAACACGGAGGGGCTGATCATCGCGATCCTGGCACGCCGCCCGCACCCCGAGCAGGGGTTCCGCAGCTGCCTCGGCATCCTGCGGCTGTTCCGCGACCTCGACCGTGCACGGGCGGAGACGGTCGCGGCGCGGGCGGTCGAGATCGGCGCGCTCACCTGTCGGAGCCCTACCTCCATCGTGGGCCTCGATCCTGGAGACCGGCCTCGATCGCAGGAAGCCCAGCCCATCCGCCATCGTCGAGCACGCCAACCTCCGCGGCCCTGGCTACTTCCATTGAGGAGGACGACGATCATGCTCCGCCATCCGACCCTCGACCTCCTCACCAGCCTCGGCCTCGAAGGCATGGCCAAAGCGTTCAGCGAACTGGAATCCCAGCCGGAGGTGGGGAGCCTGTCCCACCCGGAGTGGCTCGCACTCCTGCTCGACCGTGAGGTCACCGCGCGCCGGCAAAAGCGCTTCGAGGCCCGCGCGCGGGCGGCGCGCCTGCGCCATCAGGCCTGCGTCGAGGACGTCGACTTCCGCGCCGAGCGCGGCCTCGACCGTGCCCTCTTCCTGAAGCTCGCCGGCTGCGACTACATCCGCGGCCGGCACAACCTGCTGATCACCGGGCCTTGCGGGGTCGGCAAGAGTTGGCTCGCCTGCGCGCTGGGCGAGCGCGCCTGTCGCGAGGACTTCTCGGTTGCCTACCACCGGCTGCCGCGGTTGCTCGCCACCCTGGCCCTCGCCCGCGGCGACGGACGCCACGCCCGTCTGCTGCGCAGCCTCGGCCGCGTGGAACTCCTCATCCTCGACGACTGGGGCCCCGAGCAGCTCGACGCCGAGCAGCGGCGAGACCTGCTGGAGATCGTCGAGGATCGCTACGACCGCCGGTCAACGATCGTCACCAGCCAGGCGCCGGTCGACGCCTGGTACGACATCATCGGCAACCCGACGATCGCCGACGCGATGCTCGATCGGCTCGTGCACAACGCCTACCGCATCGAACTCCGCGGCGAGAGCCTCCGCCGGAAGATGGCGAAGACGCCGCCGCCTTGACCGGTGCCGGCACCTTCCGGATGATCACCGTGACCCGAAGCGTGACGCCAAGGTGGCCGACATCGGATCGGAACCGTGGCCGGCTTCAGATCGGAAGACTGGCCGGCTTCAAATCGGAACGCCGGCCGACTTCAGATCGGAATGGGTGGCCGGCTTCGTCGGAATCCGCAGTCATGCAGCGGTGGCGGGTCGGCCTCGCTCGGCGATACGCTTGCCTGTGGGGGGCCAAGAGGAACCGGATGAAGATGCTCCGCCCACTGATGGTGGGCGAACCCGGGCGCGGGGGCGTCGACTGTCAGCAGGGCTCCCTCTTCGCGTACCCCCGACGCGATGTGCAGCACCACGACGACGGCCATTTCTTGACAGATTGGTCCAAAATATGGTCCAAAAGCCGACGCAGCAGCGAGAAGGTTCATGGAGATTCCGATCTCGGAAGCGAAGGCACGATTGACCGATCTGGTTCGTCGCGCCGAGGGCGGCGAAGACATCGTCCTGATGCGCCATGGTCGGCCGACGGCCCGTATCGTTCCGGTAGGTCCGGCCCCGACCCGGGCGGCGAGGCTCGAGGCGATTGCACGCGCACGCAGGTCGGCCGCCGCCAAGCTCGCGCGTGGCAGCGCCGAGGCGGCACGCAGCCAGGACTTCCTCTATGACGACGATGGACTGCCACGGTGATCGCCATCGACACCTCGGCGCTGATGGCGGTTATCCTCGGCGAAGCAGGGGCCGACGGGATCGCGGGCACCATCGCCGATGCCGACACGTTGCACATGTCGGCCGCCAATGTCGCCGAAGCCTTGATCGTGGCGGCCAGACGCGGGATCGCCGACGACATGTCGGAGTTGATCGATGGACTCGGCATCGTCGTGGATTCTCCCTCCTTGGCGACGGCCCGACGGGTCGCCGATGTCTACGAGGCTTGGGGCAAGGGCCAGCACCCGGCCGGTCTGAATTTCGGCGATTGCTTCGCCTACGAGCTCGCGACGAGGCTGCAGGTGCCCCTGCTCTTCGTGGGTGACGATTTCTCGCGCACCGACGTCCAGGCCGTGAAGTGAGCGTTGCCGCTCACGGCAATGCTGCAGCCGCCCGACCGTGGGTTTGGGGTGGAAGGGTGCAGTTTCTC
>DAINOF010000264.1:0-3505 GCA_036735505.1 Paracoccaceae bacterium
TCCGGGCGAACGTGGTCGATTCGACGCTGAGCTCGTTCGTCTTCGAGATCACCGGGACCTCCGACAAGATCGAGGCTTTCGCGGGGCTGATGCGGCCGCTCGGCCTCGTGGAGATGGCCCGCACCGGCGTGGCGGCGCTGTCGCGCGGGGCGCGCTGAGGGCGGGCCTTCGCGTCAGTCCGCGAGCGTGGCGCGCAGGACGCGCAGCCAGTTGCCGTGGCAGAGCCTGTCCATGAGGGCGTCGTCGTAGCCGTGGGCGCGCATCGCCTCGCGCAGTGCCACGAGCCCTGCCACGTCGCCGATGGCGTTCGAGATCACCGCCCCGTCGAAGTCCGACCCGAGCGCCACCCGCGTCTCGCCCAGGCGGTCGATCAGGTGGTCGAGGTGGCGCAGCATGACCTCGATGCCGAAGTCGGGCTTCATCCGCCCGTCCGCGCGCAGGAAGCAGGCGGCGAAGTTGAGGCCGACAAGCCCGTCGCTTTCGGCGATCATGGCGAGCTGGCGGTCGGTGAGGTTGCGCGAGGAGGGGCAGAGCGCGTGGGCGTTCGAGTGGCTGGCGACGAGGGGCGCCGAGGAGAGCGCCGCCACGTCGTCGAAGCCCTTCTCGTTCAGGTGCGACAGGTCGATCAGGATGCCCATCGCGTTGCAGGCGCCGACGAGCGCGCGGCCCGTGTCGGTGAGGCCGGGCCCGGTGTCGGGGTCGCCGGGAAAGCGCATGGGCACGCCGTGGCCGAAGATCGTGGGCCGCGACCAGACCGGCCCGAGCGAGCGCAGGCCGGCCGCGTGGAACAGTTCGAGCATGTGGAATTCGGCGTCGATCGCCTCGGCGCCTTCCATGTGCATGACGGCGGCGAGGGTGCCGCCCTGCATCGCCGTCTCGATCCCGGCCACGCCGCGGCAGAGCGCCAGCGCGCCCGCGCGGTCGAGCGCGAGGAGGTGCGCCGCCTGCGAGGCGGCGGTGCGGACGCCCTCGGACCAGCCCACCGCCTCGGGGAGCGGCACGTCGTAGCGCGCGGCCTCCATCGCGGCCATGAAGGCGGCGCCGTCCATCTGGCCCGGGACGAAGAGCGCGAAGAGACCGCCGGCAAGGCCCCCTGCCCGCGCGCGCGGCAGGTCGAGATGGCCCTTGGCATGGCCGTGGATCACCTCGTCGCGGGTGATCGTGCCGCGGTGGAGATGGAAGAGCAGGTCGTTGTGGCCGTCGAAGATCGGGGGATGCGCGGGGCTCATGGCCGGAGGGGATACCGGATGCGGGGGACTGGCAAGGGGAAACCTGCGGGGGGCGGCGCGTGCCGGGCGATGACGCCCCGTGGCGCGGGCCGCGCTATTGCCTAGCGCCGGGGGCCGGGCGCCCGATGCGCCCCGAGGCTGGCATGGGCGGAGGCGGTGATGGACGGGCGGATGGTGGTGGCGATGCTGGGGGTCGGGGCTATCCTTGCGGGGTGCGAGGTGCCGGAGGACGGGGGCGCGCTCGTCGGGCCGGAGCGGAGCCTGTCGGAGGCGCTCGAGATCGGGGCGGCGCAATGGGACGCGGTGGGGCGGATCGCGGCGGTCGAGGGGCCGACGCGCTGGGCGGATCTGCCGCGCAGCGGGTCGGGCGCCTACCGCGGCGTGGTGACCGGCTGGGCGGGCGGGGGCCCGCGGCTCGACCATGTGGCGGATCTGGCGCTCGATCTCGACTTCGACCGGCGGGAGGTGTCGGGCTCGGTCGGGAACTTCGTGACCGAGGGCGTGGCGGGGTTCCGGCATCCCGAGGGGTCGGTGGGGCTGTCGGGTGTCCTTGTCCGGGACGACAGGGGCGACGCGCGGATCGTGGTCGGCGGGACGGGGGTGCTCGAGGCACCGGGGATGGCGGCGCGCGTGGCGATGGACGGGACCGGCGCGATCCTGGGTGAGCGGGCACAGGGGATCGAGGGGCGGCACACGACGGATCTCGAGTGGACGGAGGGGCCTTTGTCGGGGGCGGTGTCGCGGTCGGACGGTGTGTTCTCGGCTCAGGCGCGGGAGTGAGCTCGAGCGGGCCGCCCGGAGGATCTGCCGGTGGAGGGTCGTCAGACCCGAAAGCCCGCCGCGCGGGACGGCGGGCAGAGCCAGCCCCCTTCCCTCCCGCGACCTCGGACCGGCGACGGGGCCGCCGTGGGATCGACACCGCCCGGAGGAACCCAGACCTGTCCGCCGCGGCGTCCCTGCGCCCTTCGCGGGGGGCCCGCCGCGGCCTCAGGTGCGCGCGCTGAGCCCTCGGCGCCGGCGCAGGAGCGTGAGGAGGCCCAGTCCTGCGGCGAACATCGCGGCCGAGGGCGGCACCGGAATGGGCGCAGGCGTCGCTTCGGCATATGTCTGGGCCTGTCCGTTTGCCCCGATGGTCAAGAGCAGTCCGCCATCCAGCAACATGACGCCCTGAGGCACAAAGAAGCTGAACGAGAGGGTTCCTGCTTCTTCGGCCTGTTCCGCGGCGGGACCAACCAGAGTGAAACCGGTGTTGAGCAGGAGAAGATCTTCGAACAGCACGGTTGCTCTGTTGTTACGAAATTCCGTGAGCCGGACGACGCTCAAAACCGAGGCGGTTGAACTGAGTAATGTGGCGGTCGTGGAAATGCGGTGGTTGAAGGACAAGGTGAAGTTCGCCGTGACCGCCGACAGGCCGTTGGTGCGTATCGCGAAGCCGGGCGCTCCGCTTGCGCTAGACAGGGCGAACGACACCTGCGGACCCGACGCACCCGAGCCGGATACCTCTGCGGCGATGCCCCCGAGTCCCGCATCGGTTTCGGTCACGGAACCGTCCCGCTCGGTCGTCCCTCCAAACGTGTTTTCAGACCCGCCGATGTTGGACAGGATCGGAAAGATGGAAACGTTGCCCGGCCCGCCGTTCACGCTTAGCGGCCCGCCCTCCACGCTCGTGAGCGTGAGGGTGGCCGACGTGTCATAGGTGAATGTCGCGCCAGACGCGGAAGACAGGGGCAGGAGCGCCAACAGGGTGGCCGAAGCCAGAAACCGAATCATCATCAATCCCCACACAAAACCGAACGGACGAAGTTCACCACGTTTGGGGAGAGGCCCCCCGGAATTCGCCCGAAGGCCGCCTCGCCCGGCTGGCCTGCCCGCGCCGGTCCGCCGCAATGCCCGTTTTCTCGGCATGTCGTCACCGGCGAAGCCTCCCGGGCGGAGGTCGGGCGAGTGCCGGGCACCTCCCTCCCCTTTCGGCAACGAAAGAGGGCCCCCCGAGGGGAGCCCTTGAGTTTCGCTGATCAGGCTCGTTTTGTGTACCGCCCGGTTTCTGCCTGCGGCCCGATCCGCGTCGGGGGCGAGCGCACCCGCCCCGTGAGAGAGTGGGAAGGGCTATGGAGCCGCCCCACCCTGTTCGCTCGCCAGAGTGCCTGCACTCAGGCGAAAGTCGTCAACTGCACCCGCTCGTGGCGCCGCAGGTGTTGCACTTCATGCAGGTCCCGTTCCGCACCAGCGTGTAGTTCCCGCATTCGCCGCAGGCCTCGCCCTCGTAGCCCTGCATC
>DAINOF010000265.1:0-3489 GCA_036735505.1 Paracoccaceae bacterium
CAAATTGCCCCGGCGGCGCCCTCCGGGCGCACCCCACCGTTGCTCGAATCGAACCAACCCCCTAGTCCGGTTAACAGTTCGTTAACTCCTTTGAGGTGTGTGATGCGACCTCTGATCGCCCTGATTGCCGGACTTGCCTTCGGTGCGGCTCCTTCGACCTCGGAGGGGGCGACCTTCACGCCGGACATGTGGGTCTATGAGCTGACGCTGACAGCAGCTTCGTTTGATTCAGAGGTTTTTGTTGCCACCGCCGAAGCATCCGCTGATGCGGATGTTCCCGAAGGTTGTGACGTCTATCCGCGGCTGTCCGGAAAGATCGGGGTGTTCTGCAACGACTTTGTTCCCCCGGAACTCGATGCGCTCTCGACGATCGACACAGAGTTCAGCGACTTCCTGAGCATCACCGGCCGGATCGGCTTCAACGCGTCCACCGTCGTGTGCGACGCATGGTTGATCGGTCGATGCCCCACGAACGGAAAGAACTCACCCGAGGAAGAATGGCCGGATTTTCTCGGCGACTACTTCTTCGAGAAGGTCACCTTCGATGCATCGGCGGGCTACCTCTCCTATTGCGGCTTCCGAATCGCGGCCGAGCATGGGTGTTATGAACTGGCCCCGCACGGTGTCACGGTCGGCGAGTACATCTTCATGAACGGCGGGACGACCTTCGGAACGTTTGAATTCGGAGACGGAGGAACCTGGTTCAGTAGCGGAGACAGCTACTTCCTCTACTCCGGGACCGGCCGCCTTCTCTCGGCCCCCGTCCCCGTCGTCGCGCCCCTTCCCGCACCGCTTCTCATGCTCGCCTCCGGCCTCGCCGCGCTCGGCCTCGCCCGCGCCGGCGGGCGGCGGCGCAAGGCCGCCCGGGTCGCCTGAGCAACGCTGGTGCCCGCGGCCGGACTCGAACCGGCACGGCCGAAGCCTGGGGATTTTAAGTCCCCTGTGTCTACCATTCCACCACGCGGGCGCCGCGGACCCCGGGTCAGGACCGGGGTCGCGGGCACCCTAGCCAGCCGCAGCGTCCCGTGCAAAGCCCCCTGCGACGCCCCCCGCGGCGCGGCGGCAACGGATGCGCCCCAACTCGCACCACGGGGATGGCGCGGCCCCTCCCGACCGGTTAGGACGGCACGGGACCACGACGGAGACCAGCCGCATGGACGGCACCCTGGCGGCGCTCGTGCTGGGCGCCTCGCTTGTCGACATGGGGCTTTCCCATTGCCCCACGGGCTGCCTCGCCGCGAGCGGGACGCCCCTGCGCTGGTCCGTGGCGACCGGCACCGCGTTCTTCCAGGACGACGCCCGCGGCGCCGAGCTTTCCATCCGGCGCGACGCGGCCGTCCGCTTCGACCCCTTCCAGCCCGCAGTCGGCGCCTCGCTCACCACCGAGGGCGCCGCCTGGGTCGGCGCAGGCGCGCTCTACACCGTCGAGGGAGCCGGGGCGCTCTACCTCCAGGGCCACATCATGCCCGGCCTCTACCGCGCGGGCGGCGGCGGGCCGGACCTCGGCGGCACGCTCCAGTTCCGCTCGGGGCTCGAGATCGGCATCAAGATGGCCGCGGGCATCCGCGTGGGCCTCGCGCTCGACCACCGCTCGAACGCCGGGATCTACGACGACAACCCGGGGCTCGAGACGCTCCAGATCCGGGTGAGCCTGCCTGCGTTCTGACCTCCTTTTGTCCGCGCCGCGGCTTGACGCGCCACCGCGCGCGTCCAATGTGGCGCCCATGTTCCCGATCCGCGACCACAACCCGTCCGAGAAGACGCCCGTCGTCACCTACGCGCTCATCGCGGCGAACGTGGGCATCTTCGCCTGGATGTGGCCGCTCTACTCCGATGCGGACGTGCTCCAGCGCGTGTATCTCGTCTGGGGCCTGGTGCCCCGGCTCTCGGACCCGGTGACCTACTTCACCTCGATGTTCCTGCACGGCGGGGTGATGCACCTTCTGGGCAACATGCTGTTTCTCTGGATATTCGGCGACAACCTCGAGGAGGAGATGGGCCACCTCGGCTTTCTCGCCTTCTACCTCGCGGGCGGGCTCGCGGCGGCGGGGCTGCAGGTGGCCGCCGATCCCGGCTCGGCCGTGCCGATGGTCGGCGCCTCGGGGGCCATTGCGGCGGTGCTGGGCGGCTACCTTCTGCTGTTCCCCAGGGCGCGCGTCGACATCCTCCTGTTCTTCGTCATCATCATCCGCATCATCCCGGTTCCCGCCTGGCTGATGCTGGGCCTGTGGTTCGCGCTCCAGCTCTTCGGCGGCTTCTCGGCCGCGCCGGGCGAAGGCGGCGTGGCCTACTGGGCCCATGCGGGCGGCTTCGTCGCCGGCCTCGCGCTCACCCTGCCCCTCTGGCTCCGCCGCGGCGGCCCGGCCTACTGGACCCGGACCGAAGGGCACCCGCCCCATCCCGAGGCGCGTTATCGCGTCGCGCGGACGGGCGTGCCCCGGGTGCGCCGGAAATAGGGCCGCAGCCCGGATGGAGGACGCCATGGCGGACAGGGCGGACCACTAGGAGAGCGTCTATCGGCAGAAGGCCGACCCCGAGCTCAGCTGGCACCAGGATGACCCCTCGGTCTCGCTGGACCTAGCCCATGTCGCGGGTCTGGACGCCGGAACGTCGGTCGTCGACATCGGCGGCGGGACCTCCCGCTTCGCCGCTGCCCTTCTCGCCCGCGGGGTCCGCGACGTCACGGTCCTCGACCTGTCGCAGGCGGCGCTCGACGCGGCGCGGGCGCGGCTCGGGCCCGAGGGCGACCGCGTGACATGGATCGCCGCCGATGTGACGCGCTGGACGCCCGGGCGACGCTTCGGCCTCTGGCACGACCGTGCGGCCTTCCACTTCCTCGTCGACCCCGCCGACCGCGCCGCCAATGTCGAGCGGCTCCACCGTGCCCTCGTCCCCGGCGGCCACGCCATCGTCGCCACCTTCGCGCCCGACGGGCCCGAAAGGTGCAGCGGGCTGCCCGTCGTCCGCTACAGCCCCGGGACGCTCGCCCGCGAACTGGGCGCGGGCTTGGCGCCCGTCGCGCACCGCCTGCACGCACACCTGACGCCCTGGGGCGCGCGGCAGAGCTTCCAGTTCAGCCTCTTCCGGAAAGCGCCCGATCCCGCATAACGGACGCGGGGCGCGACGGGCGGCTCTCGCGTCCCGGCCGCGCCCCCGGCGCACCCACTTGTCCGCCTCGCGGTCGCGCGTTCACCGTTCGGTCGCTCCCTTGCCCGCCAGGATGCGCTCGCGGAACCGCACGACCCGCGCCGCCCGCGTGGCGGACGCCTTGGCCGAGGACAGCGCGATCCCATAGCTCCGCTGCCGCCCCGGCGTGAGCCGCCCGAAGGCCTCCGCCAGCTCCGCGTCCGCGTCGAGCGCGTCGACGAGTTCCTCGGGAAGGTCCACCTCGCCGGTGGTCCGCGGCGCCCGCCGCCCCGCCTCGGCATGGGCCATCGCCTGGCCGAGGAACCCGCGCACGACCTGCGCCAGCGCCGCCGGCGCGCCGTC
>DAINOF010000266.1:0-3477 GCA_036735505.1 Paracoccaceae bacterium
TGTTCTCCTGGCGGCTCGTCATGGCGCCGCCCGAGGTGCTCGACTACGTCGCCGCGCACGAGGTCGCGCATCTGGTCCACATGCACCACGGACCCGCCTTCTGGGCCGAGGTCCGCCGGCTTTACGGCGACCATCGCACCGCCCGCGGCTGGCTGAGGCGCGAGGGCGCTGCGTTGCACCGCTTCCGCTTCGCCGATTGACCGGACAGGGCGCAAGGATCACAGTCGGTTCCGCCATGCTGCTCCAGACCCGCCCCGCAGACACCTCGCTTGCCGCGCATGACCGCGTCTACCGCAGCCTGCGCGCGCGGATCATGCACGGCGAGATCGCACCGGGGGCGGCGCTGACCCTGCGCGGGATCGGGCGGGAGTTCGGCGTCTCGATGACCCCGGCGCGGGAATCGGTGCGCCGGCTCGTGGCCGAGGGGGCGCTGACCCTGTCGTCTTCGGGCCGGGTGGCGACGCCCGAGCCTTCGAACGAGCGGATCGAGGAACTGGCGGCGCTGCGCGCGCTGATCGAGACCGAGCTCGCGAGCCGGGCGCTGCCGCGGGCGCACATGGCGCTGATCGAGCGGCTGACCGCGATCAACGCCACCATCGCCGAGGCGACGGCGCGGGGCGACGCGGTGGCCTATATCCGCACGAACCTCGAGTTCCACCGGACGCTGTACCTTCGGGCACAGGCGCCCGCGATGCTGGCCATGGCCGAGACCGTCTGGCTGCAGCTTGGCCCGACGATGCGGGCGCTCTATGCCCGGCTGAGGCGCAGCGAGCCGCCGCGGAACCACCGCCTGATCCTTGCCGCGCTGAAGGCGGGGGACGAGCCGGGACTGCGGCTTGCCGTTCGCGCCGACGTGACGGGCGGCTTGAGGATGCTCGCCGAGCCCCGGTAGGGGCGCGGCGGAGACCGAGGAGGGGGCTCTGCCCCCGCCGCTCCGCGGCCCCCCGGAGTATTTTGGCCAAGATGAAGCCGAGAGGGCCGTTCGCCCGATCCCTCAGGCGTGGATCGGCCCGTCGCCGCAGGCGAGCGCGGCCTCGCGCACCGCTTCGGAGTAGGTGGGATGCGCGTGGCAGGTACGGGCGAGGTCCTCGGCGGCGGCGCCGAATTCCATCGCGACGCAGATCTCGTGGATGAGGTCGCCCGCCATGGGCCCGATGATGTGGGCGCCGAGGATGCGGTCTGTGTCCTTGTCGGCGAGGATCTTGACGAAGCCGTCGGCCGCGAAATTGGCCTTGGCGCGGCCGTTGCCCATGAAGGAGAACTTGCCCGCCTTGTAGGCGCGGCCCTCCTGTTTGAGCTGTTCCTCGGTCAGGCCGATCGTGGCGACCTCGGGGTGCGTGTAGATCACGCCGGGGATCACGCCGTAGTTCACGTGGCCCGCCTGGCCCGCGATGGTTTCGGCCACGGCCATGCCCTCGTCCTCGGCCTTGTGGGCGAGCATGGGGCCCGCGATGCAGTCGCCCAAGGCCCAGATGCCGGGGAGGTTGGTGCGCCAGTGCGCGTCGGTTTCCACCTGTCCGCGCTGGGACATGGCGATGCCGAGGTCCTTGAGGCCGAGGCCGTCGGTGAAGGGCTTGCGGCCGGTGGCGACGAGGACGGTGTCGGCTTCGAGGGTGTGTTCGCTGTCGTCCTTGCGCAGCGCGTAGGTGACCTTGGCCTTGCCCTTCGCGGTCTCGACCCCCTTCACGGCGGCGCCCATGATGAACTTCAGCCCCTGCTTTTCCAGGATCCGCTTGAAGGTCTTCTGGACCTCGGCGTCCATGCCCGGGGTGATCTGGTCGAGGTATTCCACCACCGTCACCTTCGCCCCGAGGCGGGCGTAGACCGAGCCCATCTCGAGCCCGATGACGCCCGCGCCGATCACCACCATGGTCTTGGGAATGCTGGACAATTCGAGCGCGCCGGTGGAGGTGACGACGACATCCTCGTCGACCGTCACGCCCGGGAGGGTGGAGGGTTCGGAGCCGGTGGCGATGACGATGTTCTTCGCCTCGTAGGTCGTCTCGCCGACCTTGACCTTGCCCGCTTCGGGGATCGTGGCCCAGCCCTTGATCCAGTCGACCTTGTTCTTCTTGAAGAGGAACTCGATGCCTTTCGTGTTCTGTGCGATCACGTCGGACTTGTAGGCCAGCATCTTGCCCCAGTCGACCGATGGCGCCCCGCCCATCAGCCCCATTTTCTCAAAGTTCTCATGGACTTCGTGAAGCTGGTGGGTGGCGTGCAGGAGCGCCTTCGAGGGGATGCAGCCCACGTTGAGGCAGGTGCCGCCCAAGGTCTCGCGGCCCTCCACGCAGGCGGTCTTCAGCCCCAGCTGGGCGCAGCGGATGGCGCAGACGTAGCCGCCGGGGCCGGAGCCGATCACGATGACGTCGTAGCTGGACATGGGGTCTCCTTCGGGGGTTCGGGCGGGATTCCGGGCGTATGGAAAGCGTATGGATGTCGTATGGATAACGTATGGCTGACGATCAAGGTCACAGGAGCGCCGCGAGGGCCATGAGGCCCGTGGCGACGTAGCCGATCCCGTAGAGGATCGACCGCGCGGGGACCCAGCCGTAGAGATAGGCGGGCACGAAGAGGATGCGCGCGGCGAGGTAGGCCCAGGCGCAGGCGGCCGTGAAGGCGCTCGACTGGCCCGAGACGGCGACGAGGAGGGCCGCGGCGGCGAAGGGGACGAGCGCCTCGACGTGGTTGGCATAGGCGCGCTTGAGCCGGTTCGTGCCGCGGGACACTTCGGGCGGGGGCGTGTCGCGGGGGGAGAGGAACCAGGACGAGCCCACCTCGAGGTTCGCGCGGGTCGCGGCCCAGGCGAGCTGGACGAGGAGGAGGAGCACGGAAAGCGCGAGGACGGTGAGTTCGGGGGTCACGGCAGATGATCCTTTCGCGGGTCGCGGGCGAGTTCGGACAGCGTGCCGTCCAGACCGTCGAGACCGTCGCGCGCGTCGTTGATCCGGCGGCCCGCGCGCGCCCGCGCCGAGACCAGGCCGCCGAGCGCGACGAGGGCGAGGAGGACCGTGACGAGCGGCAGCCAGCCGAGCCCGCCCGCCGTCGCCGCCACAAGAGCCGCAAGCGCAAGCGCCACGCCCCAGAGGACTGCCCAGCGCAGGAGCGCGCGCCGGGTTCCGAGCCGCAGCCCCCGCGCCATGCCCTCGACCTCGGCGCGGCGGCCGAGGCTTTCGGTCAGGCCATCGATGGGCTGATGCGCGCGGCGGGTCATGCGACCACCACGCATTTGCGCATGGTCATCCTTCGCGCCTTGATCCCGGCCTCCTTGATCGCGCGCTTGAGACGGTCGGTCAGGAACAGCTGCTCGAGGAGGGCAGGGTCCCGCCAGAGGTCTGCGCCTTCGGCCGACGCGGCCCGCACGGCGTATACTTCGCGCGGCGCCGCGACGTCCGGCCGGTACACGCCCTTGGCGCCTGTCCCCTTGATCCCCGTCGACTGCTCGGGGATCAGCGTCGGCTTCGTCTCGATCACGCT
>DAINOF010000267.1:0-3459 GCA_036735505.1 Paracoccaceae bacterium
GTGGAAGAACAACTCGGCCTGGGCGCGGGTGTTGTGGAAGATGAGCGTGGTGCGGTGGCGCCTGACCTCGGCGAGCACGTCGGGGATGGCGTAGCGGCCGCCGCCGCCCGCCCACGGGGGTTTTGCGGAGGTCTGAAGCATCCGGATGTCGGGGTCGGGGCCGGGGTCGGCGTGGAGGATCTGGCAGGGGTCGGGGTGGCGGGCGAGGAGGCGCGCGATCTGGGCGGGATCGTCAACCGTGGCCGACAGGCCCACGCGGCGGAGGCCGGGGCGGAGCGTCTGGAGCCGGGCCAGCGCCAGCATGAGCTGGTCGCCGCGCTTCGATTCGGACAGCGCGTGGATTTCGTCGACGATCACGCGCTCGAGCCCCGCGAAGGTGCGGGGCGCGTCCTCGTAGGACAGGAGCAGGGCGAGGCTTTCGGGGGTGGTGAGCAGGATATGCGGCGGGTCAGCGCGCTGGCGGCGCTTGGCGGTGGCCGAGGTGTCGCCGGTGCGATCCTCGACCCGGATCGGCAGCGCCATCTCGGTGATCGGGGTCATCAGGTTGCGGCGGATGTCGGAGGCGAGCGCCTTGAGCGGCGAGACGTAGAGGGTGTGGAGGCCGGGGCCGGGGGCCGCGGTCAGTTCCGACAACGTGGGCAGGAACCCCGCCAGCGTCTTGCCGCCGCCGGTGGGCGCGATGAGGAGGAGCGCAGGCGCGCCCGCGCGCGCCAGCATGTCGGACTGGTGCGGGTGGATCGTCCAGCCGCGGCGCGCGAACCAGTCGGGGAAGGGGGCCTGCATGGGGCGGAGGATAGAGGGTCCGGTCCCGGTGGGAAGGCTCAACCGACGTCGGTCTTGCCGCGCCGGTCGCTTCTGAGGTTCGCGTAGAGGACGTGGTTGCGCCAGCGGCCGTGGATCTGGAGATAGCTCTGCGCCACGCCTTCGTACTTGAAGCCGCATTTCTCGAGCACGCCGCGCGAGGCCGCGTTCTCGGCGAGGCAGGCGGCCTCGATCCGCGAAAGGTCCATCGAGCGGAAGGCGTGGTGGACGAGCGCGGTGATGGCCTCGCGCATGTAGCCCTGCCGGGCGAAGGGCTCGCCCACCCAGTAACCCAGCGTACCGGCCTGCGCGGGGCCGCGGCGGATGTTGTCGAGCGTGATCGCGCCCAGCAGTGTCTGGTCCTCGCGCCGGACGAGAAGCATCGGCACGGCCGTTCCTTGCGAGATCGAGCGTTGCGCCCAGTAGACGCGGTTCGTGAAGGACTTGCGCGTCAGGTGGTCCGAGGACCACGACGGCTCCCACGGGACGAGGAAGGCGGTGCTGGCCTCGCGCAACGCGGCCCAGGCGCGGTAGTCGCCATGGCCCGGGGGGCGCAGGGTCATCCGTTCGGTCTCGATCGCGACCGTCCGGCGTCGAAGGAGCATCAGGCGGCGAGCCTCGCCTTCAGGGCTTCGGCGGCGGGCGCCTTCGACACTGGCCCGTAGAGCGCCAGCGCGAGCGGCGCGTCGGTCGCGAGGCGGCCGGCGAAGTCGCGCACGGCCTCGGTGGTGACGGTCTCGATCCGCTCGACCGTTTCCTCGATCGGCGGCACGCGATCCCAGATCGCGACCATGCGAGCGTTGCGCTCGGCCCGCGAGGTGGGGCTTTCGAGCCCCATGAGCAGCCCCGCCTTCATCTGGGCGCGGGCGCGGGCGACCTCGGCCGGGGTCATCTCGGAGGCGGACTTGCGGATCTCGTCCATGGTGAGCCCCGCAAGCTCGGCGATCTGGGCGGCGCTGGTGCCGGCATAGATCGTCGTCATGCCGCTGTCGGCGAAGGCGCCGGCCTGGGCGAAGATCGTGTAGCAGAGGCCGCGCACCTCGCGCGCTTCCTGGAACAGCCGCGAGGACATGCCGCCGCCAAGCGCGGTCGCGAAGACCTGCGAGGTGTAGACGGCGGGGTCGCGGTAGCCGGGCGTCTCGAAGGCCAGCGCGAAATGGGCCTGTTCCAGCTTCTTCTGGCGGCGGAACTCGCCGCCGGTGAAGCGGGCGGGCTCGGCGGCGGCGACGGGTTTGGGCGGCAGGTGGCCGAAGAGCTGTTCGGTCAGCTTCACGATCTGGCCGTGGTCCACCGCGCCCGCCGCGGCGATGATCATCTCGCCCGGCGCGTAGCGTTCCGCGACGAAGCGCGACAGATCCTCGCGCGAGAAGGCGCTGACGTTCTCGGACGGTCCGAGGATCGGGCGGCCCATCGGCTGGCCGGGATAGGCGGCTTCCTGCAGCCAGTCGAAGATGATGTCGTCGGGCGTGTCGTGGGCCTGCCCGATCTCCTGCAGGATCACGCCGCGTTCGACCTCGATCTCCTCGGGCGCGTAGACGGGGTTGAGGAGGATGTCGGCCACCACGTCGAGCGCGAGTGGCACGTCCTGGCCCAGCACGCGGACGTAGTAGGCGGTGGTCTCGCGCGAGGTATAGGCGTTGATGTAGCCGCCGACGTCCTCGATCTCTTCCGCGATCCGAAGCGCGCTGCGCCGCGTCGTGCCCTTGAAGGCCATGTGTTCGAGGAAATGGGCGATGCCGTTCTGTTCGGCGCGCTCGTGCCGGCCACCCGCGCTGACCCAGACGCCGACGGCGGCCGAGAGGAGACCGGGCATGTGTTCGGTGACGACGCGGACGCCGTTCGGCAGTGTGTGCAGCTCGACCGTCACCTGGCGCGACGCTCCCGTATGTGTCCCTCGATCGCGTGGAGGTCGTTGGCGACCTCGGTCACGCGCTCCGGTCTGTCATAGAGGTCGGCCATGCGCTTTGGAAGGGGCGGACGGATGCCGGTCGCGGCCTCGACGGCGTCGGGAAACTTCGCGGGATGCGCGGTGGCGAGCGTGATCATGGGGGTGGGGCCCAGATGGTCCTCGGCCACCTTCACGCCGACGGCCGTGTGGGGGCAGAGCAGTTCGCCCGTCGCCCCGAGCGTGCGGCGGATCGTGGCGGCGGTCTCTCCTTCGGAGGTGCGGCCTGAGGCGTAGACCTCGCGGAGCGCCTCCATCGCGCCCTGGCTGATGGTGAAGCCGCCCGTCTTCAGTTCCGCCATGAGCTGCGCCACCGCGCCGCCGTCGCGGCCGTAGGCGTCGAAAAGCGCGCGTTCGAAGTTCGAGGACACCTGGATGTCCATCGACGGGCTGATGGAGGGGCGCACGCCCTCCTTGCGGTGATCGCCCGTGACGAAGGTCCGGTGCAGGATGTCGTTGTGGTTGGTGGCGATCACCAGCTTCTCGATCGGCAGGCCCATGTGGCGGGCGATGGAGCCGGCGTAGATGTCGCCGAAGTTGCCGGTGGGAACGGTGAAGGAGACGGCGCGGTGGGGGGCGCCGAGGCTCACGGCGGCGGTGAAGTAGTAGACCACCTGCGCCAGCACCCGCGCCCAGTTGATCGAGTTGACGCCGGCGAGGCCGACCTCGTCGCGGAAGGCGAAGTCGTTGAACATGTCCTTCACGGCAGCCTG
>DAINOF010000268.1:0-3450 GCA_036735505.1 Paracoccaceae bacterium
CTGCGCGACAACGTGGTGATCCACGAAGGCACGCTGAAGACGCTGAAGCGCTTCAAGGACGAGGTGGCCGAGGTCCAGTCGGGCCAGGAATGCGGGATGGCCTTCGAGAGCTATGAGGACGTTCGCCAGGGCGACGTCATCGAGATCTTCGAGCGGGAAGAGGTCGAGCGGTCGCTCGCCTGATCCGGGTCCTCCTGCGGGAATGTGGGGGCGGTCTTCGGGCCGCCCCTTTCGTTTCGCGGCCTCGCGGCCGACGATCGAGAGGGGCTCTGCCCCTCTCGAGCTCTCCCCGGAGTATTTTTTCCAAGATGAAGGAGGCCCTTGGGGCCTCGTCTCAGAGCCAGTCGCGCAGGATGGGGATGAGCGGCAGGTCGGCAGGCGGCATCGGGTAGCTGCGCAGGTCTGCCGCGCGCACCCACCTGAGGGCCTGTCCCTCGCGCGATTGCGGCTCGCCCTCCCATTTCCGGCAGGCGAAGAGCGGCATGAGGAGGTGGAAGTCGGGGTAGGAATGGCTCGCGAAGGTCAGCGGCGCGAGGCAGGAGGCCCAGGTGCCGATGCCGAGTTCCTCGTGAAGCTCGCGGATCAGCGCGGCCTCGGGCGTCTCGCCCGGCTCGACCTTGCCGCCCGGGAACTCCCACAGACCTGCCATCGACTTGCCCTCGGGCCGCTGCGCGAGGAGCACGCGGCCGTCGCGGTCGACCAGCGCGACGGCCGAGACGAGGACCACCCTCATCGGCGCGTCAGGACCGGTAGTCGGCGTTGATGTCGATGTAGCGGTGCGTCAGGTCGCAGGTCCAGGCCGTGTAGGCGCCCGCGCCAAGCCCGAGGTCCACGCCGATGACGAGCCTCTCGCCCTTCATGTAGGCCGCCGCCGCGGTCTCGGAATAGGAGGGCGCGCGCCAGCCCTTCTCGGCCAGCAGCAGGTCGCCGAACCGGATCGAGAGGCGGTCGCGGTCTGCCCTCGCACCGGACTTGCCCACCGCCATCACGATGCGGCCCCAGTTCGGGTCCTCGCCCGCGATCGCGGTCTTGACGAGGGGCGAGTTGGCGATGGACATCGCGACCTTGCGCGCGTCGGCGGCGCTGTCGGCGCCGGTGACGCGCACCTCGACGAATTTCGTGGCGCCCTCGCCGTCGCGGACGACCTGATGAGCGAGGTCGAGCATGACCGTGCGGAGCGCGTCGCGGAAGGCGCGGAAGGGCCTCGAGCGCGCGTCGCGCAGCTCGGGCGCCGGCGAGCGGCCGGTCGCGGCGAGGAGGAGCGCGTCGGAAGTCGAGGTGTCGCCGTCGACGGTGATGGCGTTGAAGGTCTCGTCCATCAGCCCCGAGAGGAGCTTCTGGAGGGTGTCCTGGGCGATCCGCGCGTCGGTGAAGAGGTAGACGAGCATGGTCGCCATGTCTGGCGCGATCATGCCCGAGCCCTTGGCGATCCCCGCGATGCGGACCGGGTGGCCCTCGATCTCGACGGTGGCGGCGGCGCCTTTGGGGAAGGTGTCGGTCGTCATGATGGCGCGGGCGGCCGCGGCGATGGCATCGGGCGAGAGCGCGTCGCGCAGGTCGGCGATCTTCGCCACGATGCGGTCGTGCGGCAGCGGCTCGCCGATCACGCCGGTCGAGGAGGTAAACACCCGCGTCTCGGGGAGGTTCAGCGCAGCGGCCACGGCTTCGGTCACCGCGCGAACGGCGGCGACCCCGGCGGCGCCGGTAAAGGCATTGGCGTTGCCGGAATTGACAAGGATCGCGGCCCCCCCGGACGGATCCACGCCGATCTTGGCCTCGCAGTCGAGCACCGGGGCGGCGCGCGTGGCCGACCGGGTGAAGGCGCCGGCGACGGCCGTGCCCGGCGCCAGCTCGACGAGCATGACGTCGGTGCGGTTCGCGTAGCGGACGCCCGCCTGCGCGGCGGCGAAGCGGACGCCCTCGATCAGTGGCAGGTCGGGGAAGGCCGTAGGCGCGAGCGGCGAGACAAGGGGCGCCCTGGTGGGCGCTGCATCCTTGTCCTCGACCTTCCGCGCGAGCTTGCGGACCTTCGTCTCGAGCTTCTTCAGCTTCTTTGCGACCTTGGCCATGCCCGGCTCACTCCTCGAGGAGGCTCATGTCGCCGATCGTCGCCGGGTCGATCGACCCGGGCTCGGCGCGCGAGATATCCGCGTTTTCGGAAAGCTCTGCAACAGCCGCCTCCACCACCTCCTGCTCGAGCTGCTGGACGATCTCGGCGCGCACGTCCTCGAGCGCGGGCGGGGGCGTCTCGCGGGTCTCGTTCAGGCGGATGACGTGCCAGCCGAACTGCGTCTCGACCGGCGCCGAGACCGCGCCCGGTTCCAGGGCCGTGACCGCCGCCTCGAAGGGCTCGACCATCATGCCGGGGCCGAACCAGCCAAGATCGCCGCCCGCCGCGCCCGAGCCGGGATCGATCGAGCGGTCGCGGGCGATGGCGGCGAAATCCGCGCCGGCGGCCAGTTCCGCGACGATGGCCTGCGCCTCGGCCTCGGTCTCGACGAGGATGTGGGCGGCGCTGTATTCCGTTCCCGGCGCGACCGTGCCGTAGCTTTCGTCGTAGGCGGCCTCGATCATGTCTTCGGTGACGCGCTCGGCGGCGAGGCGTTCGGCCATCTGGACGGCGTGCAGCGTGCGCTCCTCGTTCTCGAGGACGAGGCGGCCGACGCGGCCGAGGCCCTCGGACTGGCCGCGCAGGACCTCCTGCTGGATCAGCTGGTCGAGGATGCCGTCGAACAGCGCCTCGGGCGGGAGCGTCTGGTACTGGCGGGGCAGCCGGGCGCGCAGCACGAGCATATGGCCGAGCGTGATGTCGGTGCCGTTCACCGTCGCCACCACGGTGTCGGCGGTCACCGGCGGCGCGGTCTCCTGGGCGCCGGCGGCGCCGGCGAGCGCCGTGGCGAGGCAGAGCGCGCCCGCGAGGGCGGCCTTGGGGATGCGGTGCATTGGGGCTATCCTTCCTTCAAGCGCGGGGCGCGCGACGTTGACACTCAACCGTCGGCCCCTTACATCGCCTGTGGTCATCGGAGGGGCCGCGTTCCCTGTCGTTTCTATGGCGCGTCGGAGGGACGGGCAAGCACATCTCCCCCCCACGATCCTGTCAGATCCTGCCACAAGGCCAGACAAGCATGCTCGGTTTCGGAATGATCGCGAAGAAGGTCTTCGGTACGCCGAATGACCGCAAGGTCAAGTCGGTCATGCCGATCGTCCAGAAGATCAACGCGCTCGAGCCGGAGTTCCAGGCGCTGACGGACGAGGAGATCAAGGCGAAGACGGCCGCGCTGTCCGAACGCGCCCGGGGCGGCGAGAGCCTTGACGACCTTCTCCCCGAGGCATTCGCCAACTGCCGCGAGGCGGCGCGGCGGGCGCTGGGGCTGCGCGCCTTCGACGTGCAGCTCGTGGGCGGCATCTTCCTGCATCGCGGCAACATCGCCGAGATGAAGACGGGCGAGG
>DAINOF010000269.1:0-3441 GCA_036735505.1 Paracoccaceae bacterium
CGGGTCTGCCGCACGTCATCATCCGGTTCTTCACGGTGCCGAAGGTGTCGGACGCCCGCTGGTCGGCCGGATGGGCGCTCGTCTTCATCGCGC
Source organism: Paracoccaceae bacterium (assembly GCA_036735505.1). Classification (GTDB taxonomy): domain Bacteria; phylum Pseudomonadota; class Alphaproteobacteria; order Rhodobacterales; family Rhodobacteraceae; genus DAINOF01. The sequence continues at coordinate 94 of DAINOF010000269.1, forward strand.
TTCTCTACCTCTCGGCCCCGGCCGTGGGCGCCATGGCGCGGCTCAACGTCATGACGACGATGTGGCCCAACGCGGTGGCGGGACAGGCCCTTGAAGGCGAAGCGCTCGCCGTGGCCGACAAGCCGCAGTGGATGGCGAACTGGGAGGCCACGGGCCTTCTGGGCTTCGAGGACAAGAACGGCGACGGACGTATCCAGTACTACAACGAGAACAACCCGGCGATGCAGGCCATTGCGGCCGAACGTGGCTGGGCCGGCAACGAAGTGACCCGGTTCAACAACGACATCCTCGTCCTTGCCAACCCCGAGATCGCCGGTCTTCCGGGCTGGGTCATCGCGCTGATCGCCGCGGGCGGTCTCGCGGCGGCGCTGTCCACGGCGGCAGGTCTCCTGCTCGCCATCTCCTCGGCGGTGTCGCACGACCTCATCAAGTCGACGCTCAACCCGGGGATCTCGGAGAAGAACGAGCTCATGGCCGCGCGCATCTCGATGGCCTTCGCCATCCTGCTTGCGACATGGCTCGGCCTCAACCCCCCGGGCTTCGCGGCCCAGGTGGTGGCGCTTGCCTTCGGCCTTGCCGCGGCGACGCTGTTCCCGGTGCTGATGATGGGCATCTTCTCGAAGAAGGTGAACTCGACGGGGGCCATCGCGGGCATGCTCGTGGGTCTCTTCGCGACCTGCCTCTACATCTTCACCTACCTCGGCTGGTTCTTCATCCCCGGCACCAACATGCTTCCCAACACGGTCGACAACTGGCTGTTCGGGATCTCGCCCCTGTCCTTCGGGACCATCGGCGCGCTCCTGAACTTCGCGGCCGCCTACATCGTGTCGAGCATGACCGAAGAGACGCCGGACGACATCAAGGACCTCGTCGAAAGCGTCCGCATCCCGCGCGGTGCGGGCACGGCGCTCAGCAAGTGAGGACCGGGCGGGCGGCGACGGGCCGCCCGCCTGCAAACCCCGTCCCGCGCCGGCCAGCTGGCGCGGGACGTTTCATTCCGGGGGAACCGACATGACGGCCGAGATGCGGGCCCTTCTGGAACGCCAGCATCCCTACGACCTGATGGGTGCGGGGCGGATCGACGAGATCGTGGCCGCCACCTCCTGGGTCGACGTGCCAGCAGGCGGCACCGTCGTCTGCGCCGGCGCGCCCCTGCCGGGCCTCTATGTCGTCCAGAACGGAACGGTCAGGATCACGGACGAAAACGGCACGCTGGTGTCGGAACTCGGTCCCGGGAACTCGTTCGGGGAACGCGGCCTCCTGCGCGGCGGCACCTCGGTGACCACGGCCGAGGCGGTCGAGGCATCGCGCCTCCTCCTGATCCCGGGCGCCCTGTTCCACAGCCTCTTCGCATCCGAACCCGGCTTCCGGCGCTTCTTCGACCGCAGCCACGCGGCGCGGAGCGCGGGGCGCGCCCGGCCGGCCGACCTCACCACGATCCGGGTGGCCGACCTCATGGTGCCGAACCCGGCGACCTGCACGCCGCAGACGCCGCTTGTCGAGGCCGCGCGCCAGATGCGCGACCGCCGCATCTCCTGCCTGTGCGTGACCGAAGGCGACCGGCTCGCCGGCATCGTGACGGTGCGCGACTTCACCAACCGCGCCATCGCCTCGGCGCTTCCCGTCGACACGCCCGTCGCCGAGATCATGACGGCCGATCCCGTCACCCTGCCCTCCTCCGCCATCGGCTCGGACGTGCTGCACACGATGATGGAGCGGCGGCTCGGCCACCTGCCCATCGTCGACGCGGGCCGGCTTGTGGGCATCGTCACCCAGACCGACCTCACCCGCTTCCAGGCCACCACCTCGGCGCGGATCGTGTCGGACGTGGCAGGCGCCGCGACGCCCCAGGACCTCGCCCGCTCGACGTCCGAGATCCCGCGGCTTCTGATGCAGCTCGTCGCCGCCGGCAACCGCCACGAGGTCACGACGCGGCTCGTGACCGACATCGCCGACGCGGTGACCCGGCGGCTCCTGAAGCTCGCCGAGGACGACCTCGGGCCGCCGCCCGTGCCCTATCTCTGGCTCGCCTGCGGCAGCCAGGGCCGGCAGGAGCAGACCGGCGTCTCGGACCAGGACAACTGCATGATCCTCGACGACGCCGCGACCGACGCCGACTTGGGGTATTTCGAGGCGCTGGCGCGCCGCGTCTCGGACGGGCTGAACGCGGCGGGCTACATCTACTGCCCCGGCGACATGATGGCCACGAACCCGCGCTGGCGGCAGCGCCTCTCGGTCTGGCGCGGCTACTTCCGGGGCTGGATCGCGACGCCGTCCAACGAGGCGCAGATGCTCGCCTCGGTGATGTTCGACCTGCGCCCCATCGGCGGCGCGGTGGCGCTGTTCGAGAACCTCCGGGCCGAGACGCTGGAGTTGGCCGCGCGCAACTCGATCTTCACCGCCCACATGGCGTCGAACGCGCTCAAGCACCACCCGCCGCTGGGCCTCCTGCGCACGCTGGCCACGATCCGCTCGGGCGAGCACCGCAACACGCTCGACCTCAAGATGAACGGCGTCGTGCCGATCGTGGACCTCGGGCGGATGTATGCGCTGAAGGGACGGCTCCCGCAGGTGAACACCCGCGCCCGGATCGAGGCGGCGGGCGCGGCCGGGATCATCAGCGCGAGCGGGGCGCGCGACCTTCTCGACGCCTACGACCTGATCGCCGAGGCGCGGCTCGAACATCAGGCGCGGCGGGTGAAGGCGGGCGCGCGGCCCGACAACTATCTTTCGCCCGCCGAACTGTCGGACTTTGAGCGAAGTCATTTGCGCGACGCCTTCGTCGTGGTCAAAACGATGCAATCGGCCCTCGGGGCCGTGCCGGGCTGACCCGCCCGGGGGAGGAGGGGGAATGTTCTTCGAGCTTGTCGGCACCGTCATGGCCGGCATCGCAGCGGCGCTGTTCGTTTACGCGCTGCGCGTGTGGAAACCTGACCTGGTCCCGCGCTCGCTCCTGCCGATCGCGGCGGGCGGCGCGATGATCCTCGCCGCCGTCACGAGCGAGTACGGCTGGTTCGGCCGCGTTTCGGGCCAGCTTCCCGAGACCTTCGTCGTGGCGCAGACGTACGACGAGCGCGCGGCGCTCCGCCCCTGGACCTTCCTCGTCTCCTACACCTCGCGCTTCGTGGCGGTGGACCGAAGCTCGATCCGCACGAACCCCCAGGTGCCCGACCAGCGCATGGTCGACCTCTACTTCTTCGGCCGCTGGGCGCCGGTGCAGCGCCTGACGGTGCTCTGGGACTGCGCCGGCCACCGCACCGCGGCGCTCGGCGCAGATGCGGCCTTCGGCGACACGGGCGAGGTCGCCAATGCCGACTGGCAGCCGATCCCGCCGGACGACCCCGTCCT
>DAINOF010000270.1:0-3431 GCA_036735505.1 Paracoccaceae bacterium
CCCATCGAATACATCGCCTGCGCCGCCGAATGGGCCGAAGAGAACGGGCTGCCCGACAGCGCCTGGGAACGCTGGTGGCGGACCGACAAGGGCGCGCAGGACGTCCGCTACGTCCAGTTCATGGGCAAGGACAACGTGCCCTTCCACACGCTCTCCTTCCCCGCCACGATCCTCGGATCGGGCGAGCCCTGGAAGCTCGTCGACTACATCAAGTCGTTCAACTACCTCAATTACGACGGCGGCCAGTTCTCGACCTCGCAGGGCCGCGGCGTCTTCATGGACCAGGCGCTGTCCATCCTGCCGGCCGACTACTGGCGCTGGTGGCTCCTCTCCCACGCGCCCGAAAGCTCGGACAGCGAGTTCACCTGGGAGAACTTCCAGGCCTCGGTGAACAAGGACCTCGCCGACGTGCTGGGCAACCTCGTCAGCCGCGTCACCAAGTTCTGCCGCTCGAAATGGGGCGAGGTCATCCCCGCGGGGGGCCATTACGGCCCGGCCGAAGGCGCGCTCATCGCCGATCTCGGGCTCCGCATCCGCCGCTACGAACACCTCATGGAGACGATGGAGGTCAGAAAGGCCGCGGCCGAGCTTCGCGCGATCTGGGTGATCGGCAACGAATACCTCCAGGCGGCCGCGCCGTGGTCGGTGCACAAGGACGACCCCGAGCGCGCTGCCGCCATCGTCCGGCTCTCGCTCAACCTCATCCGCGTCTACGCGGTCCTCTCGGCCCCCTTCATCCCCGACGCGGCCGAGACGATGCTGGCCGCCCTGCATACCGACGACCGCTCATGGCCCGGGGACGAGGCCCATGCGCTGGCCGCGCTGCCCGCGGGCCATGCCTTCACCGTGCCCGAGGTGCTCTTCGCCAAGATCGCGGACGAAAGCCGCGAAGACTGGGCGACCCGCTTCGCCGGCGTCAGGACCTGAGCGTCGCGGCATACTCGTCGAGCTGGTCGGCCACGATGCCCCAGCCTTCGAAGAAGCCCATCTCCTCATGCGTCTTCCGCGCCTCGGGGCTGCGGTGCCGCGCGATGGCGGTATAGCGTGTGCCCCCGTCCTCGGCGTCCGCGAGCAGGATGATCGCCGTCAGGAACGGGTCGGGCGCGGGCTTCCACCCTTCCGTGTAGGTATCTGTAAAGACGAGCTTCTCGCCCTCCACCACGTCGAGGAACACGCCGTCGTTCTTCATCTCGTTGCCGTCCACGCGGAAGGTCGTGTTGAAGCGGCCGCCGACGCGCAGGTGGATCTCGCAATCGGTGACCTCGTGCGGGCGCGGCACGAAGAACGCCTTGATGTGGCGCGGCGTCGTCCAGCACTCCCAGACGAGCCGCCGGGGCGCCTTCAGCACCCTCGTGAAGCTGAGGTCGGTTTCGGGATCAAGGTCCATCGGGCGTCTCCTCCGCAAGTCCCATCACATACGCGTCGAACCGGTCGAGCCGCCCTTCCCAGAGCAGCCGCTGCCCGGAAAGCCAACCCGCGGCGGGCGCAAAGGCTCCCGGCACGAGCGCACAGCGCCGCACGCGCCCCACCTTCTCCGTCCGGATGAGCCCCGCGCGCTCGAGCTTGCCGAGATGCGCCATGAAGGTCGGAAGCGCCATCCCGTGGCCCGAGGCCAGTTCCCCCACCGTCGCCGCCCCGCGCGCCAGCCGTGCGACCACCGCCCGCCGGGTCGGATCGCTCAGCGCCATGAAGAGGTGGTCGAGGTCGGACGAATGCTTAGCCATACGACTAAGCTTACCGGCCCGGCGGGACCCCGGTCAACCGGAAACCTAGTCGTTCGACTCAGTATTCCGCCCCCGCCACCACGCGAGAGCCGGCTTCACGTCGAGCGCCGCGACGCCCACCCCCAGCGGAATCATCCAGAACCCGAGCACGGGGAGAAATCCGAGCGTCCCGCCGATGATCAGCACGATCCCCACGGGCAGGCGCGTTCCGGGCGGCAGCCTCCGCCTGATCCGGACAAGCGCGCGGGCCACCTGCCCCCTGATCTTCGCACGTGTCGCCGCCGCGATCATGCCTCGCCCTTCCCGATCGCCCGCGCCCATGATCTGATGCCCGCATGGCCCGGCGCCCGCTTTCCGATGCCCCCGAAGTCGAGGTCGCCTCGCGCGCCGACCTGCGCGCCTGGCTGGCCGCGCATCATGCGCAAGCCTCCGGCGTCTGGCTCGTCACATATAGGCGCGCCGATCCCGACCGCTACCTGCCCTATGGCGACATCGTCGAGGAATGCCTCTGCTTCGGCTGGGTCGACAGCCTGCCGCGCGCCAAGGACGACCTCCGCTCGATGCTCTGGATCGCGCCGCGCAAGCCGGGATCGACCTGGTCGAAGGCCAACAAGGACCGGGTGGCCCGGCTCGAGGCGGAGGGGCTGATGACCGAGGCCGGGCGCCGCCTCGTCGAGATCGCCATGGCCGACGGCGGCTGGTCCCGGCTCGACGCGGTCGAGGCGCTCGAGGTGCCGCCCGACCTCGCCGCGGCGCTCGACGCCGCACCCCCGGCGCGCGCCCACTGGGACGCCTTCCCGCGCTCGGTCCGGCGCGGCGTGCTCGAATGGCTCGTCACCGCGAAGCGCCCCGAGACCCGCGCCTCCCGCGTCGTCGAGACCGCCCGCCTGGCGGCCGAGAACCTCCGCCCGCTCCAGTGGCGCAAGTGACGGGCACGCCCGCCGCGCGCGCTATCGGTCGCTGTTCAGCACGATCCGCCCCGGCCCTCCCGAGCCGCCCATCCCGGCGTGGCGCGTCCCGGTGTCGCCGCCGCTTCCGAATTCGAAGGTCATGCCCTGGAAGATGACCGTCGACGGGTCCGTCGTCGTCACGACGCCGTCGACCCATTCGGGCGAGAAGGCCGCGCCGAAGGCCCCCGGAGCCGCGTGCACGAAGTTGTGGATCGTGGACACCATCACGAAGATCCCCACGGTCTTGGCCGCGATGAACTCCTTGCCCTCGATGCTGAAGAGCATCCGCAGCACGAAGCCGACGGCGAAGGCCATGCCCCCGTCGATCATCATGTTGAGATCGGAATAGGCGTCCTCGACGGCGCGCCCGGACATGTGGAACCGGACCCAGCGCGACATCACGACCGCCACGAGGCCGAGGACGAAGGCCCCGACGATCAGCGCCGGGTAGCGGATGTTCTCGCGCCAGTCGGGAAGCGGGCTGACGTGGCGCAGGGCGACCTTCCGGGGCTGGGTGGCCGGGTCGTAGGCGGCGCACTCTTCGGGCGGCAAGGCGCCCTCGCGCCCCTGCCGGATGCGGTTCAGGCGGTTGCGGAACTCCTCGCTCGCCTTGTCGGACGGCGCGCCGTGCATGAAAATTGTCCTAAAATGCCTCGTGCAATGCGCGAGAAACTGGCCGGAGAAAGCGGCGATATCTTGACAGGACCGCGCCCGGGACCCGGCGAAGGCGCCTTCAGCGCCCGAGCCCGTCCAGCAC
>DAINOF010000271.1:0-3416 GCA_036735505.1 Paracoccaceae bacterium
CCGAAGCGGCGCACCTCGGCGAACCAGGTGGCATACTCCTCGGTCCCGACCTCGGGCAGCCGGCCCCAGCAGTCGAAGTCCTTGCGGTTGACGACGCCCTTGGCGCCCAGGCTCATGACGAAGTCGCGCTTGGTCTCGTCCGAGATCACGCCGATGGCGTTCGCCCCGGCCGTGTTGATCAGCTGGATCGCGAAGGAGCCGAGGCCGCCCGACGCGCCCCAGACCAGCACGTTCTGCCCCGGCTGAAGGTCGTGCGGCGGGTGACCGAACAGCATCCGGTAGGCCGTGGCGAGCGTCAGCGTGTAGCAGCCCGACTCTTCCCAGGTCAGGTGCTTCGGCCGCGCCATCAGTTGCTGCGCCTGCACGCGGGTGAACTGCGCGAAGGATCCGTCGGCGCTCTCATAGCCCCAGATCCGCTGGCTGGGCGAAAGCATCGGGTCGCCGCCGTTGCATTCCTCGTCGTCGCCGTCGTCCTGGTTGCAGTGCACGACCACCTCGTCGCCCACCTTCCAGCGCGTGACCTTCTCGCCCACCGCCCAGACGATCCCCGCCGCGTCCGAGCCGATGATCGCATAGGGCGCCTTGTGCTGGCGGAAGACCGAGGCCGGCTGGCCGAGGCAGGCCCAGACCCCGTTGTAGTTGACCCCCGCCGCCATCACGAGCACCAGAACCTCGTGGCTGTCGATCTGGGGCGTCTCCACGACCTCGAGCTCGAGCGCCTTGTCGGGCGTGCCGTGCCGCTCCTGCCGCAGGACCCAGGCATGCATCCGCGCCGGCACATGGCCGAGCGGCGGCATCTCGCCCATTGCATACAGATCCTTCTTCTCGGCGTCGTAGGTCATCGGTCGGGGTCTTTCGTCCAGCGCCATGGCGTCCTCGCAACCTTACACGCCGCAGCGCAGAATCGGCAGCGGCATTTCGCTTCGGGATAGATTCTTGCGCGCAAGAATGCAACGTCAACATGGCGCTCTGCGAAACTTTCTGTCGCACCTGGCGCAGGGCACCCGTCACCTGCCCGTCATCGTCCCCGCCTAAGCTTCCAGAAATCAACACCCTGGGGGACAGACATGCTGCCGACGCGCCTTCTGGCGACCACCGCCGCGATCCTCGCGGCCAATGTCGCGACTGCGGAAACAATCCGCTTCGCACAGTTCAATGCCTCGCTGAACAGAAACGCCGAGGGCCAGTTGCTGAGCGATCTCTCGACGCCCAACAACGCGCAGGCAGCGACCATCGCCGAGATCATCCAGCGCGTGAACCCCGACGTCCTCCTGATCAACGAGTTCGACTACGACCCTGCCGCGCTCGCGTTGTTCAAGACAAACTACCTCGAGGTCCCGCAGGACCGCACAGGCACCGGCGCCTCGACGCCCGTCACCTACAAGTACAGCTTCATCGCGCCCTCGAACACCGGCGTGCCCTCGGGCTTCGACCTCGACAACAACGGCGTCGTGGGCGGCGGGAACGACGCCTTCGGCTTCGGTCTCTACCCTGGACAGTTCGGCATGGCGGTCCTGTCGAAATTCGAGATCAAGGTCGAGGACGTGCGCACCTTCCAGACCTTCCTCTGGAAGGACATGCCCGGCGCGCGCCTGCCCGGCGACCCGCTCGACGCCGACGGCAACGGCGACACCGCGAACTGGTACACCGCCGAGGAACTCGAGGCGGTGCGGCTGTCGTCGAAAAGCCACTGGGACGTGCCCATCGTCATCAACGGCCAGACGGTGCATTTCCTCGTCAGCCACCCGACGCCCCCGGTCTTCGACGGCCCCGAGGACCGCAACGGCACCCGCAACGCCGACGAGATCCGCTTCTTCGCCGACTACATCGCGGGCGCGGACTACATCTACGACGACAAGGGCGTGACCGGCGGCCTCGCGCCGGGCGCGCTCTTCGTGATTGCGGGCGACCAGAACTCGGACCCGAAGGACGGCGACTCTATCCCCGGCGCGATCCAGCAACTCCTCGACAGCCCGCTCGTGAACACCTCGGTCACACCGTCGAGCGAGGGCGCGGTAGAGGCCGCGGCCTCGCAGGGCGGCGCCAACGCCACGCATCTGAGCGACCCGGCCTTCGACACCGCCGACTTCGCCGATACCGCGCCCGGCAACCTCCGCGCCGACTATGTCCTGCCCTCGGCCGGCCTGCCCATCACCGGCGCGGGCGTGTTCTGGCCAAAGTCCGACGATCCGCTCTTTCCGCTGGTGGGGACCTTCCCCTTCCCGTCTTCCGACCACCGGATGGTCTACGTGGACGTGACGGTCGCGCCGATCCCGGTCCCGGGCGCCGCGGTCCTGCTCCTCACCGCGCTCGGCGGCATGGCCCTCGCCCGGCGGCGCACCTGACACCCGGCCGGCGGTGCGCTCAGGCGGGCCGCCGCGCTTCCTACAAGGGCGGCATCAGCGGCAGCACCGTCGCCGCGTAGTAGTCGGCATACTCCGCCCGCTCGGGCACGATGCCGACCACCCCCTCCACCTCGGCCACCATCCCGCGCCTTCGCAACAGCACGAGCGCGGCCCCGGTCCCGCCGTCCTCGGGCAGCATCACCCGCGCGCCCGCGGCCCGGAGCCGCGCCGCCGCCTCGGCCACGCGCGCCTCGAGCACCCTGCGCTCCACCGGCCCCCCGGCGCGCAGCACCGCCGCCACCAGCGGCACCGGCAGGACCGGCATCGCCGCCTGCACCCGCGCCATCAGCGCATCGGCGAGCGCGCGGGGATCGGCCGCGCCCGTCTCGCGCCGCCAGTCCGACAGCGACAGGGGCGCGCCGAAGGCCACGCCCGCCCGCCCCATCCGGTGCGCGCGCCCCCGCAGCCGCCGCCAGACGTAGCGCGACGCGAAGCGCGCGGCATCGGGCACCGACCCGCGGAACCGCCGCGCGCCTTCCTGCCCGGCCTTGACGAGGATCGTGTCCTCGAGCACCCGGTCGTAATTCAATGCCACGGGCACGAAGACGATGTCGCGCCGGGTCCCGTCGAACTCGGCGATGAGATAGGTGAGAAGCCCGAGCTTCGCCTCGGCCATCCGCCCGTCGAGGCTCAGGCCGCCTTCAGGGAACACCGCCTGCGCCACGCCCGCGCCGGTGGCCATCTGGACGTAGCGCGCGAGCACCTTCCGATACAGCGCCGTGCGGTACTGCCGCCGGATGAAGTAGCCCCCCATCGCCCGGATCAGGCTGCGCAGCGGCCAGACCCGCGCCCATTCCCCCACCGCATAGGCGAGAGGCGAGGACGAGGCCGCGATGTAGGTCACCAGCACGTAGTCCATGTTCGAGCGGTGGTTCATCACGAAGACCACCGTCGCGTCCGCGTGGACGGCCGTCAGCCGCTCGGCCCCGTCCACCTGCACGTCGTAAAGCCGCGTCGACAGCCACTTGGCCGCCCGCGTGGCGAAGCCGAAATAGACCGAGGCGCTGAACG
>DAINOF010000272.1:0-3385 GCA_036735505.1 Paracoccaceae bacterium
TCGTCGGTCTTCCAGCGCTCTTCCTGAAAGTTCGACCAGCTGACGCCGACGGTGAGATCCTGCGCCCAGGCAGCGGGCGTGAGACAGGTCGCGGCAAGCGCCGCGGCGAGAAGGGATCTTCTCTGCATTGGTATTCCTCCCAAAAACACGGCTCCTCCACGGGCCGGATCGGCAGATTCGCCAGACCGCGGCCAGCATTCCTTGAATAATTTCGGTTGTCAAAATAATAATCGCTGCCGATACTCGGGATGGCGCGAATTCGGGCGTTTCGCAGGGTGGCCGGCTCTCATCCTGCGCTCGGACGACTCGTCATCCGGAGAAATTTGTTCGTTGGAAAAAGAAAAAGATAGAGGAGAGCGGGTGCCGGCCTCCCGTATCGGGCAGGGTCGCGGTGGCTGCGGTCCGCTGATCGCGCCCCTGTCCGAATCGATGCGTCCGCTGCGACAGCAGGTCTTCGAACGCGTGCGGGCATCCGGCCTGATGCCGCGGGTTCAGGTGGCCAAGGAACTGGGGGTCAGCCCGGCGTCGGTCACCACCATCACCTCCGAACTGATCGACCTGGGGCTTCTCGAGGAAGTGACCGTGCCGAGGGCCGGCACCGAGTCCGGTCGCGGCCGTCCGCCCGTCGCGCTCGGCGTGCGACCTGCCGCGCATCTCGTGGTCGGCATGAAGCTGTCGGACCGCACGCATACCGCCGTCGTTCTCGACTTCGCGGGCAACCAGCTTGCCAGCGAGGCGATCGCGCGCGAGCCGACGGCGAGCGATCCCGCCACGCTCATCGACGCCTCCGAGACGCTTCTGGACCGCGTGATCGCCTCGGCCGGCGTGTCGCGGTCTGCGATCTCGGCTGTGGGCATCGGCGTGCCGGGCTTCGTCGACAGCGCGCGAGGTCATGTGTTCTGGTCCTCGGTTCTGACGGTCCGGGGCGTCGACCTTGCCGGGGCCGCGTCCGCCCGGCTCGGCGTGCCCGTCGCCATCGACAACGATGCCAATCTCGTGGCCCTTGCCGAACTCTGGTTCGGTGTCGGGCGGACGATGGCGGACTTCGCCGTTGTCACCATCGAACACGGGCTCGGCATGGGGCTTGTCGTGAACCACAGGCTCTATCGCGGCGGTCAGGGTGTCGGACTGGAACTCGGCCACACCAAGGTGCAACTCGACGGCGCACTCTGCCGCTGCGGCCAGCGCGGCTGTCTCGAAGCCTATGTGGCCGACTACGCGCTCGCCCGCGAGGCGTCGACCGCACTCAACTGGATGCACAAGGATGGCCAGCCCGTTCAGGTGCTTCTCGAAAGCCTCTACGACCACGCCAAGGCCGGGAACCCGGCCGCACGGTCGATTTTCCGCCGCGCCGGGCGCTACCTCGCGCTCGGGCTGGCCAACGTGGTGAACCTGTTCGATCCCGCGCTGATCATCCTGTCGGGCGAACGGATGCGCTACGACTATCTCTATGCGGCCGACAGTCTGGCCGAAATGCAGACCCTCGTGCTCGACACCGGCCGCCGCCCGCCGCCCATCGAGGTCCACGCCTGGGGCGACATGCTCTGGGCGCAGGGCGCCGCCGCGCTCGCGCTGTCGGTCGTGACCGAGACGACACTGGCCGTCCCGCGCGAAGTGGCCGCGCAGTGAAGGTCGCGGCGCTTGTCCTCGGTCTCGCCGCCGCGCCGGCCGGCGCCGGGCCGCAGTTCGTCGACCGGAGCGGCGGCCTGCCCGACGAGCACGTCTATTCCGGCGGGTGGGAGCACTTCGTGGGCGGCGGCGTCGCGGTCATGGACTGCAATGGCGACGCCCGGCCGGACCTCTACGTGGCGGGGGGCGAGACCCCGGCCCGGCTTTTCGTGAACGACACGCAAGGCCCCGGCGCGGCGCTGTCCTTCCGCGACGGCGGTGCCGAGCCACTCACCGGCGTGACCGGGGCCTATCCGCTCGACATCGACGGCGACGGTCACCTCGACCTCGTCATCCTGCGCGTGGGTCCGAACGTGGTTCTCCGCGGCGACGGCGCCTGCGGCTTCACCGACGCGACCGCGCTCTGGGGGATCGACCCGGGCGACCACTGGACCACTGCCTTCACCGCGACATGGGAGCCGGGCCGCACCCGCCCCACGCTCGTCTTCGGCAACTACGTGGACCGCGCGGACCCGAACGGCCCCTTCGAGGCCTGCGACGAGAACCAGCTCTTCCGCGCCGACGGCGCGGCCTACGGCACGCCTCAGGAGATCGCCCCGGGCTATTGCGCGCTGTCGATGCTGATCTCGGACTGGACCCGCACCGGCGCGCCCGAGCTGCGCATCTCGAACGACCGGCACTACTATGTCCGGGGCGGCCACGAGGAGATGTGGCGGCTCGACCCCCTCGCGCCCCGGACCGAGGCGGACGGGTGGGACAGGGTCTCGCTCTGGGGCATGGGCATCGCGAGCGGAGACCTCACCGGCGACGGCCTGCCCGAGGTGATGCTGACCTCGATGGGCGACCAGCTTCTCCAGTTCAACGAGGGCGGACGGATGCGCAACGCCCCCTATGAGACGGGCGCGACCGCCCACCGCCCCTTCACCGGCGACGACGGCCGCCCCTCGACCGGCTGGCACGCCGAGTTCGGCGACGTGGACAACGACGGCCGGCTCGACCTCTTCATCGCCAAGGGCAACGTCGACCAGATGCCCTCGAACGCGATCCACGACCCCAACAACCTCCTGATGCTCCAGCCCGACGGCACCTTCCGCGAGGCGGGCCTCGCGGCCGGCATCGCCACCGGCGAACGCTCGCGCGGCGCGGCGCTCGCCGACTTCGACGGTGACGGGCGGCTCGACATCGTCGTGGTGAACCGCCGCGCGGCCCTCGAGCTCTGGCAGAACGTCACCGAGCCAACCGGCAACTGGGCGGCGGTCGAACTGCGCGACGCCGGCCCCAACACCCGCGGCGTCGGCGCATGGATCGAACTGCGCACGACGCAGGGTGTGCAGGCCCGCGAGGTCACCGTGGGCGGCGGCCACGCGGGCGGGCAAGCCGGGCCGGTGCACTTCGGGCTGGGCGAGGCCGGGACGGCGGAGTTGCGCGTCCTCTGGCCCGACGGCAGCGTGACGGACTGGAGGCCTGTGCCGGTCAACCGCGGGGTGGTCGTGGGACGGGAGGGCATCTTGCCGGGGTAGTGCGGCGCGTCTGTCCCAAACCGACGCACGCGCCATGCGAAACTACTTCAGCGCAACCATTGCGCCGAACGGCTCACCCTTGACTGGCCTCGCCCCATGACCTTGACCGGTGGTATCTTCCATGAGAAGGCGGTCACCTGGTTTGAGGATCAATCTCTGACCTCCACTCGTCCACACTTCGACCTCTCCTTCCAGCATGAAGAAGATCTGTCTGCGCGGTGACGGGTGAGCCGCAT
>DAINOF010000273.1:0-3296 GCA_036735505.1 Paracoccaceae bacterium
ATCCCGGTCAGCTGGGTGAACTTGTCCATGGGCCGCCTCGTCCGGTTCGGGTCTGCCCCGTCCTTAGCGGCTTCGCGACGCACGCGCCAGATGGCGCGCGCGTCGGCGGCGGCTCAGCCCCGCGCGCGGCGGCGCAGCGCCGCGAGGGCGGCAAGGCCGCCCAGAAGCAGCAGGGCGCCGGCGGGAAGCGGCACCGGGGTCACCGTGGTCAACGAGTTCACCGAGAAGCGGGCCCTGAGCCAGGCGTGGTTCTCGCGGTCCTCGATCGTCCAGAACTCGGACCCGCCGTCGAAGCCGAAAAGCTCGAAGGAATAGGTCAGGCCATTGTTTTCGAAGGACTCGGTGACCGAGTCGTTCTCGAGAAGCCTGACCCGGTCGGCGCAGCCGTTCTGGTTCTCGGTGCCCGAGCCACCAACGCAGGGGTCGTCGTTGTTAGGCGTCTCGAGGAGGCTGAAGAGGTAGGAGGTATCGAAGGTCCGGATCACCCCGTCGAAGGACGCCCTGACGCGCATGTTGAGCCGCGCGACGTCCAGATGCTCGTCGCAGTGGATCACCCGGTTGATGTGGGTGAAGGTGCCGACGTTGAACAGGCTGTTGGCGTCGTGCGTCGAGTCCACGATGTTCGCCTCGTGCTCGAAGCGAAAGCCGCTCTGCTCGGTTCTGCCTTTGTACGGATCGCCCCAGTTCAGCGAATTCGTCCCGACGCCGGAAAGTCCGGCGTTGTCGACGCCGCCAGCGCGGGTGTCGATCACGGTGGCCGACGACCAGTGTGACTCGATCGACAGGATCGTGACCTGCGCCGCCTGCGCGGCACCCATCCAGAGAAGTGCCGCAACGGCGGCGATAAAAGCTCTCATCGACTTGCCCCCTCAGACAACGCCCCGCCTGCCTCACGGCAGGCCTACTCGCCACGCCCACCGGCACACCTGCACATGGTGCCCGGACTGCTCTCGGCTGTCGAAATGCCGCCCCGTCGCCCCTGCGTCCGCGTCAGCTTGCGGTCGATTCACCGGGCTTAACGCCAACGATCGGGCCGAACGGGACCGGATTGGCCGAGCCGTCGACCCAATCCGCCGCATTCCCGCCGTATTCTTTCGGCGAAAGTACGACCACGTATAAACCCGATCAAGAAGTAATGGGTTAACGGCCGGACCCTGTCACCCAAAGGACACGGTCCGTCCCGGCGCCTAAAGGACCTCGCGCACGTCCGTCAGGCGCCCGGTCACGGCGGCGGCCGCGGCCATGGCCGGGCTCATCAGGTGGGTCCGCCCGCCACGGCCCTGCCGCCCCTCGAAGTTCCGGTTCGAGGTCGCCGCGCAGCGCTCGCCCGGGCTCAGCTGGTCGGGGTTCATGGCAAGGCACATCGAGCAGCCGGCCAGCCGCCACTCGAAGCCCGCCTCGCGGAAGATGTCGGCCAGCCCCTCTTCCTCGGCCTGCGCCCGGACGAGGCCCGAGCCGGGCACGACCATGGCGCGAAGCCCGTCCTTGATCCGGCGGCCCCTGAGGATCGCCGCGGCGGCGCGCAGGTCCTCGATCCGGCCGTTTGTGCAGGAGCCGATGAAGACGGTGTCGATCTCGATGTCCTGCAGCCGCATGCCGGGCTCGAGCCCCATGTACTCGAGCGACCGCCGCGCCGCGTCCACCTTGCCGCCGGCGAAGTCCTCGGGGCGCGGGACGACCCCGGTGATCGGCAGGACGTCCTCGGGCGAGGTGCCCCAGGTCACGACCGGCGCGATCTCGTCGCCCCGGATCGTCACCACCTTGTCCCACTGCGCATCCGCGTCGGAGTGCAGCGTCTTCCACCACGCCATCGCCGCTTCCCACTGCGCGCCCTTCGGCGCATGGGGCCGGCCCCGGACATAGTCGAAGGTCTTGTCGTCGGGCGCGATGAGCCCGGCCCGCGCGCCGCCCTCGATCGCCATGTTGCAGACCGTCATCCGGCCTTCCATGCTGAGCGCCCGGATCGCCTCGCCCATGTACTCGATCACATGGCCGTTGCCGCCCGCGGTCCCGGTCCGCCCGATGACGGACAGCGTGATGTCCTTGGCCGTGACGCCGGGGCCGAGGCTCCCGGTGATCTCGACCTTCATGTTCTTCGATTTCTTCTGGATCAGGGTCTGCGTCGCCAGCACATGCTCGACCTCCGACGTCCCGATCCCGTGGGCGAGCGCGCCGAAGGCGCCATGCGTCGCGGTATGGCTGTCGCCGCAGACCACCGTCATGCCGGGCAGCGTCCAGCCCTGCTCGGGGCCGACGATGTGGACGATGCCCTGCCGGATGTCGGTCACGGGGTAGTAGTGGATGCCGAAGTCGCGGGCGTTGCGGTCGAGCGCCTCGACCTGGATGCGGCTTTCCTCGTTCTCGATCCCCTTCTCGCGGTCGAGCGTGGTGGGCACGTTGTGGTCTGGCACCGCGATCGTCTTGTCGGGCGCGCGGACGGTGCGGCCGGTCATCCGGAGCCCCTCGAACGCCTGCGGCGAGGTGACCTCGTGGACGAGGTGGCGGTCGATGTAGATGAGCGACGTGCCGTCCGCGTCCTCGTGCACGAGATGGGCGTCCCAGATCTTGTCGTAAAGCGTCTTGCCGGTCATGGCGGGGTCTCCCCGGTCGGAATGGAAGGGTCAGGCGGCGGCAGGCCCGCGCGCCCTTCGAGCCCGAACCGAGCTGCGCGCACCGTAGAAGCGCCACGGCAGCCGCGTGCGATCGTCCATGTCGAAGACCGGTGTCATGCGGGCGAGATACAGCCTTGCCACGGTTCCATCAAGGGCCGCATCGCGCGGAACCGGACGTACCGGTTGCGGGTTTGTAGCAGCCTGTTCGAGCGAAGGGGCCGCGCGGAGCGGGCGCGGGGTGACAGAGGCGCAGTGCAGGCGCTACTGTCACCACCATGGGAGAACGCGCATCGGGGGACTTTCTGACGTGCTGAAGGATCGCATCGCCGCCGGGCTCTTCTCGGCGACGCTGGCAGCCGTTCCCCTGCCGCTCGCGGCGCTCGACTTCAGGTTTGTCGCGCCGGGCGCGCCGGAGGATCTGGCGGACCGTCTTCGGGCGGCCTCGGTCGTGGCGCCACTGGCGGCGCAGGAGGCGGCGGACGCGCAGGAACTCGTCGCGGCGGCGCGGGCGGAGTATGCCCGACTGCTCGGCGCGCTCTACGACCGGGGCTACTACGCGGGCGTCATTTCGGTGACGGTCGACGGACGGGAAGCGGCGCAGATCGCGCCGCTCGAGACGCCGGCGCGCGTGGACGCCATCGTCGTCGAGGTCCGCCCCGGGCCGCGCTACGCCTTCGACCGGGC
>DAINOF010000274.1:0-3281 GCA_036735505.1 Paracoccaceae bacterium
TGCACGCCGAAGAAGGGCAGGGTGGCCGAGCCGGGCTTCGTCGGCGTGGCGCCGGGAAGGGGGGTCAGCAGGTGGCCGCCCGTCTCGGTCTGCCACCAGGTGTCGACGATGGGGCAGCGCCCCTTGCCGACGACATCGTTGTACCAGTTCCAGGCTTCGGGGTTGATGGGCTCGCCCACGGTGCCGAGGATGCGGAGGTCGGAGAGGTCGTGCTTCTCGACGGGGCCCGGCCCATTCGCCATGAGCGCGCGGATCGCCGTCGGCGCGGTGTAGAACTGGGTGACCTTGTGCTTGGCGCAGACTTCCCAGAAGCGCCCGGCGTCGGGCCAGGTCGGCACGCCCTCGAACATCAGCGTGGTCGCGCCGTTCGCCAGCGGACCGTAGACGATGTAGCTGTGGCCCGTGACCCAGCCCACGTCCGCCGTGCACCAGAAGATATCTCCGTCCTTGTAGTCGAAGGTGTACTCGTGCGTCATCGCCGCATAGACGAGGTAGCCGCCGCTGGTGTGGACGACGCCCTTCGGCTGGCCGGTGGAGCCCGAGGTGTAGAGGATGAAGAGCGGGTGTTCCGCCTCGACCTCGACCGGCGCCTGCCGATCGCTCGCCTCGAGCGCCATCTCGTTGTAATCGTAGTCGCGGTCCGCGATCCAGGTCGTCTGGCCGCCGGTGCGGCGCACGACGAGACACTTCACGGTGTCCTTGCAGTGCAGAAGCGCGGCGTCGGTGTTGGACTTGAGCGGCGTGGCCTTGCCGCCGCGCGGCGCGTAGTCCGAGGTGATGACGACCTTGGCATCGGCGCCGTTGATCCGCTGCGACAGTGCGTCGGGCGAGAAGCCCGCGAAGACGATGGAGTGGATCGCGCCGATCCGCGCGCAGGCGAGCATCGCATAGGCCGCCTCGGGGATCATCGGCATGTAGATGACCACGCGGTCGCCCTTCCGGACGCCCATGTCCTCGAGGATGTTGGCCATCTTGCAGGTTTCGCGGTGCAGGTCGCGATAGGTGATGTATTTCGCCGGCGTGCTCGGGTCGTCCGGCTCCCAGATGATCGCGGTCTGGTCGCCACGCGTGGCGAGGTGGCGGTCGATGCAGTTGGCCGAGACGTTGAGCGTCCCGTCCTCGAACCACTTGATCGAGACGGCGCCCGGCGCGAAGGAGGTGTCCTTCACCTTGGTGTAGGGCTTGATCCAGTCGATCCGCTGGCCCTCGGCGCCCCAGAACGCGTCCGGGTCGGCGACGGAGGCGGCGTACTTCTGCTGGTACCCCGCCCAGTCGATATGCGCGGCGGACGCCGCGTCGGAAGACGGCGGATAGACGGGCACGCCATTGGAATCGGCGCTGTTGGTCACATTCATGCTGTTCCTCCTCCAGCGGCCCGCCGCGCCAGTCCCAATGGCGCCGCAAAACCGTCATCTCCCGGACATACCTTAACGGATTTCAGCAAATCCGCCGCTAAGTCGCTTGTATTCGGAAGTTAATTTGTAAATGAACTAACTGTGATAGCGGGATTCCTGTCAAGATGTTTTCTCCGCAGGACACGGACATGCCACAGACTCCGTGCCGCCATCCCCGCCGGTCGGCCGCATCGCGGTATCACACGGAGGCGAAGCCCTGGATGAGCTGGCGCAGCCCCAGCATCGCGCCGAGGAAGATGCCCGCCATGGTGAGCGGCGCGCCGTAGGCGAGAAGCGAGGCCGCCGACAGGCCCTGGCCGATGGAACAGCCGACGGCGAGCACGGCGCCGACGCCCATGATCGCGGCCCCGAGGATCTGGCGACGCAACTCGCGCGGGTCCTCGCAGGCCTCCCAGCGGAAGAGGCCGCGCCCGAGGCTTCCCAGGAAGGCGCCGAGCCACACGCCGGCGACGCTGCCGACGCCGAAGGAGACGGGGCGCGCCGACGAGGTCATCGCGTAGAGAATCGATTCGCCAAGCGGTGCTGCGAAGGTGAAGGACGTGACCGGCACCGCGCCGAGGCTTTCGGTCCGGACCCATTGCGTGCCCAACCAGGCGAAGGCCACCGCCGCCCCGACGGCCGCGCCCCAGGCGATCATGCCCCGCTCGGCCCGGAAGGCGGCCGCCTGCAGCGAGCCCGCGAGGAGGGCGAGCCCCGCGGCGATGCCGAAGACCGGCGCGCCGATCCCGGTCGCAGATGCGAGAAGATGCGCGTAGCCGGCGGGTGCGTCGGTCTGCAAAAGGTTGTCGGGAAAGGCCAGGACGCGCAGATGGGCGAGCGGGCCCGACAGCGTCACGTAGGTCGCTATTCCCATCACCACCACGATCACGAAGGCCCGCAGGTCCCCGCCGCCGAGCCGCGCGAGCGCGCCGAAGCCGCAGTTCCCGGCAAGCGCCATGCCGTAGCCGAAGAGGAGCCCGCCCACGACATGCCCGACCGGGTTCCAGCCATGCCGCAGGTAGGGCGTCTCGGGGGCGTTCAGGAGCCCCGCCTGCATGAGCCCGAAGCTGAGGAGCATCGCGGTGCCGATCGCCACGCCCCACATCCGCAGCCGGTGGTCGGAGCCGCCGTAAAGGGCATCCTCGATCGCGCCCAGCGTGCAGAACCGCCCGAGCCGGGCCGCGAGCCCCAGCACGATCCCGCCCGCAAGGCCGATCCCCGCGACGACATAGGCGTCCGCAAGACCGTTCCACATCGGTCCGTCCTCCCCTGGCCGGCGCGCCTCTGCGGGCGCTTGCGCCTTTATCCGTCAACGCCCCTTGCAGAACAGCTCGTAGACGACCTCGATGATCTGCCGCGGCCGGTCGTCGGTCAAGCTGTAGTAGATGGTCTTTCCGTCCCGCCGGGGCGTGACGAGGCCCTCGAGCCTGAGCCGCGCGAGCTGCTGCGAGACCGCCGCCTGCCGCGCCGACAGGAGCTCCTCGAGTTCGGTCACCGACTTCTCGCCCGTGACGAGATGGCAGAGGATCATCAGCCGCCCCTCGTGGCTGATCGCCTTGAGGAAGTTCGACGCGGTGGTCGCGTTGTCGATGATCGCGTCGAGTTCCTCGGCCTCCATGTCCTTGCGCAGAACCGGCAGGGGCATCGGGTTCCTCCTCAGAAGGCGATCTGGTCTTCGACGGCGTCGATGCCCGCCTGCGCGCAGACATCGTCGAGGTCGGGGCCAGGGGCGCCCGAGACGCCGATCCCGCCGACAAGGTCGCCCGCGCCGGTCGTCACCATCAGCCCGCCGCCCAGCGGCAGCGCGTCGGACACGTTGCGGATGCCCTGGCTGATCTCGCCGGGGTTGGTGGCGCGGTCAAGCTCGGTCGTGTCGGTGCGGAAGCT
>DAINOF010000275.1:0-3274 GCA_036735505.1 Paracoccaceae bacterium
CCTGGATGCCGAACCGCTCCATCATGCCGTCGTTCACCATCTCGCGCCCGCCGCCGCCGCCCTCTTCGGCGGGCTGGAAGATCACGATCGTGGTGCCGTCGAAGTTGCGCGTCTCGGCCAGGTACTTGGCCGCGCCGAGCAGCATCGCGGTGTGGCCGTCGTGCCCGCAGGCGTGCATGGCCCCCGGTGTTGTCGAGGCATGTTCGGCCCCGGTCTGTTCGAGGATCGGCAGCGCATCCATGTCCGCGCGCAGGCCCACCACGCGCCCCGACCGGTCCGTCTTGCCGCGGATGACCCCCACGACGCCGGTCCGCCCGATCCCCGTCACGACCTCGTCGCAGCCGAACTCGCGCAGCTTGTCGGCCACGAGCGCCGAGGTCCGGTGCGTGTCGAACTGCAGCTCGGGGTGCCTGTGGATGTCGCGCCGCCAGGCGGCGATCTCGGGCATAAGCTCGGCGAAGCGGTTCTTGACGGGCATGGTCTGTCTCTCCTGGTCGTCCCCGCCCGACAGTGCCCCCGCGCCCGGCCAGCCTCAAGCCCCGGCGGCATCGCGCCGCGCGGAAACTTCACCGGGCCGAGGGCCGCCCCTACTCCGCCGCCGTTCCCTTGAGCACGCCGCGGGCGATCTGGTCGGCCTCGATCGATTCGAAGAGCGCCTTGAAGTTGCCCTCGCCGAAGCCGTCGTCGCCCTTGCGCTGGATGAACTCGAAGAAGATCGGCCCGATCACCGTCTTCGAGAAGATCTGCAACAGGATGCGCGTCTCGCCGCCGTCCACCACGCCTTCCCCGTCGATCAGGATGCCGTGCTCTTCCATCCGGTCGAGCGGCTCTTCGTGGCCCGCCACGCGGGTCCGCGACAACTCGTAGTAGCTGCGCGGCGGCTTCGGCATGAACTTCAGGCCCCGCGACGCGACGGCGTCCACCGCGTCGTAGATCTCGACGTCCCGCGTGCCCACGGCGATGTGCTGGATCCCCTCGCCGTTGTAGCGGCGCAGGTATTCGACGATCTGCCCGCTCTCGCCCCGGTCCTCGTTGATCGGGATGCGGATGCGGCCGCAGGGCGAGGTCAGCGCGCGGCTGAGAAGCCCGGTGAACTTGCCTTCGATGTCGAAGAACCGGATCTCGCGGAAGTTGAAGATGTCGCCGTAGAAGCGGAACCACGTGTCCATGTTGCCCTTGTGGACGTTGTGGGTCAGGTGGTCGAGGTAGTGGAAGCCCACGCCCGGCGGATTGGCCGCGCCGATCCAGTCGAACTCGGCGTTGTAGGGGCTGCGGTCGACGTAGTCGTCGACGAAGTAGATGAGCGAGCCGCCGATGCCCAGGATGGCCGGCGTGTCGAGCGTCTTGTCTTTGCCCTCGTAGGGCGTGGCCCCCTTCGCGACGGCATGGGCGAAGGCGTGGCCCGCATCGACCACCCGCCAGCCCATGGACGGCGCGCAGGGCCCGTGTTCCTCGATGAAGCGGGCGGCATGGGTGCCGGGCTCGGCATTGATCAGGTAGCTGATGTCGCCCTGCTGCCAGAGCTCGATCCGCCTGGTGCGGTGGTTGGCGACATGCGTGTAGCCCATCTGCGCGAAGAGCGCGCGAAGCACCTCCGGCTCGGGGTGGGCGAATTCGACGAACTCGAAGCCGTCGGTCCCGGCCGGGTTGTGGTCCGAGATCGTGGCACGCGGGGCGTCGTGGGGAAACGGTCCCATGGGCAATCCTCCTGTCAGCGCATCCTTCAAGGTAACCCAGCCGTCGCGAGGGTTTCGCGCAAAGGCGGCGCGATCTGGGCGTGACTTCGCGGGCTTTCCGCGCGATCATGCCCCATCGCGCGAGGAGTCCGCATCATGCTCGACGACACCGATCTCCGCCTTCTCACCGCGCTCCAGCGCGACGCGCATCTGACGGCCGAGGAACTGGGCGGCATCCTGAACCTCTCGCCCAGCCAGGCCGGGCGCCGCCGCCAGCGGCTCGAGGCCGAGGGCTATATCGAGGGCTACCGCGCCCGCCTCTCGCCCGCACGCCTCGGCCTGTCGGTCCAGGCCTTCGTCTCGGTGCAGATGGCGACCCATGCGCCCGACCAGGTCCGCACCTTCACCCGCATCCTCGAGACGCGCCCCGAGGTCACCTCGGTCTGGACGCTCACGGGCGAAGCGGACTACCTTCTGCGCGTCTATTGCGAGGACCTGGCGGCGCTCAACCGGCTCATCCACCAGATCCTCCTGCCGCACCCCGCCGTCGCGCGGGTGCAAAGCCAGATCGTGCTCGATCAGCTCAAGGCCGACGCGCCCCTGCCGCTCTGAGGCGTTGCCGTCAAACGCTCCACCGCATAGTCCGCCGCGTCGCGGAACGGGTTCAGCACCACCGACGCGCCCCGCTCCAGAAGCGCCGCCTCCTCGCGCTCGAGGTTGGCCGACAGCACGATCTGCCCGTCGAACCCCGCCTCGCGCAGCCCGTGGATCATGGCAAGCTGCGGGTCCACGTCCGTGAGCGCCCCCCGGTCCCGCGACACCGCCGACACCACCGCCCGCACGCCGCCCAAGGGCAGGTGCGTGGCGAATTCCGGATCCGTCGCGTCGCCGAACCGCCCGTCAAGGCCCAGCCGGGACCAAGCCGCCAGCGCCTCGGGGTCGAAATCCACCCCCAGCACGCGGTAGCCCCGCTCCTTCAGAAGCAGCCCGATCCGCTGCCCGTAGCGGCCAAGGCCGAAGACGACGAAGTCGTAGCCCGCCACCGACAGGCCGCCCTCGCCCGCCGCCTCGCGGAACGGCACCCGCCGCTCGAACAGCCCCAGGAGCGGCTCGCACAGGGCGTAGAGCTTGTGCGAGAAGGTGATCATGTAGACCGACAGCGCGATGGTCACGAGCCCGACGAGCGTGACAAGCCCCAGCGCCTCCTCGCCGACATGGCCAAGCGACAGGCCCATCGCCATGAAGATCAGCGAGAACTCCGAGATCTGCGCCACCGTCAGCCCGGCCAGGAAGCCGGTGCGGCTGCGGTAGCCCATGAAGCCCATGATCGCCATCACGATGATCGGGTTCCCGATCAGCACGAAGAGCGACAGCAGGATCGCCGGCCCCACCTGAGCCCCCAGGGTCGACAGGTCAAGCCCGGCGCCGAGCGCGATGAAGAAGAACAACAGAAGGAAGTCCCGCAGGCTCGTCAGCCGCGACCCGATGGCGTCGCGATAAGGCGTCGAGGCGAGCGACACGCCCGCCAGGAGCCCGCCCAGCTCCTTGCCGAAGCCGATCGCGTCGGCCAGCGCCGCGAGCCCCACCGCCCAGCCCAC
>DAINOF010000276.1:0-3211 GCA_036735505.1 Paracoccaceae bacterium
CGATCCGGCCGTGGTCGAAGACGAGGATGCGGTCGGCCTTCTTCACCGTCGCCAGCCGGTGCGCGACGACGAGCATGGTGCGGCCCTTGGCCAGCCGGTCGACGGCCACCTGCACCAGCCGCTCGCTTTCGGCGTCGAGCGCCGAGGTGGCCTCGTCGAGCAGCAGGATCGGCGCGTCGCGCAGGATCGCGCGGGCGATGGCCACGCGCTGCTTCTGCCCGCCCGACAGCATCACGCCACGCTCGCCCACATAGGTGTCGTAGCCCTGCGGCAGGGCGGCAAGGAAATCGTGCGCGGCGGCGGCGCGGGCGGCGGCCTCGACCTCGGCATCGGTCGCCTCGGGACGACCGAAGCGGATGTTCTCGCGCGCCGAGGTGGCGAAGATCACCGGGTCCTGGGGGACGAGCGCGATGGCGCGGCGGAAGTCCGACCGGGCCATCTCGCGCAGGTCGATCCCGTCGAGCATCACCTGACCCGAGGAGGGGTCGAAGAACCGCTGGATCAGCTGGATCACGGTGGTCTTGCCTGCGCCCGAGGGCCCGACGAGCGCCACCGTCTCGCCGGGGCGGATGTCGAAGCTCACCCCGTCGAGTGCGATGTCCTCTTGCCGGGCGGGGTAGCGGAAGAGGACGTTGTCGAAGGTCACGCGGCCCTCGACCGGGCGGGGCAGGGGCCGGGGGTCGGCCGGGTCCTGCACGGTGTCGGTGGCGTGCAGGAGCTCGGAGAGCCGTTCCGAGGCGCCGGCCGCGCGCTGCAGCTCGCCCCAGATCTCGGACAGCGCCGCCACGCCGCCCGCCACCATGATGGCGTAGATCACGAACTGCACGAGTTCGCCCACCGTCATGATCTCGGCCCGCACGTCGCGCGCCCCGATCCAGAGCACGCCGACGATGGCCGAGAACACGAGCGCGATGACGATCACGGTCATCAGCGCCCGGGTGAGGATGCGGGTCTTGGCCGAGGTGAACGAGCTTTCGGTCACCTCGGCGAAGGCCGCGCGCGAGCGGGTCTCGTGCGTGAAGGCCTGCAGCGTCTGCGCCGACAGAAGCGCCTCGGACGCGCTTCCCGAGGACGAGGCGATCCAGTCCTGGTTCTCGCGGCTCAGCCGGCGGAGGCGGCGGCCGAGCCCGATGATCGGCACGATCACGAGCGGCACGATCAGCAGGACGAGCCCCGCGAGCTTGGGCGAGGTGATGAACAGCATCACGAGCCCGCCCGCGAGGATCAGGAGATTGCGCAGCGCGATCGAGATGGACGAACCGAGGACCGACAGGATCAGCGTGGTGTCGGTGGTGATCCGGCTCAGCACCTCGCCGGTCATGATCCGCTCGAAGAAGGTGGGGCTCATGCCGATCATCCGGTCGAACACGGCCTTGCGGATGTCGGCCACCACGCGCTCGCCGAGCCGGGTGACGAGGTAGTAGCGCGTGCCCGAGCCCGCCGCGAAAAGGATCGCGATTCCGAGCGCGGCGAGGAAGTAGCCGTCGAGAAGCTGTTCGGCCGAGGTCTCGAACCCGTCGACGACGCGCCGGACGGCGAGCGGCAGGACGAGCGAGACGACCGCCGTCAGGACCAGCGCCGCAAGCGCCCCCGCGACGAGGGCGCGATAGGGCGCGAGGAACGGCAGCAGCCCTGCCAGCGCGCCGATGCGCCGAGACTTTTCCCGTTCAGCCTCGCTGGCTGGCGCTCTGTCGGCCATGATCCTCCCCACGTCTTTGCGGACACATACCGGCGTCCGGGCGACCGGGCAAGCCGAAGTGCCGAATGGTCGCGGGCCCATGCCGCACAAGTCGCCTTCATGACCAAGTGGTTTCTATGGTTCCTTGAAGGACCGCGGCGGTGGATGACTTCAGCTTTGAACAGCCCGTCGATCGTCTCCGCCAGCGCGGTGTCTTAGCTGTCACCGACGCTGCCCATCGAGGGTTCGATGCCTGCTTCGGCCAGCCGTTCGCTGTAAGGAATGGACAGGTATCGGGACCCGCGGTCGCTACGGTGACCCAACCCCATGCCCTTGCCGGGTCGGCGCTCGTGAACCGCCTGCTCGAGGGCATCGAGGACGAAACCGGCATGCGCCGAGGTGCTGACGCGCCAGCCGACGATGCGGCGGGCATAGGCATGGATGACAAAAGCGACATAGACGAAGCCCTTCCATCTGGCGGCACAGGTGAAATCGCTGACCCAGATCCTTCGACCGGCGGTCGAGCTCCGCCACCGCAGAATACGCGCTGGCCTTGCGGAGGATCTCGTTCGCCTGGCGCAGCTCGCGGTTCTCTCGTTCAGGCGCCTTCATCCTCTCGGCCAGCCCGGTCGGAACGCCCGCGCGCTTGCCGTTATCGACGTGGGCCTTCTTGACCCAGTCCTTCAGGGTCTGCGCCGAGCAGCCGATCTTCGCGGCGATCGACACGATGGCCTGCCAACGCGACCCGTGCTGGACTTCGGTGTCCAACACCAGCCACACAGCGCGTTCGCGCACCTCAGGGGAAAACTAGTTCGTTGTCTTGCTCATGATGCTCCATCCTACTCAGGAGTTCGAGCCTCCGGCAAACCCGGCGCGGTTCACGGCGCCTGCAGGCCGAAGCGGAAGCGAGGCTTTCCGGCAGTGCCATCCTCCTGCCCGAGGCGCCCATCACACCGTGAGCTGCGAGATGCTCCGGCCGGAACGAATGGCCGGTTACAGGTGCGGCGCAACAGGCGCGATGAAGGTCGGCTCAGGGCCTAACATGACCGCCCCTTCTCATGCGGAGAGGGCGGACAGCAAGAGCCGCCCGCCCTCTCGAGGCTCAGAATGTCAGGCTGCCGCGTTCAGGCGCTTCACGATGTCCACCATCACCTCCGATACGTCCGTGCGGTGGTGGGCGAGCTGCGAGTCGCCATCGACCTTCCGATTGACGTTGGTCACCCGTTGATTGAGCTTGCCCTCGTGCCCGGCGAGCTCGGCTGCAGCGAATTCGAGATCAGGCGATCACCGGCCACCAGCCTCGAAGGAGGTCACGCGCTACTCCAAGGGGGCGTCCCAGAAACTGCGTGCCGCCAGCGTGCTCGCAAGGCTCACGCAGATGCACGAGTGTGCGAAAAGTGTCCCACCTTTTGCAGCCCGTCCGGGCGGTGGAACAGTATTTCCCCGCAACCGGCTGAAAAACACAGAGATTTCAGATGAATGGCAGCCCGTAGGGAGCGGCGCGAATGAGGATGAATCAGAGGGTTAGGCGTC
>DAINOF010000277.1:0-3195 GCA_036735505.1 Paracoccaceae bacterium
CGGCCATCACCGCCTCGGGCGCCATGTCGATCCCGTCGGTCCGCATGTAGGTGATATGGCCCGCCTCATAGAGCCGCTGCGCAGCGCTCATCGTCTGGCGCGCGCCCATGCCGAACTTGCGGCTGGCCTCCTGCTGCAGCGTCGAGGTCATGAAGGGCGCGGACGGGTTCCGCGTCGCGGGCTTCGCCTCGACCGAGCGCACGGCAAGGTCGCGCGACCGGATCGCCTGCACGGCGAGCTCGGCATCCGTCGCGGTCCCGAGGCTGAACTTGTCGAGCTTCCGGCCCCCCAGCACCGTCAGCCGCGCCTCGTACTCCTGCCCCCGCGGCGTAGCGAGCACGGCCGAGACGGTCCAGTATTCCTGCGCCCGGAACGCCTCGATCTCCATCTCGCGCTCGACGATGAGGCGAAGGCAGACCGACTGCACGCGGCCCGCGGATTTCGCGCCCGGCAGCTTTCGCCAGAGGACGGGGCTGAGGTTGAACCCCACGAGGTAGTCGAGCGCCCGGCGGGCGAGATAGGCCTCGACCAGCGCGGTATCGACCTGCCGGGGGTTCTTCATCGCCTCGGTGACGGCGGACTTCGTGATCGCGTTGAAGACGACGCGGGACACGGGCGTGTCCTTCCCGATCGCCTTGCGCGCGGCCAGCGCCTCCTGCAGGTGCCACGAGATCGCCTCGCCCTCTCGGTCGGGGTCGGTGGCGAGGATCAGCGCGCCATCGGTCTTCAGCGCATCCGCGATGGCCTTGACGTGCTTGCGGCTGTCCGCGCCGATCTCCCAGAGCATCTCGAAGCCCTGGTCGGGGTCGACCGAGCCGTCCTTGGCGGGCAGGTCGCGGACATGGCCGTAGGAGGCAAGGACGATGTAGTCGGAACCCAGATACTTGTTGATCGTCTTGGCCTTGGCCGGGCTTTCTACGACGACGACTGGCATTCGATCCCCTTCGAGTCGGCCCCTGCGCGTGGCGGCGCACCATGTGGGTTCGGGGTTTCGATTGTCAACCGGCGGCGGGAGCGCCGCGGTGGCGCGATGCCGCCGGGCCCGCGGCGTCAGGCCGTCCCATGACAACGGCGCACCCGAGCCGCGTCAGCCCCCTGCCTCGGTGGTCCGCGCAATCGCGTCCGGCACGACCCGGAACAGAGTGAAGCGCCCCGCGGTCGCGATGGGCTCGAGCCGCGGGTCCGACGTCAGGGCGGGGTCCACGGGGTCGAACAGAAGCGCATGGGTGAACTTGTGCTCCCAGTCGATCGTGAAGACCGGGCGCCGCTTGATCCTTTCCGCTTCCGCGCTCAGAATCCAGCGCAGGTCGACGGACGACTGGACCGGTTCGGCATGATCCGTCCAGCGCTCGTGGAGGCTGAGCTCGTGGGTCCCCTGGAAGAGGGTCGGCACGAAGACCTCGCGCTCGGCCACGAGAAGTCCCTGGATGTGGTAGAATCTGCGGTCGCTCTGACGCCCCGGCGCCCGAAGCGGAAGCACCCGCGCCCCGGCGGTCAGCGCCTCTGTCGCGGCCAGCATCTGGGCGATGTCGGCCGCGTAGACCCCGGCGAACCGGTCGAAGGCGATGCCGCGCGACGCGATGAGCGTTGCGAAGGCCACGATGAGAAGCCGGACCTGCCGCGCGGAAAGATGCTGCCAGGCGGTTCCTGCCAGAAGCAGGACCACGAGGAGGACGGGCACGCGGATGTGCACGAGCGCCACGCCGTTCACCCAGGACGGCGCGAGCACCGCCGCGACCGCGAGCGCGATGGCCGGACCCTTCACGCGCGGGTGAAGGCGAAGTCGCGGGCCCTCGGCGCTGAAGATCCGCGACAGGCAGAGGGCGAGCAGGCCCAGACCGAGGACCGCCAGCAGATCGAGAACGGGGAACTCGACGGTGTTGGGCGCGATGAGCGGCGAGCCGAAGGCGATCAAGCGCGAGGCGAGGCTGCCGAACTCGGTACGGCTCGACCCCGGCGCGTCGGGTCCGGTGAGGATCGTGAACGCCAGCCAGGCGACGGGCAGCGCGAAGGGAACCATCGCCAGGCAGAGCTTGAGAGCGCGCTGCACGGGCGAGCCATGCTCGGCCAGGGCGCGCTGCGCCTCACGGCCGAAGACCGCAATGGCGAGGATCACGAGTGCAAAGAAGTGCATGAGATAGAGCATCGCGGCGAAGGGCACGAAGACAGCCGGCCGCCACCGCCGCCACGTCTGCCCTTCCATCGCGAGCCAGAGCGCAAGCCCGTAGAGGCAGAAGGGCAAGCTGAAGACGAAGTTCTGAAAGCCCCAGAAAAAGGGACCCGAGAAGACCAGAAGCCCCGCCGCGGCCGGCCACGCCGACCAGCGGCCGTGCAGCACCCGTGACAGCAGCATGGCCGAGGCGATCAGGTTGACCGCGTAGACCGCCATGACGAGCTGCGCGAAGCGCGCCACGTCCAGCTCGATCGGCAGGATCCTCCAGATCAGGTCGGCGGCCGAGTTCGGCACGAAGGCCGTTGCGTAGTCATAGTAGCTTGAGAGCGGCCCGCCCTCGGCTGCCGCGGCGACGTGAAGCCTGGCCACGTGATTTGGAAGGTCCACGAGCGGGAGATGCTTGTGGAGAAGGATCGGCCCCACCGTGAAGGCGATGGAGAAGGCGCAGGCAAGGGCTGGCAGCCAGCGCCTGACGGCCGCGTGGTCGAGCGTCGTCCCTTCCATCCGGCCAATACCCTGGAGTGTCCCGATCATGATGAAATCCACGACTTTTGACGAGTATTCCTGCAGTGGTCGGCAACAATGGGGCGACAGTAAGGCGTTGCTTGGCAAGGATGGGACCACGCGTGCCGATCGCCATTCACGCAGCGGCCTCGCCGTCCGATCGCGGGGGCCGCCGCGCGCGTGTGAGCCGGATGCCCCTCTTCCCTTGCCGTCCGGTCGCTACGCCCCCGACACCTCGGCGCCAAACTTCGGCCCGATTGCGTCGCTATGCGTCCGGAGCCGGCAAGGGCGAAGGATGGAGCAGAAATGGCTTCAGGGGCGAAAGCGGCGCGGGTTTCCTCCGCGCTCAGACACGAGCGGTCCAGACCGGAGACGCGGGTCGTCTCGCTCGTCGTGCCGGTGTACAACGAGCAGGACTCGATCGCGCCGTTTCTCGACCGGATCGGCGCGGTGTTCGAGGACCTCGCGCCGGGCTACCTCTGCGAGATCGTCTTCGTCAACGACGGGAGCCGCGACGC
>DAINOF010000278.1:0-3192 GCA_036735505.1 Paracoccaceae bacterium
GGCGTGTAGCCCTTGAGCGTCGAGGCGCCGTTCATCATCGGCACGCCGGCGAGGCAGACGTTGTCCTTGAGCGCCACGGTCCGCCCGAGAAGCGGCCCGCGCGGCGCGCCCCGGATCTCGGTCTTCACGTACCAGGCGTTCATCGGGTTCTCGTCCGGCGTGGGCCGGATGCCCGAGGTGCGCGGATAGAGCACCGGCGGCAGGTAGTCGGGCAGGCTGTCCACCACGTCGTAGGCGTCGAGCGTGCCCTGCATGATGTCGAGGAATTCCTGGACCCGCGCGTCGGACATGTGCATGCCGAGTTCGGCCACGATCTCCTTCATCTGGGCGTGGGTTGGTCGCTGGACGGTCATGTAGGCGATCCTTTCGGACAGCGGGGCCTTGGGGACGGGACGCTTGGCGGTCTCGGCGGGGGTGGTGGCGTGGGTGGCAGCGACGACCCTGGCCGGGCCGCTGCTGCGGGAGGCGGAGCCGCCGCCGAAGCCGGTGAACTCCTCGATCAGCGCAGGGTCCGCGGCCTCGGAGCCCGCGACCTCGCCCACGATCTGGCCCTTCTGGATCAGGAGCACCCGGTCCGAGAGCTGGGTGATGAAGTCGAGGTTCTGCTCGACCAGCACGACCGCGACGCCGCGCCTGGCGTTCAGCGCCTTCAGGAGGTCGATGATCTCGTCGATGATCGAGGGCTGGATGCCCTCGGTCGGCTCGTCGAGAAGGACAAGGTCGGGTTCCGAGATCAGGCAGCGGGCGAGTGCCAGAAGCTGCTGCTCGCCGCCCGACAGCGCGCCGCCGTCCCGGTCGAGAAGCCGGACGATGCGCGGGAAGTCGGCCAGCACGCGGTCGATGGCCTCGTCCTCGTCCACGGCATGGGCCGCGACGCCCATGCGAAGGTTGTCGCGCACGGTGAGGTTGGGGAAGATCCCCCGCCCCTGCGGCACGAAGCCGATCCCGAGCTTCGCCCGCCCCGAGGCACGCTCGCGGCCAAGGTCGACGCCGTCGAAGACCATCGTGCCGCCGGTGGCGGGCACGATCCCCATGAGCGTCTTCAGAAGCGTGGACTTCCCCATGCCGTTGTGGCCGAGGATGCCCAGCATCTCGCCCTCGCCCACGGACAGGTCGATCCCGTGCAGGACCGGCACGCGCCCGTAGCCGGCGCGGAGCCCCGAGACGCGGAGGAGGGTGCCGGCCGTGTCCGTCATGCGCCCCGCCTCATGCGCGATGCCCCAGGTAGACTTCCCGCGCCCTCGGGTCGGCCGAGATCGCGTCCATCGTGTCTTCCATCAGGATGCGGCCCTCGTGGAACAGCGTCACGGTCTTCGAGATCATGCGGATGAACTGCATGTCGTGCTCGACGACGATCAGCGCCGAGGTCCGGTTGATCTCTGCGATCAGTTCGGCCGTGCGGAACGTTTCCTCATGGGTCATCCCGGCCGCCGGTTCGTCCAGAAGGACGAGCCAGGGTTCCGCCGCCACGACCATGCCAAGCTCGACCCATTGCCGCTGCCCGTGGGCGAGCCGGCCCACCGTGGCGCGGCGGATGTCGCCGAGCCGCAGCCGCTCGATCGTCTCGGCGGTCAGCGTCCGCGCGCGCGGCCCCTCGTGCCAGCGGCGGGCCGAGAGCCAGACGTTTTCCTCGACGCTCAGCCCGTCGAAGACGTTCGGCACCTGCGTCTTGATCCCCACGCCCAGCCCCGCGATCTGGTGCGATTCGGCTCCGGTCATGTCGAGCCCGCGGATCGAGACGGTGCCGGCGGTGGGCTTCAGCTGACCCGTCAGGCACTTGAAGAAGGTGGATTTCCCCGCCCCGTTCGGCCCGATCAGGCAGCGAAGCTCGCGGTCGTGGAGCGTGAAGTCCACCATGTCGACCGCGCGCACCCCGCCGAAGTGCATGCAGAGCTCTCGCGTCTCGACGACCGCCTCGCCCCGGCGCGCGGCGCTCATTCCGCGGGCTCCGGCCGGGCGCGGCGGCGGCGGACACGGCCGGTGCCGGGCCGCCTGCCGCGCTGCGACCAGCCGAGGATCGTGGGCGCGATGCCCTGCGGAACGGCCAGCACGAAGGCGATGAGGATGACGCCGAGCACGAGGCTCGCGTTCAGCACCGACTGCCCGCCGAGGAAGGCGGTCAGGTAGAACAGCGCGAAGGAGGCGATCACCGGCCCCGCCAGCGTGCCGCGCCCGCCCACGATCACCCAGATGATCACGAGCGCGGCGTTGTAGAGCCCGAAGACGTCGGGCGTCACCCGTCCCACGCCGTTGCAGAACAGCACGCCCCCCACCGCGGCGATCCCCGCCCCGATCGTGAAGATGCCAAGCTTGTAGGCCCGCGTGTCGTAGCCCAGAAGCTCGGCCCGCGTCTCGTTCTCGCGGATCGCCACGCAGACCCGGCCGAAATGCGTGTTCACGAGCCAGGCGGCGAAGAGGTAGCACAGGATCAGCGCCACCATCGCCACGTAGAACACCTGCTCGGGGAACAGCTTCACCGAGGTGTCCCAGGGCAGGTTCAGGGGTGGCGAGGAAACACCGTTGAACCCGCCGAGAAGCGAGTTGCCGATCTTGTACTCGGGCCCCGAGGTCCGCCGCATGACCGAGAACAGGATCAGCGTGAAGGTCAGCGTGATGACGCCGAGATAGACGTCCGACAACCGCCCGTAGAACATGAAGTAGCCAAGTGCTGCGGCCACGATGCAGGCGACCGCCACCGCCACGAGCACGGCCCATGTCGTGCCGCCGAAGTTCACCGCCGCGACGGTGTAGGCATAGGCTCCGAGCCCGAAGAAGGCGACCTGCCCGAAGCAGAGGATGCCGCCATAGCCCCAGATCAGCGCGAGGCTGAGCGCGAGCACGGCGAACGCGATGGCCGTGGTGAGGTTGATGATCGTGAAGAGCGCGAGCACCTGCGGCGCCACCAGCGTAAAGGCCGCCGCGAGGGCGGCCCAGATCCAGGCCGGGCGCATGGCGGCCCCGATGCCTCCCATCAGAGCGAACCCTTGAAGAAGCGGCCCGTGATCCCCCGCGGCATGAGCCGCAGGAGAACGATGGCCGCGAGAAGCAACGCGACCTCGCCGAAGGTCGGGCCGCTGAGGAAGGTGAAGACGCCCTGGATGAAGCCCAGAAGCACCGATCCGGCCGCGGTTCCGGCAAGGATCGAGGCGCCGCCCGAGATCACGGTGATGAAGGCCTTGGCGATGTAGGTGG
>DAINOF010000279.1:0-3182 GCA_036735505.1 Paracoccaceae bacterium
GGATGGTGGTCGAGGCCGACGAGAGCGACGGCACCTTCACCCGCCTGCCCGCGACGATCGCGATCGTGACGAACATCGACCCCGAGCACATGGAGCACTGGGGCACGATCGAGAACCTCCGCCGTGGCTTCACCGACTTCGTGTCGAACATCCCGTTCTACGGGCTCGCCGTGCTCTGCACCGACCATCCCGAGGTGCAGGCGCTCGTCGGCCGGATCACCGACCGCCGCGTCGTCACCTTCGGCTTCAACGCGCAGGCGGACGTGCGGGCAGTGAACCTCACCTACGAGAACGGCGCGGCACATTTCGACATCGCGCTCCAGCAGGAGGGCGTCGTGATCGAGGGCTGCACGCTTCCCATGCCGGGCGACCACAACGTGTCGAACGCGCTCGCCGCCGTGGCGGTCGCGCGTCACCTCGGCATGAAGGCGGCCGAGATCCGCGACGCGCTCGCCTCCTTCAAGGGCGTCAACCGTCGCTTCACGAAGGTGGGCGAGGTTGGGGGCGTGACGATCATCGACGACTACGGCCACCATCCGGTGGAGATCGCGGCGGTGCTCAAGGCCGCGCGGCAGGTCGTGCGCCCGGGCGCACGGGTCGTCGCCGTGCACCAGCCGCACCGCTACACGCGGCTCGCGTCGCTCTTCGAGGACTTCTGCGGCTGCTTCAACGACGCCGACGTGGCCGGCATCGCCGAGGTCTATGCGGCCGGTGAGGACCCGATCCCCGGCGCCTCGCGCGACGATCTGGTCGCCGGGCTCATCCGCCACGGCCACCGCCACGCCCGCGCGATCCGGGACGAGGACGATCTCGAACGGCTCGTGCGCGAACAGTGCCAGCCCGGCGACATCGTCGTCTGCCTCGGCGCCGGCACGATCTCGGCCTGGGCGGGCGGCCTGCCCGAGCGGCTCCAGCGCGACGACGGGCCGGTGAGGGCGGCCAAGTGAGCCCGGCGCTGATCGCCGGGTGCCTCTGGGTGGTGGCCTCGGCCATCACGGCGATGCTGCCGATGCGGCGGCAGATGGTGCCCGGGATCGCGCTTCTTGCGGCCGCGCCAGTCCTCATCCTCTGGATCGGTGCAACCCATGGCTGGGGGTGGAGCGCCGCCGGCCTCTTCGCCTTCGTGTCGATGTTCCGCAACCCGCTGCGCTACTTCGCCGCCCGCGCGCTCGGCCGCCCGGTCGAGCTTCCGCCCGATCTGCGGGAGGGCGAGCGGTGACGACCTCGATCATGCTCGCCTGTGTCTGGATCGTTGCGGCGAACGTGATGGCGATGCTGCCGTCGCGGCGGAACCATTGGCCGCAAGCCTATGTGCTGATCGCGCTGGGCATCCCGCTTCTGGGCTACGTGACCTACGAGAACGGACCCTGGTGGGGCCTGGCCGCCCTGTTCGCCGGAGCGTCCATCCTGCGCTGGCCGCTCAGATACATGGCGGTCTGGGTGAAGGCGCGGGCGACGGGCGGCCGGAGGGATAACGCATGACGACGGTCGTCCCCCTCATCCTCGTCCTCGGCCTCGTTCTCGCGCTCGCAGCGATCTGCTTCCGTCTCGTGACCTCTGGCCGGGTGCGGATGGCCTGGGCGGTTCCCGGCGGCGTCGCCCTTCTGGCATTGGTCTTCGCCGCCGTGGTCAGCGTGCTCGATACCTACGGACAGGCGGGGCTTGCGGCGGTCTTCGTCCTGATGCTCCTCTTCCTGCCGCTCCTCGCCGGCGGCGTGCTCGGCTGTCTTGCCGGACATCTGGCGCGCGGCTTCGGGACCGGCCACCGGGATGCGGAGAAGCCATGACAAGCTCGGCCGCGGTCAGCCTCGCCATCGCCTTCGCGCTGCCCTTCGCCCTGTGCTTCTACCTTGCACGGACGGGGCAGGCGCGGAACGCCTGGTGGATCCCGGGCAGCCTCGTCCTCGTCACTGTCCTCTTCGGTCTGGCCGGCGCCAGGCTCGCCGCCGATGTCCCGACCGTCTCTGGGGCCGCCTGGGCGCTTGGGACCATGTCGGTTCCGGCCATCCTCGGCGGGATCGCGGGGATCCTTCTCGGCCCGCGCCGCGAATGACGGGGCTTCCGCCGGTGCGCGGTCGGCTGACAGCGGACCGCCCGCTTGCCGAGCTGACCTGGCTCAGGGTCGGCGGGCCGGCGGACTGGCTGTTCCAGCCTGCCGATGTCGAGGACCTCGCGGCATTCCTCGGCGCGCTGCCGCCAGAGGTCGCGGTCTTCCCGATGGGCGTGGGATCGAACCTCATCGTCCGCGATGGCGGCATCCGGGGCGTCGTGATCCGGCTCGGGCGGGGGTTCAACGCCGTCTCGGTCGAGGGCGCGCGGGTGACGGCCGGGGCGGCGGCGCTCGATGCGGTCGTGGCGCGGACGGCGGCCGAGGCGGGTGTGGACCTGACCTTCCTGCGCACGATCCCCGGCACGGTGGGCGGCGCGGTGCGGATGAACGCGGGCTGCTACGGGCGCTACGTGGCGGACGTCTTCGTCTCGGCCGAGGCTGTCACGCGCTCCGGCGCGCGGGTGACGCTCGGCCCGGCCGACCTGCGCTTCGGCTACCGCGACGCGCAGGTCCCGGACGGCATGGTCATCGTCTCGGCCACGTTTCAGGGGCCTGCGGGCGAGCCGGGCGTTCTGGCCGCGCGCATGGACGAGCAGATCGCCCGGCGCGACGCGACGCAGCCCACGAAGGACCGCACGGCGGGGTCCACCTTCCGCAACCCGGTGGGGCACAGCTCTACCGGGGAGGCGGGGGAAAGCCACGAGCTGAAGGCCTGGAAGGTGATCGACGACGCCGGCCTGCGGGGCGCGCGCCTTGGCGGCGCTGTGATGAACGAGACGCACCCGAACTTCCTGACCAACGCCGGCGGCGCGACCGCGGCCGAGCTCGAGAGCCTGGGCGAGATGGTCCGCGAAAGGGTATTCCAAAACAGCGGGATTGCGCTAGAGTGGGAAATCAGGCGCGTGGGCGAACCTTCGCGCTGACCGAGGCAGGCAGAGGGCCGGACACAAGGCCCCCATACAGAACGAGTGGCGGGAATGTCGAGCAGGGCATCCCCCAAGGTGGCGGTCCTGATGGGCGGGCCCTCGTCCGAGCGCGAGGTGTCGCTGTCGTCGGGGCGCGAATGCGCGGTCGCCTTGCGGGCAGAAGGCTATGACGTGGTCGAGGTGGACGCAGGTCCGGACCTCGCCCA
>DAINOF010000280.1:0-3160 GCA_036735505.1 Paracoccaceae bacterium
CCCTGTCCGTCTGCCATGTCGTCCTCCCGTCACCTTGCGCGCCGCAGGGGCGGGGATTGCGTCCCGGGGCGCCTGCGGATAGATACTCCGCATTTCGGAAAAGGGAAATCCCGACGCACAACCGTCGGCAAGACCATCCCGAGCCGCCATCCAGAAGTCGTATAATCAGTATTATGTAACTGAAGTTGGCTGGCGTGGAGGGTCTCATGGCTCAACGATCCCGTGGAAGTTGCGCGTCTGATACAGCCGCGACGCCCTTGCGTGCTGCGACGCCCGTCACTCTCGACAATTCCGGTCCTGCGCGACATGACGCTGAAGATTGGAGACGCCCATGCTTTCGATCCTCGTATTGAACGGTCCCAACCTCAATCTGCTCGGCACGCGCCAGCCCGAGGTCTACGGCCGTGCAACGCTCGCCGATGTCGAGACCCTGTGCCGCCAGACCGCCGCCGACCTCGGCCTTTCGGTCGCGTTCCTGCAGTCGAACGATGAAGGCGCGCTGATCGACGCCATCCACGCCGCGCGCGGTGTCCACGCGGGCATCGTCCTGAACGCCGGCGCCTACACCCACACCTCGATCGCGCTGATGGACGCCATCGCCGCCGCCGAGGTTCCGACGGTCGAGGTGCACCTGTCGAACATCCATGCGCGCGAGCCGTTCCGGCATCGGTCCTGGATCGCCCCCGTCGCCATCGGGCAGATCGCGGGCTTCGGACCGACGGGATACGCGCTCGCGCTCCGGGCGCTGGCGGAGCGGCTGCGGTGACAGCGGATGGAGCGGTTGCCGTGACACTGGACACGCTTCAGCACCTCGACGCGCTGCTGCACGCCCAGACGATCGAGGAGACATGGCGCCTGCAGTGTGACGCCATGGCGTTCTTCGGCTTCGACCGCCTGATCTACGGCTTCACCCGGTTCCGCTCGCCGCGCAGCCTCGGCCATCCCGACGACCTCCTTGTCCTGTCGAACATGAATGACTGCTTCGTCAACGCCTTCATCCGCCAGCGCATGTTCGAGAAGGCGCCGATGGTCCGCTGGGCCAGCCAGAACACCGGGGTCCGCTCGTGGCGCTGGCTGCAGGAGAACGAGGAGTCCTTTACCGAGGAAGAGCGGCGCATCATCGAGTTCAACAGGTCCCGCGGCGTGGTCGCGGGCTACACGATCAGCTTTCCCGAGGTGTCGACCCGAAGCCGCGGCGCCATCGGGCTCGTCGCCCGGCCGGGTGTCACGCAGACCGAGGTCGAGGCGCGGTGGGCGGCCGACGGGCGGGTGATCCACCTGCTCAACACGGCCTTCCACCTCAAGGCGACCTCCCTGCCCTACACGCCGGTGAACCCGCTCACGCCGCGGCAGCGCGAAGTGCTCGAATGGGTGGCGGACGGCAAGACGGTGCAGGACATCGCCCTGATCCTCGGGCTCACCACGGCCACGGTCGAAAAGCACCTCAGGCTGGCGCGCGAGGCGCTCGACGTCGAGACGACGGCGCAGGCAGTGCACAAGGCGACACAGAAGAACCAGATCTTCGTGGCCGATCCGCCGACCCGGACCTGAAGCTTCCCGCAAGGTAAGGATTCCCTGACTGGCCTCTCGCGGTGTTTATGCGACGTTCATCCCGTTCCATGAGTGGTGGCATTTCGGCCATGGGACTGGGTGTTGACGAACCGACAGAATTGCGGCGGCGCGTCGGGGCCTCTCCGGGAATCCGGAACCGGTCTGTGGGCGCATTTACGTTTACAGGCCGGAGCTTTAGCCTGCGATCCTCATCCCCGGCAGGGCCGTCAGGCTGGTCGGCGGAGCTCCCCTGGATGCTCCGCCGACCCTTTCCGTTGTGTTGCGTTCGGGCCGCGGCGTCAGGCTGACGCGACCTTGGCGACCTCGGCGGCGAAGTCTTCCTTCTCGACGACGATCCCTTCGCCGACCTCGAGCCGGACGAAGCCGGTGATCTCGACACCCGCGGCCTTGGCCGCCTGGCCCACGGTCGTCTTGCCGTCCTCGGCCTTGACATAGACCTGGTTCAGCAGCGTCACGTCCGAAAGCCACTTCTGCATCCGGCCGCCGATCATCTTCTCGATGACTTCCTCGGGCTTGCCGGATTCGCGCGCGATGTCCATCTGGACGAGCTTTTCCCGCTCGACGATGGCGGGGTCGAGGTCGGCCTCGGACAGGGCGGCGGGGTTGATCGCGGCAATGTGCATCCCCACGCCGCGCGCGAAGGCGACGTCGTCGCCGGTGAAGGCCACGAGGACGCCGATCTTGCCCATTCCGTCGGCCGCCGCGTTGTGGACGTAGGAGACGACGGTCTGCCCGGTCAGCGCGGCCATCCGGCGCAGCGACATGTTCTCGCCGAGCTTGGCGATGGCGTCGGTGACGTTCTCCTCGACGCTCTTGCCGCCGAGATCGGCCGCCTTCAGCGCCTCGAGGTCGCCCAGCGACACGGCGCGGGCCGCGATGGCACCGACCATCTCCTGGAACGCGGCGTTCTTGGCCACGAAGTCGGTCTCGGAGTTGATCTCGACGGCGACGCCCTTGCCGCCCTCGACCCTGACGGCCACGAGCCCCTCGGCCGCGGTGCGGCCCGACTTCTTGGCGGCCTTGGCGAGCCCCTTGGTGCGCAGCCAGTCGACGGCGGCTTCCATGTCGCCGTCGGTCTCGGTCAGCGCCTTCTTGGCGTCCATCATGCCCGCGCCGGTCTTCTCGCGGAGCTCCTTCACGAGTTGTGCGGTGATTGCCATGTCAGGCTCTCCTTGGAATTCAAACATGGGAAGCGCCTAGGCGCTCCCCGTGACGTTTCGGTGACGAATTCAGGCGTTGGCCGCTTCGTCGAGCAGGGCCTCGGCCGCCATTTCCTCTTCGACCACCGCCTCCATCGCGCCGAGGTCGACACCGGCCGCGCCGAGCTGCGCCGACATGCCGTCGAGCGCCGCCCGCGCCACGAGATCGCAGTAGAGCGAGATCGCCCGCGCCGCGTCGTCG
Source organism: Paracoccaceae bacterium (assembly GCA_036735505.1). Taxonomy (GTDB): domain Bacteria; phylum Pseudomonadota; class Alphaproteobacteria; order Rhodobacterales; family Rhodobacteraceae; genus DAINOF01. Next base: position 2,974 of record DAINOF010000280.1, read on the forward strand.
TTGCCGGGGATAATGTAGTCCACGCCCTCGGGCGGGCAGTTGGTGTCGACCACCGCCACGACCGGGATGCCGAGCTTGCGGGCCTCGAGGATGGCAAGGTCTTCCTTGTTCACGTCGATGACGAACAGGAGGTCCGGCACGCCGCCCATCTCGCGGATGCCGCCGAGCGAGGCCTGCAGCTTCTGCT
>DAINOF010000281.1:0-3160 GCA_036735505.1 Paracoccaceae bacterium
GGGATGCAGAAGCACCGTCGTCTCGGGCGAGCGGCTCATGGTCTGGAGCGCCGCGAGAAGGCTCGAGACGCTGTCCCGATCGCGGTCGAGCCGTTCCCGGATCGCGCGCTCGCCCAGCGCCGCGTCCCGAAGCGCGTCGCGCAGCACGGCGAGCCCGGCCTCGTAGGCCCGGACCGTCTCGGTCAGCGCCCGCACCCGGTCTGCCGACCGCCTGGCCTCGGCCAGCGCCGCGCCCGCCGCCCGCAGCTGCTCGGACGCCTTCTGGGCCTCCTCGGCCGGGCCCGCCGCTGCCGGGGCGGCGAGGAGGCAGGCGATCAGGGCCGCGCGGATCATCGGACGATCAGGCTCTCGCCGGTCATCTCGGGCGGCTTCTCGAGCCCCATGAGGTCGAGCAGCGTCGGCGCGAGATCGGCGAGCCGGCCGTCGCGAAGCCGCGCGCCGGGCGGTCCGCCCACGACGATGACGGGAACCGGGTTCGTTGTGTGCGCGGTGTGCGGGCCGCCGGTCGCGGGGTCCACCATCGTCTCGCAGTTGCCGTGGTCGGCCGTCACGATCATCGCGCAGCCCGCCGCCTGAAGTGCCGCAAGGACTCGCATCAGACCCTGATCCACCGCCTCGCAGGCGCGGATCGCGGCCTGAAGGTCGCCTGTGTGGCCCACCATGTCGGGGTTGGCATAGTTCGTCACGATGAGGTCATGGCCCGCCTCGATCGCCGCCACGAAGTGGTCCGTCACCTCCGCCGCGCTCATCTCGGGCTGAAGGTCGTAGGTCGCCACCTTGGGCGAGGGCGCCATGTAGCGCTCTTCGCCCGGCTCGGGCGTCTCCTTGCCGCCGTTGAGGAAGAAGGTGACGTGGGGATACTTCTCGGTCTCGGCCAGCCGGAACTGCCGCAGCCCGTGCCGCGCCACCCAGGCGCCCAGCGTGTTCTCGATCTTCTGCTTGGGGAAGACCGTGGTCATGTAGGCGTCGTGCCCCGTCGAGTAGTCGACCATCCCGAGCCGCGCGGCGAGCCGGGGGCGCACCGAGACGTCGAAGCGGTCGAAGGCGGGGTCGCCGATGGCCTGCAGGATCTCGCGCGCGCGGTCGGCGCGGAAGTTGACGAAGAACAGCCCGTCGCCGTCCGCCATGCCCGTGTAGTCGCCGATCACGGTGGGCGGCACGAATTCGTCGGTCACGCCGGCCTCGTAGCTGGTCGCGATGACGCCCGGAGCGTCGCGGCCTGCCGCGTCTTCGCCCCTGCCCTCGACGATGGCGCGGTAGGCGCGCTCGACCCGTTCCCAGCGGTTGTCGCGGTCCATGGCGTAGTAGCGGCCCGAGACGGTGACGATCCGGGCGCCGGGCGGAAGGGCGGCGGCAAGCTCGGCCACCTGCCCGGCCCCCGACCGCGGCGGCACGTCGCGCCCGTCGGTGATCGCATGGACCACGACGGGAATGCCTTCGGCGGCGATCACACGGGCCGCCTCGGCGATGTGGCGCATGTGCGAATGGACGCCCCCGGGCGAGGCGAGCCCGGCGATATGGGCCGTGCCGCCCGAGGCCTCGAGCGCGGCGATGAACTGCCTCAGCGCAGGCTTCGCGGCGAAGTCCCCGGTCTCGACGGCGAGGTCGATCATGCCCAGATCCATCGCGACGATCCGGCCCGCGCCGATGTTGGTGTGCCCGACCTCGGAGTTGCCCATCTGCCCGGACGGCAGGCCCACGTCGCGCCCGTGGGTGACGAGCGTGGCATGCGGGCAGGTGGCCATCAACCGGTCGAAGGCGGGCGTATGGGCGAGCGCAGGGGCGTTCGCCGATGTGTCGGGGTTCAGCCCCCAGCCGTCGAGGATGCACAGGACGACGGGCTTCGGTCGGGTCATGGCGCTGCTCTTTCGCTGGTTGGCGCCCTTCTAGCGCGAACGGGCGCCGGGCGGAACCGTTTCGCGCAAGGATCGGGTCGCCGGGCGGGGCCGGATCGCGGCAGGACAGCGCATCGCAACCGAAGGAGGACCCCATGCCCCTGCTCTTCACCGCCCTGCCGTCGGACGAGGTCCGCGCCCTGCGCGCGGGCGCGCCCGATGCCTACGGCCGCCCGCCCGAGATCACCGTTTCGAACGGACCCGGCAACCCCTGCCGCCACTGCCTGCGCTTCGTGCCCGAGGGGCGGCCGATGCTGATCCTCGCCCATCGGCCCTTCCCGGCGCCTGAGCCCTATGCCGAGACCGGGCCGATCTTCCTTTGCGGTGACGACTGCGCGCGGCACGCGGGCGGGCGGCCCGCGATCCTCGACGGCACGCCCGACGTCCTCGTCAAGGGGTATGGGGCCGACGACCGCATCGTCTACGGCACCGGGCGCATCGTGCCGACGGTGGAGATCGGGGCGCAGGCCGAGGCGGTGCTGCAAGACCCTGTCCTGGCCTATCTGCACGTCCGCTCGGCCCGGAACAACTGCTACCAGTTCCGCATCGACCGCGCGGGTCAGGCGCGGTGATAGGGGCTGCCCGACAGGATCGTCGCGGCGCGGTAGAGCTGTTCGAAGAGCATCACGCGCGCCAGCATGTGGGGCCAGACCATCGGGCCGAAGGACAGGACCAGATCCGCGCCTTCCCGCGTCTCGCGCATCAGCCCGTCCGCCCCGCCGATCACGAAGGCAAGGTCGGGCCGGCCGGCGTCCCGATAGAACGCCAGCCGGTCGGCGAGGTCGGTGGACGACAGCGTGCGGCCCCGTTCGTCGAGCGCGACCACCGCCGCGCCCTGCGGCAGCGCGCGGCCGAGCGCGTCGGCCTCGGCCGCCGGGCCGGTGCCGCGCCTCGGCTCGACCTCGTGTTCGTGAAGGGGTCCCATGCCGAGGGGGCGGACCACGCGGTTGAACCGCATGGCATAATCCTCGATCAGCGCGCGTTCGGGCATCTCCGCGCGGATGCGGCCGACCGCAGCCACGTGCACCCGCATCATGCGCGGGCGGCGGCTCCCGCATGGGCGCCCGAGGGCAGCCACATCTTCTCGAGCTGGTAGAACTCGCGGACCTCGGGGCGGAAGACGTGGACGATCACGTCGCCCGCGTCGATCAGCACCCAGTCGCCCGTCTCCTTGCCTTCGACCTTCGAAAGCACGCCGGCGTTCTGCTTCAGCCGCTCGACCAGCTTTTCCGAGATCGCGGCGACCTGGCGCGAGGACCGGCCCG
>DAINOF010000282.1:0-3153 GCA_036735505.1 Paracoccaceae bacterium
TCGAAGGTCAGAAGCAGGGTCGTGTCGAGCAGTGTCACCCCGCCGAAGGCCGTGACCGGTCCGCGTTCGGTCCGTGTCACCGGACGGTCGAAGCCCATCTGCTGCCCCGCGTCGCCGGTGACCAGCGCGCCCTCGCGCGCGATCAGCAGGCGCAGGGGGCGGTCGTCTGTCCTGCAGGGGGCGACGCCCTCGCAGATGAAGGTGCTGGTGCAGGCATAGGCAGTGGCGTCCTGTGCTGCCACCTCGATCGGAACGGTGACAAGACCCAGGGCTGGAAGAAGCGCGCGAAGACGCACGGTCAGCCCCCGAGGAACGTCCGCCGCACCTCGGGATCGGCCAGCAGCGCCTCGCCCGTGTCGGTGAAGGCGTTCGTCCCCTGCACGAGCACATAGCCCTTGTCGGCGATCGACAGGGCCTGCCGGGCATTCTGCTCGACCATCAGGATGGAAATCCCGGTGCGCGCGACCTCGATGATCCGGTCGAAAAGCTCGTCCATCACGATGGGCGACACGCCGGCGGTGGGCTCGTCGAGCATCAGCACCTTGGGCTGGGTCATCAGCGCCCGGCCCACGGCCACCTGCTGGCGCTGCCCGCCCGACAATTCGCCCGCCGCCTGCCGGCGCTTGTCCTTCAGGATCGGGAACAGCGTGTACACCTGCTCCATCGTCGCGCGGATGTCGTCGCGGCGCAGGAAGGCGCCCATCTCGAGGTTCTCCTCGACCGTCATCGAGGTGAAGATGTTCGAGGTCTGCGGCACGAAGGCCATGCCCTTGGCGACGCGGGCCTGCGGCGACAGCCCGGTGATGTCCTCGCCGTCGATCGTCACCGATCCCTCGCGCAGCCGGAGCATCCCGAAGATCGCCTTCATGGCGGTCGATTTGCCCGCGCCGTTCGGCCCCACGATCACCGCGATCCGGCCCTTCTCGACGGCCACCGTGCAGTCGTTGAGGATGTTGGCGCCCGTGCCGTAGCCGCCGGTCATGTTCGCGCCGATCAGGAACGGCGCCTCGCCCGCGAGCCGCCGCGCGTCGGTGCCCGAATAGGCGGCGGTCATCGTTCCGGCGCCCTTCGGGTTGGTGATCGAGCGGTCCCTGTTCCCGCGGTCGTCCTGGTAGGGGGTGCCGCTCATGCCGTGGCCGCCGTCTTGTTCTTGAGCCCGGTGCCGAGATAGGCCTCGATCACCGCCTCGTTCTTCATGATGTCCGCCGCCGAGCCTTCGGCAAGGACCTTCCCCTCGGCCATGACGATGACCGGGTCGCAGAGCTTGCCGATGAAGTCCATGTCGTGCTCGATCACGCAGAAGGTATAGCCGCGCTCCTTGTTGAGCCGGATGATCGCGTCGGCGATGGTCATGAGAAGCGTGCGGTTCACGCCCGCGCCGACCTCGTCGAGAAACACGATCCTGGCATCGACCATCATCGTGCGGCCAAGCTCGAGCAGCTTCTTCTGCCCGCCCGACAGGTTGCCGGCCTTCTCGTCCTTCAGGTGCGAAATCGTCAGGAAGTCAAGGACTTCGTCGGCCTTCTTCAGTAACTCGCGCTCTTCCTGCGCGATGCGCCCGCGCCCGAACCAGGCATTCCAGAGCGTCTCGCCCGACTGGCCCGCGGGCACCATCATCAGGTTCTCGCGCACCGTCATCGACGAGAATTCATGCGCGATCTGGAAGGTCCGCAGCAGCCCCTTGTGGAAGAGGTCGTGGGGCGGCAGGCCGGTGATGTCCTCGCCCGCCATCGTCACCTTGCCCGAGGTCGGCTTGTGGACGCCCGCGATCACGTTGAAGAGCGTCGTCTTGCCCGCGCCGTTCGGCCCGATGAGCCCGGTGATCGTGCCCTGCGCGATCGTGAGCGAGGCGCCGTCCACCGCGTGGAAGCCGCCGAAATGCTTGTGGAGGTTGTCGACGACGATCATGCGTCCGGCGCTCCCCATGTCCTGATGAAAAGGCGGCAGCCCGGGCGATACCGGGCTGCCGTTCTCGGGTCGGTCCTGCGGCTCAGCGGTACTGGACCGTGCTGATGACGCCGTCCTTCACCTCGATCTGGCGGTAGTTGCCGGCGGACTCGCCGCCGCCGATCAGTTCGACCGCCGAGGCGCCCTCGTAGTCCACCTCGCCGCCGTCCGCGAGGATCTGGAGCGCCTTGGCCAGCTCGCCCGGCAGGATGACCTCGCCCGGGCCGTTCGCCACGTCCATGACGTGCTCCTTGTAGACCTGCGGGTCGGTCGAGCCCGCCGCCTGCATGGCGAGCAGGATCAGCGCCGCCGCGTCGTAGCCTTCGGGCGAGAAGGCCGCGGTGCCGTCGAAGCCCGCCGCGGTCGCAAGCGCGGTATAGGCGGCGAAGCCCGGGCTGTCCGAGCCCGGATGCTGGCCGGTCGAGCCGTCGATCTCGGAGCCGAACCGTTCGGTCAGCGCGTCGCCGATCATGCCGTCGGGCAGGTGGAAGGTGTCGAAGGCGCCCGAGTCGAGCGCGGCGCGGATGATGCCCGGGCCGCCCTGGTCGATGTAGCCCGCCACGACGAGCCGCTGGCCGCCGGCCGCCGCGAGGGCGCCGATCTCGGCCGAATAGTCCGCCTTGCCGTCCTCGTGGGGCGCGTTCAGCGTGACCGTGCCGCCGCGCTCGGTGAAGGCGGCCTCGAAGGAGTCGGCCAGGCCCTTGCCGTAGTCGTTGTTGGTGTAGGTGACCGCGACCTCGTTGATGTCCTGCTCGAGCAGCACTTCGGCCATGACGACGCCCTGGCGCGCGTCCGACGGCGCGGTGCGGAAGAACAGGCCGTTGTCCTCGATCGTCGACAGCGCCGGCGAGGTGGCCGAGGGCGAGATCATGACCATGCCGTTCGGCACCGCGACGTTGACGAGCGCCGGAATGGTCGCGCCCGAGCACAGCGCGCCGACGATGCCCTTCACCCCGTCCGAGGTGATCAGGCGTTCGGCCGCCGAGCGGCCCATCTCGCCCGAGCACTGCGAGTCGGCGCGCACCGGCTCGACCGTCGTGCCGCCGAGCAGGAGGCCGCTGTCCGAGACCTCTTTCATCGCCAGTTCGGCGCCCGCTGCCATCATCGGCGCGAGCGATTCCGCCGGGCCCGTGAAGCCGAGCATGACGCCCAGCTTGATCGACTCTTGCGCGAGCGCGGGTCCGGCGACGAGCGCGGTCGCGGCAG
>DAINOF010000283.1:0-3127 GCA_036735505.1 Paracoccaceae bacterium
TTGAGAAGAATGACGACGTGATGAGGACCTTGGATAAGCACGACAAAGTCGGCAATAAGGGAATTGCTGAACTACTCGGACCAGGTAGAAAGGATCAGTCAGGTGCCTTCATCCCCGGCTTGGGCTTGCCCGACTACATTGTGCACGGCTTCCTTGCTTTCCTTAATGCTCGTGCAGACAACAATGTTGCGACGATAAAAAGACTGAGGGAAGTTGTTCGGAATTCGTCATTGGGCCTTGAAGGCGTCGACGAACTCGAAGAGATCGCTGACCTCCTCGCCGCCCAAAGCTACGGCCCCGACCGCATCGTCATCGACCCTTCCGTCGTCCGGGGCCTCGGCTATTACACCGGCCCCGTCTTCGAGGCTGAACTCACCTTCGAGATCACCGACGAGAAGGGCCGCCCGCGCCAGTTCGGCTCGGTCGCGGGCGGCGGGCGCTACGACGACCTCGTCAAGCGCTTCACCGGGCAGGCGGTCCCCGCCACCGGCATCTCCATTGGGGTGGACCGGCTCCGGGCCGCGCTGCATGCCAAGGGCCGGATCGGCGGCACAGCGCAGGGCCCCGTCGTCGTCACGGTCATGGACCGCGACCGGATGGCCGATTACCAGGCGATGGCAACGGAGCTGCGCGCGGCGGGTATCCGGGCCGAGGTCTACCTCGGCAACCCCAGGAACTTCGGCAACCAGCTCAAGTATGCCGACAAGCGCGGCAGCCCCGTGGCGATCATCGAGGGCGGGGACGAGAAGGCCAAGGGCGTGGTGCAGGTGAAGGACCTGATCCTCGGCGCGCGGATCGCCGAGACGGCGACCCACGAGGAATGGAAGGACCAGCCCGCGCAGTTCGAGTGCCCCCGCGGCGACATGGTGGCCGAGGTGCGCCGCATCCTCGGGCGGCGCTGATGACCGACGCCGCCGTCAGGGCCGAGGCCGCGCGCCTTCGCGCCGCCTTCGAGGCCGCGGGCGCCGTGCCCATCGAGGCCGACATCCTCCAGCCGGCCGAGACGCTTCTTGACCTCTATGGCGAGGACATCCGCGCGCGGGCCTATGTCACCGCGGACCCGGTGCGGGGCGAGCTCATGCTGCGGCCCGACTTCACTGTGCCGGTCGTGCAAATGCATATGGACAGTGGCGCGGATCCGGCGCGCTACACCTATGCGGGCGAGGTCTTCCGCAAGCAGGAGGCGGGGTCGTCCCGGGCCTCGGAATACCTCCAGGTGGGCTACGAGCTGTTCGACGGGACCGACGCGGCGCGCGCCGATGCCGAGGTCTTCGCGCTGTTCGCGGAGGTGCTGGCGCCGCTCGGCCTTCGGGCCGCGACCGGCGACATCGGGCTCCTGCGCGCCGCGGTGATGGGCCTGTCGACGACCGAAACGCGCAAGGCCGCGCTTCTGCGTCATCTCTGGCGGCCGCGGCGGTTCCGGTCGCTGATGGACCGCTTCTGCGGCAAGCGCCCACCGCCCTCGGGCCGGGCCGCGGTGCTGGCGGCCGAGGAGCCCCTGGCCGATGCCGGGCCCGAGATCGGGCTTCGGACGATGGCGGAAGTGCAGGATCGGATCGCGCGGCTCAGGGCCGACGCCGCCGAGCCGCCCATCGGGGCGGGCGAGGCCGCGCTTCTCGAGGCGCTCATGGGGCTGCGGGAGACCGCGGCGAACGCGCTGCCGCAGCTGCGGGACCTCGCCGTGGACCTGCCGTCCATCGGCCCGGCGGTCGAGCGCTTCGCCGCGCGGCTCGGGGCGCTTTCGGCACGCGGGGTCGCGGTCGAGACGCTCGGCTTCGAGGCGAGCTTCGGACGCACGACGATGGAGTATTACGACGGCTTCGTCTTCGGCTTCTTCGCCCCGACCCGTCCCGACCTGCCCCCGGTGGCGACGGGCGGGCGCTACGACGCGCTGACGCGCGTGCTCGGCCGCGGGCGCTCGATCCCGGCGGTGGGCGGCGTGATCCGGCCCGCGCTCACGCTGGAGCTTGCGCCATGACGCTGAAGCTCGGGGTGCCGTCCAAGGGGCGGCTGATGGAGAAGACCTTCGACTGGTTCCGCGCCCGGGGCCTGGAGATGGCGCCGGCGGGCGGCGAGCGCGAGTACCTCGCCGCGAGCGGGGTCGAGGGACTCGAGATCGTGCTGCTGTCGGCCGGCGAGATCCCGCGCGAGCTCGGTCACGGGCGCATCCACCTGGGCGTCACCGGGACGGACGTGGTGCGCGAGACGCTCGGCCACTGGGAGGCGGACGTCGAGGAGATCGCCGAGTTGGGCTTCGGCCATGCCGACCTCGTCATCGCCGTGCCGCGCTTCTGGGTGGACGTGGCGACGCTCGAGGATCTCGACGCGGTGGCCTCGGCCTTCCGCGCCGCGCACGGGCACCGCCTGCGGATCGCGACGAAGTACCACCGGCTCGTGCGGGAGTTCCTGCGCGACCAGGGGGTGGCGGACTACCAGCTCGTCGACAGCCAGGGGGCGACGGAAGGGACCGTCCGGAACCTGACCGCCGAGGCGGTGGCCGACATCGCCTCGACCGGCGAGACGCTGCGCGCCAATCACCTGCGCCCGCTCGAGGACGGGCTCGTGCTGCGCAGCCAGGCGACGCTGTTCAAGTCGCGGGGCGCCTGCCGCAGCGATGCCGAGCGGTCGCAGACCCGGGCGCTGCTCTCGATGCTGGGTCTGGGCTAGTCGGATCAGCCGGCCAAGCGTTCGGCCACGATCCTGAGGGCGGATGGTTGATCAGCTCTTGGGCGAGGACACGGGCGGTGCCGCCGCGCCGCGTACTGCAGGCGCACCAGTCCGCCGCGCTCTGGCGCGCCTTCCCGGGATCGCCGAAGCCGTGCGACATGCCCCAGTGCCCGAGCGCGCCGATCACGAAGGCCCCGCGCCTTGCGTCTGCTGCCAGCGCATGCAGGCGTCGTGGACTGCCGGATGGACAGGGAGTGCGTCGGCCGGAAGCGGCGTGCCCGGCTGGCCGGTCAGGCACGGCGTGCAGGGGGGCGTGCCGAAGCGGCGTTCCGCCTCGCCCCGTGCGATGGCGAGATCCGCGGCCGCGTCGATCCAGCCTCCCCCGCGCAGTCTTCCGTCGGCGTCTTCGCCGTTTCCGGCGCGGGCGCTGTTGATCTCGAGCGCAAGCAGGTAGGTGTCG
>DAINOF010000284.1:0-3094 GCA_036735505.1 Paracoccaceae bacterium
GGCATGGCCCATCCAGTCGATCGCGCCGCCCTCGGACATCAGGAAGAAGCCGTCGCACGGCCGGATGCGATCGCGATCTCGGCGATCGTGCGGAACGGGACGGTGCCGGTCCAGTCCATGTTGATCCCGGCGTTCGAGGTCTTCCGCCCGGAATGGAGGGCCGTGCCGGCCGCCGCGCTGTCGGTGTAGGAGGTGTAGTCCATCTCGAAGGGCGCGAAGTCGTTCCGGATCGTCGCGTCGAAGTGCATCCAGCGCGTGCGCGGGTCATAGCCCTGCGCCACCACGCCGGCGGCCTCTGCCGGATCGGTGCCCGAAGCGAGCAACCGGCCGGCCGAATCGATCAGGTTCAGGTGGTCGTGCGCCTGGCCGTAGACCACGGGGGTGGTCCCGTCGGGACGTGCGGTCTGGTAGGATTGCCGGCCGGCAAGGCCCTGGTAGTAGTCGGCGGCAAGCCAGCCGTTGAAGCCGATGCCGTCCGAAATCAACAGGATGACATTCTTGGCGCCGCCGTCCTGGGCGAAGGCCGGGCCGGCCAGGACAGAGCCAAGTGCCGTTGCGAGGAAAAGGTTGCGGAATACGGGTCTCATCGAAGAATCTCCATTGACGGGTTTAACCCGACAGAAAGAGTACGGATTTACGTGACGCGGAGGTGAAGGCCCTGATCACGGCGTCGTGAGGGGCGTCTCGACCGTCAGCTGATTTGACCGATCCTCCTCGCGCTGTCCGACCCCAGCGAGCATCGAGATTGGTCCGCCGGGTCTGGGAGATGGCAGCGCCTTTCTGTCCCTCGTGGTCGGAGCGGCGAAGGTCCGCTCGCCGCCCTTGGCCGCCGCTTTCCTTGCGTGCGCCGGCCGGTCGCGGGCGCCTCAGCCGTAGGCGATCATCCGTCCGAGGACCAGCGCCGCAGGCCAGAGCACGAGCGAGGCGATGGCCGCCTGCCGCCGCTGCCGGAGCGGCCAGCGGTCGAGCCGGACATGCACCGCGGCGTTCAGCACGGCAAGCACCAGCACCCCCATCTTGGCGAGAAACCACCAGCTCTGCACATAGTCCGTCGCCTGCGTGACGAAGAGGAGCGCGCCGCACCCCGCGGCCAGGAGGAACCCCGCAGCGCTCCACGGCCGGAGGAGCCCCACCGCCGCCACGGCCCGCCCGCGCAGGATCGCCACGTCCATCGGGACCACCGCGCCCACGAGAAGCGCGATCCCGAGGATGTGGCCCGCGTTCACCAGCGGATAGGTCCAGCGCGACGCCTTCAGGAACTGGGCGACCGCCGTCGCCTCGAGCGCGGCGGCCGTCTCGATCACACGCGGTCCGGGTAGAGGACGTGCTCGGTCCCGCCGATCACCACGACCTCGGCCTTCACGACAAGCTGTTCGGGATCGGCGTGGCGTTCGCCGAGGATCGTGACCTCGGTGCCGGGGGACAGCATGGCGTCCGTCAGCCCCGCGCGCTCGTTCCGCCAGGGCTGGCCGACTTCGGCCGTCCAGATCTCGCCTTCGGCGTCGATGGTGAGAAGCCCGTGCGGGTTGCCGAGCCGGGCTTCGGTGATGATGCCCGTCAGCTCGAACTCGCCCGACGAGGTCCAGCGCCAGCCGTGATGGGCGAGCGCGGGGGCGGCCGAGAAGGCGAGGGCGGCGGAAAGGAAGCTTCGGCGGGGCAGGGTCATGGTGTCCTCCATACGCGTCTCGCCGACAATACCGCAAGCCGCGCCCGGGTTTCGCACAAGCGCGTGAGCCATGGACGCCGCCCGAGCCCGGGGCTAGAGCCGGGGCATGTCCACCGCATCCTCCACCGACTGGCGGCTCGTCCTGCTCCTCTACCTCGCGGGGCTCGGGGCGGCGGCGCAATACGGCAAGGTCAGCGTGGTCTTCGACCGGCTGGGCGGCGTCTGGCCCGAAGCGGGCGCGGGGCTTGGCTTTGCGTTGTCGCTCGTGGGGCTCATCGGCATCGTGCTGGGCGTGACGGCGGGGATCGTCGTGGCGCGGGTCCGCTACCGCCGCGCGGTGCTCTGGGCGCTCTGGGCGGGCGCGGCGCTGTCGGCGGTCCAGGCGACGCTGCCGGGGCTGCCGCTGTTTCTCGCCTCGCGCGTGCTGGAAGGGATGTCGCATCTCGCGCTGGTCGTGGCCATCCCCACGCTCATCGCGCAGCTGTCGATGCCGAAGGACCGGCCCTTCACCCTGACCCTCTGGGGGACGTTCTTCGGCGTCGCCTTCACGGTGCTCGTCTGGGGCGGCATCCCCTTCGCCGACCGGATGGGCCTGCCGGGCCTGTTCCTCGCCCATGCCGCTTGGATGGCCGCAATGGCCGCGATCCTGACGGCGGTGCTGCCCCGTGTCCAGGCCGAGGAGGCCGAGGGCGACCTGTCGCTCGGCGGCATCCTGAGCCGCCACGTCGCGATCTACCGCTCTCCCCGCCTCAGCGCTCCGGCCGTGGCCTGGCTCTCCTACACCTTCACCTATGTGAGCCTCCTGACGCTGCTGCCGCCCTACATCGCGCCCGAATGGCGCGCGGCGGTCGTGGGGGGCATGCCGCTCGTCAGCATCGCCTCCTCGCTGACGCTGGGGGTGCTGCTTCTGCGCCGGATGTCGGCGGTGACGGTCATCGTCCTGGGCTTCGCCGGGGCGGCCGCCGCGGCGCTGGCGCTGGCCGCGCTGCCGGGCGACCCGCTCTTCTGCCTGGCGCTCGCGGCGAGCCTCGGGCTCGTGCAGGGGGCGGGCTTCGCGGCCGTGCCCGAGCTCAACGCCGCCCTTCCCGACCGGGCGCAGGCCAATGGCGCGCTCGCGCAGACCGGGAACATCGGCAACACGCTCGGGCCGCCCGTGCTCCTTGCCGTGATCGGGGCCGGGGGCTATCCGGCGATGATGCTCGTCTCGGCCGCGGTCCTCGCGGCCGGGATCGGGGCGCAGCAGGCGCTCGCCCGCCGCCGCGCCGCGGCATTCTGAGGCCGTTCACACTTCGTTCTCAGTTTTCCATTGGCGACTCGGCCCGCCGCGACTAAGTGTTGTGAATCCCTTTCCGGATGGTCCCCGATGCCTGAGCTGAAGCAGATCGAGGTGCGCGGCGCGCGCGAGCACAACCTCAAGAACGTGGACGT
>DAINOF010000285.1:0-3069 GCA_036735505.1 Paracoccaceae bacterium
CTCGCGCTCATGCGCTGGACGATCCGCCGCGCCGGGCCTGCGTCCAAGGCGTCGTCCGACGCGCGCTCGACGATCACGGGGCGGGTGGTTGACAGCTACACCAACATCCACTCGGTCAAGATGTTCGGCCACCACGACCGCGAGCTCGGCTATGCGAAGGAGGCGATCGAGCATTCGCGCCGCACCTTCCAGCACGAGATGCGCATCATCTCGTGGATGGACGTGGCGCTGACCACGCTGAACGGGTTCCTGATCGTCTCGGTGACGGGGCTCGCCGTCTGGCTCTACGGCCAGGGCAGCGCCACCGCCGGCACGGTCGCCGCCGCGGCGGCGCTGGTCCTGCGGCTCAACAACATGACCTACTGGATCATGTGGGCGACGACGAACCTCGTGCAGAACCTGGGCGTGGTGGCGGAAGGCATGCAGACCATCGCCCAGCCCGTCACGCTGACCGACGTGCCGGCCGCCCCGGAACTCCGCCTCGACCGGGGCCTCATCGAATTCCGCGAGGTGAGCCACCATTACGGGCAGGGGTCGGGAGGTCTCGACCGCATCAGCCTGACCATCGAGCCCGGCGAGAAGATTGGCCTCGTGGGACGTTCTGGCGCGGGGAAATCGACCCTCGTCAAGCTGATCCTGCGCTTCTACGATGCGGACGGCGGGCAGATCCTGATCGACGGACAGGACATCCGCGGGGTGCGGCAGGAAAGCCTGCGCCGCCATATCGGGATGGTGCAGCAGGACAGTTCGCTGCTGCACCGATCGGTGCGCGACAACATCCTCTACGGGCGCCCCGAGGCGACCGAGGCCGAGGTGATCGAGGCGGCGAAGCGGGCCGAGGCGCATGACTTCATCCTGCGCCTGCAGGACCTCGAGGGCCGGCAGGGCTATGACGCGCAGGTGGGAGAGCGCGGGGTGAAGCTGTCGGGCGGGCAGCGGCAGAGGGTGGCGCTGGCGCGGGTCATCCTGAAGGACGCGCCGATCCTGATCCTCGACGAGGCGACCTCGGCGCTCGATTCGGAAGTCGAGGCGGCGATCCAGGAGACGCTCTACGGCATGATGGAGGGCAAGACGGTGATCGCCATCGCGCACCGCCTCTCGACCATCGCCCACATGGACCGGATCGTCGTGCTCGACGCCGGGCGCATTGCGGAAGACGGGAGCCACGATGCGCTTCTCGAGCGCGGCGGTCTCTATTCGCGCCTCTGGGCCCGGCAGTCGGGCGGGTTCATCGGCCTCGACGTCGGCGAGGCGGCGGAATGATCTGGGCGCTCGAACGCATCACCCGGCTGATCGACGCCTTCCAGCCCGCCGACGGCCCGCCGCCGCAGACGCTTCTCACCTTCTCGCGCTGGGCGCTCAAGGGATCCGAGCGCGCGCTGGGCGTCACCTTCGTCACGACCATCCTCGCCGGGCTGTCCGAGCTCGTGGCCGCCCGCTTCACCGGCTGGGTGATCGACGCGGCGGCCGAACAGGGCACCGGCGCCTTCTGGGGGCCCTATGCCGTGCCGATCGCGGTGGGCGTGCTCTTCTTCCTCCTGATCCGGCCCTTCCTTTTTGCAGCGGATGCCGGCGTGACCTCGGTGCTTCTCGGGCCGAACCTCTTTCCGCTGGTCCTGAGCCGGATCAACCGGCACACGCTCGGCCATTCGATGCGGTACTTCGAGAACGACTTCGCCGGCCGCATCAGCCAGAAGGCGATGCAGACCTCGCGGGCGCTGACGGACGTGGTGATCGAGATCAGCGACGTGGTGATCTACGGGCTGGCCATGTTCGTGGGCGCGCTCGTCCTGATGGCCGGCGTCGATGTGCGGCTTCTTCTGGTCTTCGTGATCTGGGGCGCGCTCTATGCGGTGGCGCTGCGCTACTTCATCCCCCGGGTGCAGGCCCGCTCGGCCGAGCGAGCGGGGGCCCGCACCCATGTGACGGGGCAGATCGTCGACACGCTGTCGAACATCGCGACCGTAAAGCTCTTCGCGCACGACGCCTACGAGGACCGCGCGACGCTCGACGCGCTCGAGCGCTTTCGGGTGAAGGCCTTCGAGTTCGGGGTGATGTCGGCCGGGTTCCGCTTTGTCCTGATGTCTCTCGGGGGCACGCTGCCGCTGTTCTCGATCCTGGGGTCGCTTTACCTGTGGACCAATGGCCAGGCGAGCCAGGGCGACATCGCGATGACCGCGATGATCGCCATCCGCCTCAGCCAGATCACGAACCGGCTCGGCATGGCGGCGATCTCGATCTTCTCGAACGTGGGCGAGATCGAGGACGGCATCCGCACGCTGACCCCGCCGCACGAGGTGACCGACCGGCCCGAGGCCCGGCCCGACGTGCTGGGGCCCGGCGCGGTGCGGTTCGAGAACGTGCGCTTCGCCTATGGCGGGCGGGTTCCGGCGCTCGACGGGTTCGACCTGTCGGTCGCGCCGGGCGAGAGGGTCGCGCTTGTGGGCGCTTCGGGGGCGGGCAAGTCGACCGCGGTCTCGCTGCTCCTGAGGCTCTACGACGTCGAGGGGGGTCGCATCGCGCTGGACGGCGTGGATGTGCGCGACCTGACGCAAGGTGCGCTTCGCCGGGCGATCGCGGTCGTGCGGCAGGAGACGGCGATGTTCAACCGCTCGGCGCGGGACAACATCCTTTACGGGCGGCCCGATGCGACCGAGGCCGAGGTGATCGAGGCGGCCCGGCGTGCCGAGGCGCATGACTTCATCCTGCGGCTTCAGGACCACCGGGGGCGGACGGGATACGAGGCGCGTCTGGGCGAACGCGGCGTGAAGCTGTCGGGCGGCCAGCGCCAACGGATCGCGCTGGCCCGGGCGATCCTGAAGGACGCGCCGATCCTCGTGCTGGACGAGGCGACCTCTGCGCTCGATTCCGAGGTCGAGGCCGCGATCCAGACGGCGCTCAGCCGCGTGATGGAGGGCAAGACGGTGATCGCCATTGCGCATCGCCTGTCGACGATCGCCGAGATGGACCGCATCGTGGTGATGGACGCGGGCCGCATCGTCGAGGAGGGCACCCATGCCCAGCTTCTCGAGCGCGCCGGGCCGTACGCTCGGTTCTGGAACCGGCAGT
>DAINOF010000286.1:0-3055 GCA_036735505.1 Paracoccaceae bacterium
CGAGGCTTTCCAGCAGCGCCGTCTCCTCGCCGCAGATATAGGCGCCCGCCCCGTGGTGCAGGTACAGATCGAAGTCCCAGCCCGACCCGCAGGCGTTCCGCCCGATCAGCCCCGCGTCATAGGCCTCGTCGATGGCGCGCTGCAGCGCTTCTTTCTCGCGGATGTATTCACCGCGGATGTAGATGTAGCAGGCATGCGCCCCCATCGCGAAACTCGCGATCAGGCAGCCCTCGACCAGCGTGTGCGGGTCGTGGCGCATGATCTCGCGATCCTTGCAGGTGCCGGGCTCGGATTCGTCGGCGTTCACGACGAGGTAGGAGGGGCGCCCGTCCGTCTCCTTCGGCATGAAGGACCACTTGAGCCCCGTGGGGAAACCGGCGCCGCCGCGCCCGCGCAACCCGCTCGCCTTCATCTCATCCACGATCCAGTCGCGCCCCTTGGCGAGAATGCCGGCCGTGCCGTCCCAATGCCCGCGCGCCTTCGCGCCGGCGAGCGACCGGTCGTGCATCCCGTAGAGGTTCGTGAAGATGCGGTCTTCGTCCTTGAGCATGCCTTGTCCTCAGTCGTTCCGGCGCCTGCGCCAGATCTGATACGTCACGATCATCGCCCACAGGAACCCCGCGAGCGCGAGAAAGTCGATGAGGAAGACATAGCGCGCTTCCCATCCAAGGGCACCGCCCAGCCACTGGGCGCCCATCCACACCAGCGCCACGCCTGCGATCACGAGCGCCACGATGCGGCCCTCGCGCCCGTCCCGCCGCTTCCGAACCGGCTCGCGCGCCATCGTCTCGTCCTCGCCCATCCGCGTCCGGCAGGTCGTCCTCCAGCCGGACGGCCGCCGCCATCCCTACATAGACCGCGACCGCTCCGATGGAACGGGGCGGCGACGCTCCCTCGGGTCACGTCAACTTAAGGCCGCGCCCCGAAAGAGCGACGTCAGTAGACGTCGCCGCCCTCGACACGCCGCGAGAACTCGGTCTCGCCGCCCGCCGCCAGGTGCCGGGCCTGCTCGACCCAGCCGTCGCGCGACACGCGGCCCTTGAAGCCCTCGAGATTGTGGTCGACCCAGGCCACTTCGTCCCCCGTCCAGCCCGCGATCTGGTCGAAGTGGAAGTAGCCCATGCCGTGCAGCATCGCTTCGAGCTTCGGCCCGACGCCCTTGATCTTCTTGAGGTCGTCCGGCCCGCCGTCGCGCGGCGTCGCGAGCGTCAGGGGCTTCGTCCCCTCGACCTCGGCCGCCTCGGGCGCGTCGTGCCCCGGTGCAGGCTCGGCCGACAGGACAGCCGCGGGCGCCGCCGCGGGTTCGGCCATCGGCGCCGGCCGGGCGGCCGGTTCATGCACGGGCGCCGCAGGTGCATGCGCCGCGGATGCATGGGGTGCCGGCGCAGGCGCCGCCGGACGATGCGCCACGGCACCCACCGGGGCGTCGGCCTTGCGGTGGAAGGCGATGAGCAGGAACACCGCGACGGCACCCGCCACGGCGGCCGCGAGGAACAGCGCGGGCGAGAACGTGTAGCCGCCGACAATCATGAGCGCCACGAAGGCCACGAGGAAGATCCCTCCCGAAAGCGCCCCGACCAGCGCCATCGACCCCTGGGTCTGTTTCGTCATCTCAGCTTCTCCAAGTCGTTGCGAGTGCCAGTCCACTCCGACCAAGGTTGTACCCGGTCACGCCCCGTCTGTCTCGCCCTTCGCAGCGAGCGCCTTCGCCTGCGCCACCCAGCCGTCGCGCACCACCCGGCCCCGGAAGGTGGCGAGGTTCTCGTCGACCCAGGCGATGTCCGCCTCGGTCCAGGACGCGATCTGGTCGAAGTGGAAGAAGCCGAGCGAATTCAGGAGCTTCTCGAGCTTTGGCCCGATGCCGTCGATGCGCTTGAGATCGTCCGCCCCCCCGGCCCGCGGCACGGCGAGCGTGCCGGGCTGGGTGCCCGTCGTCTCGGGCACGATGCTGCCTTCGGCCGGGCGGCCGATCTTTTCGGCCTCGGAGGGCTCGGGCGTCGGAATCGGCGGGGTGAACTCGGGCGGCGTCTCGGGCTTGCCCCCCTCGCGCCAGGGCGCGCGGAGCGGCACCTCGGTCCCGTCGATGCGCTTGATCGTGTCGCCGAGCGCCAGCGCGCGGGCGACCGAGCCGTTGTGCGCCTCGCCCGACCGGTCCTTGAGGCTCGTGAGGCCCGAGGCGGGTTCCGAGGCGAAGCGGCCGTTCTGCGGCCCCGGCTTCGGCACCTCGCCCGCCGCGAAGGCGTCGATCATCGCGGCGAAGCCTTCGGGCGTCAGGTCCTCGTAGTAGTCCTTGCCGATCTGCGCCATCGGCGCGTTCGCGCAGGCGCCGAGGCACTCGACCTCCTCCCACGAGAACCTGCCGTCGGCCGAGACCTGATGCGCCTTGGGCGAGATCTTCTCGCGGCAGACCGCGATCAGGTCCTCGGACCCGCGCAGCATGCAGGGCGTGGTGCCGCAGATCTGGAAATGTGCAACATATCCCGTGGGATGAAGCTGGAACATGAAGTAGAAGGTCGCGACTTCCAGCGCCCGGATGTAGGACATGCCCAGCATGTCGGCCACATGTTCGATGGCGCGGCGGGTCAGCCACCCCTCCTGCTCCTGCGCGCGCCACAGGAGCGGGATGATGGCGCTGGCCTGCCGGCCTTCGGGATATTTCGAGATCTGCGCCTCGGCCCATTCCCGGTTGGCGGGCGTGAAGACAAAGGTGACCGGCTGGTCGTGATAGAGACGGCGAAGCATCAGCGGTCGATCTCCCCGAACACGATATCCAGCGTGCCGATGATGGCGGCCACGTCGGCCAGCTGGTGCCCCTTGGCGAGGTAGTCCATCGCCTGCAGGTGCAGGTAGCCCGGCGCGCGGATCTTGGCGCGGTAGGGGCGGTTCGTCCCGTCGGCCACGAGATACACCCCGAACTCACCCTTCGGCGCCTCGACGGCGGCATAGATCTCCCCCGCGGGGACGTGGAAGCCCTCGGTGTAAAGCTTGAAGTGGTGGATGAGCGCCTCCATCGAGGTCTTCATCTCGGCCCGCGGCGGCGGCGTGATCTTGCCGC
>DAINOF010000287.1:0-2985 GCA_036735505.1 Paracoccaceae bacterium
TGCCGTCACGAGCACGAGACTGCGCGAGGTCGGCGCCGGACGCGCTGCCAGCAGACGTTCGGCCGCATCCGACAGCCCGAAGCTCACCGGCTCCACGAGCGTGGAACTGTCCCAGGGAACCTGGCGCCCCTGGGTGGCGCGCCAGACCTGCCGGCGCACGGCCTCGAACACGTCCTTGACCTGGGCCTCGGGCTGGGCGGCGGCCTGGGTCAGCAGCGCCTCGGTGAAGGGACTGTTCTCGCCCTCGCCGTCGAAGGCCACTGTCCCTGGCGAGGTCGAGAACACCAGCATCGAGTTGAGCGGCGCCGATTGCGACGAGAAGCCCGTGCGCGTCTCGCGCAGATCGCTGCCGATCTGCACGAGCGCCTCGCGCCCGGCGAAGGGGTTGTCGCGGCAGCTGTCGAGGATCACGACCTGAAGCCGCGCCCGCGCGCCCACGATGCTGACGAGGCTGCCGAGCGACACCGCCTGGAACGGCACGTCGTAGATCGAGGCAAGATCGGCGTCGATCGGCACGAGATAGTTCTCGGAGCCGATCTGGAAGCCGTGCCCGGCGAAGAAGACGACGACCTCGGTGTCGTTGTCGATGTCGAAAAGCGCCCGGCGCAGCATCTCCTCGAACCCGAGCTTCGTCAGGTTCTCGTAGAGCCGGACGTCATAGCCCTTTTGCGCGAGGAGGTCGCCGAAGGCGCGGGCGTCGGCCGTCGCATTCGGCAGGTCCGGGATCGCGGCATAGGTCGAATTGCCGATGACGATCGCGTGGCGCGCGCTGGGCGGCGCCTCGACGTCGAGGAGCCGCCCGAGCGGCGGCTCGCCGGCGCCGCGGGTCAGCGCCTCGACCTGCCAGCCCGTGCTCTGGGCCGCGGCAGTCTGGGCAAGGACGGCGCCCGCGAGCGCGGTGCCGAGAAGGAGGTGTCGCAGGCGCATGGCTCAGTTCCAGGACGGGGTGTCGTTGCCCGGATCGGGATCATCGAACCCGCCGCCCAGGTCGCCCGGGTCGGTTTCGGGGCCGGGATCGGTCTCCGGGCCGGGGCCAGCGTCGGGTCCGGGGCCAGCGTCGGACACGGTCTCGTCGCTGGCGTTCAGAATCCTCTCCAAGCTGGACTGCGCCGGTTGCGGTTCAGGCGCGCGGACCACGTTCGGCGCGCGCTGTGTCTGCCGGGCCGCCGACGGCGCGGCCTCGGCCGCTGGCGCATCGCGCACCTCGACGAGGTCGGCGAACGGCTGGCACCCCGCGAGCGCGGTGGCACCCATGAGAAAAGCCGCGAGGCGGATCGCGCTGGAATGTCTCATCTTGACTCCCTTCCTGTTGTCGGCGCCCTCGTCCCCGAGAGCCTATTGCTTCTCCACGAGCCCGCCCGCGTTGCGGATGCGAGCGATGAGCGCGAGCGTCTTCTTGGGATCGGCGCGGTAGGCGTCGCGGACGATGCCGATGCTGCTCCAGTACTCGCCCTCGGGAACCTCCGCCGCCTCGCCCGGCGTGGCGTTCATGCTTCGCGTCGCCTGCGAGTCTTCCACGAGGGTGCGCAGTTCGGAGCAGTAGAGGTCCGTGAGATAGAGGCTCGTCAGGCCGAGCGGGCAGTCGTCCGCCCGGGCCGCACCGGCCGCTGCAATCAGCACAAGACTGAACATAATCCGTCTCATGACATCCTCCTTACCTCACAGGACCACCTGCGTCTTCCCCGAATGCTAAGCCAAGAAGGCGATTCGGCGGAACCCGCGGCTGTTCCGAACGTCGACACTGTGCCGCGCCGCGGCCGCCCTGGGGCGTCGTCGTATTCGAAACGATGGGCCAAGAAGGGGGGGGCCGGTGGCGCGGTGGCGTGCGACCTGGGCAACCCGACAAGCGGGCCAACAAGCGGGTTGACGCAACCCGAGGCGCGACAGACAGTCGGCCGCGGGAGGTCAGGCATGACGGTGACGGCGTTGGAAGGCCAGGATCAGACGGGCGCGGGGGAGCTTCTGCAGAGCGCCTTCGCGACGGTCGAGGCGTCGCTCAGGGCCGAGAACTGGTTTCTCGAGAAGGTGCGGGAGGAACTCGAGAAGACCGCGCCCCTGTCGAGCTTTCCCACCATCGGAGGGACCAACGGTCACGACTACCTTTTGCACTTCACGCAGTTCCTGTTCTTCCTCAAGGCGCTCGACTGCACCGACGCCGAGCAGATCGCGGCCTTCATCGACGCTCACAACACCAAGATCGAGGACGACCTCGCCCGGCCAGACTTCGCCAAGAGCGCCAACGAGTTCATGAAGGCCGTCATCCGCCCCGAGCGGAAGGCAAAGATCGTCGACACGATCCGCGTCCTGCGCCGGCCGGTCTTCGCGATCTACGACTACGGCCATCTCCTGATCGACGACATGTCGCCCAAGACGACCGAGAAGCTGATCGAGGACCTGCGCTTCGGCAAGTTGCTCGTGAGGCGCACGGACGAGCGCATGGAGGCCGACCAGAAGCGCATCCTGCTCGAGTCGACGGGGTTTCTCGAGGACGCCTACATGACCTCGCTTCTCATGCAGCGCCGGATGATCGCGGCGAGCATGGACGAGGCCGAGTTCCGCCGCGCCCGCGCGACACCGTCCTGACCGGCGCCCCCGGTGCCTCCGCATCGGATACGACAGCGCTTGGCGCGGGGACGAATCCGTGGAAACATCATGCGGTGGACCCGCAGATGGCGGACACGGACATGGGGAAGACGGGCATGACCCTGACGGACACTGTCGACGGCGTGGTGATCGGGATGTTCCTCGGCTTCGAGGACGAACGCCCGCTCGTGGTCTTTCCGGGCAACCCCTCCGACAAGGCCCTGCCGGCCCGCAGCCTCGCACGGCTGTCGCCCGACGACGCGGGCGCCGAGGTGGCGCTTTTGTTCGAGGACGGCGCCCGGGACCGGCCGCTGATCGTGGGCCGCATCGTGGACCCGGTGCGCGCCGAGGCGCCGGGCGTGGTGCGCGACGGCGAGACGGTGCGGATCACCGCGAAGGAGC
>DAINOF010000288.1:0-2978 GCA_036735505.1 Paracoccaceae bacterium
GGAACACGCCCTGCCAGCCGAGCTGGCGCGGCCGCTCGACCCCGTAGTGCGGCATGCGCCCGTACCAGGGATCGGTGAACCAGACCGACCCGTCCGACTTCACGCAGATGTCGTTGGGCGAGTTCAGTTCCCGCCCCTCGAAATGCGAGGCCAGCACCTCGCGCGTGCCGTCGGGGCGGAACCGCGCGACGGACGAGGTCGCGTGCTCGCAGACGAGAAGGTTCAGCCCCTCGTCATAGGTCATCCCGTTGCCCTTGTTCGAGGGCCGCATCACCTCGCGCACGCCTGCCCGATCGAGCCTGCGGCGGACGTCGCCCGGCATGTCGGAGAACAGCAGGTAGTGGTCGACCGGATGCCAGATCGGCCCTTCGGTGAAGGTGAAGCCCGAGCCCGCCTGTCGGACGGGCGCGTGCTCGTCGATCAGGCGGCGGAAGGCGGGGTCGAGGGCCTCGTGCGCCATCGTCCCGCCCTCACGCCGGGAACCAGTCGCGCCGGGGCACGGACTGGCTGACGGGGCCGGGAACGGCCATGTCCATCCGGCCGACGACGCGGCCGTTCTCGACCTTCGCGGGCTTGTCGTGGACGGGAAGAAGGAACTTCGCCCCCGAATACATGAGCTTGCGGATCGCGCCCTTCTCGCCGCGCTTCGAGCCGCCGTGGTTGCCGGTGACTTGGTATTCCTCGGGGCCGAAGCTGCGCAGGGGCTCGATGATCTGGTCGTTGAAGTCGTAGATCACGTCCCCGCAGAGCGTCGCCCGCCCCTCGGCCGTGTCGACATGGACGTTCATGGACCCCTCGGTATGCGCGCCCGCGGCTTCGAGGAAGACGCCCGGGATCAGCTCGATGGGCCCCGAGATCTCGAGGTCCTCGAGCCTCAGCGCCCCGGGCGAGTGCAGCCTCTCCACCAGATGGATGATGTCGGGCTTGGGATATTGCGGGTGCATGAGGCCCGAGACGGAGTATTCGAGCTCGCGGCGGTTGATGACCACGGTCGTGTTCATCGGGAAGTGGTCGTCCTTGCCCGCATGGTCGATGTGGAGATGGGTATGCAGCACGTAGCGCACGTCCCCGACCTTCACGCCATGGTTCGCCAGTTGGCGCTCGATCATGTTCTCGTGGAACTGGAGGCCACGCATCCCCAGCGTCTCCATGATCGCGTTGTCGCGGTAGCCGGTGTCCACGACGATCGGGTATTGCCCGCCGAGGATCAGGAAGCCGTAGACCGGCACCCGCCGCACCCGCCCGCAGTCGCGGCCGAGGACGAGGAAGGAGCTTTCGAGCTCGATGTCGCCGTAATCCAGAACCTTGATCTCAAGTCCCATCCCGTTCCTCCCCTCAGTTCAGCCGGTAGACCCGGCTCGCGGTGTCGTGAAAGATCGCTTCCTGTTCGGCCTGCGACAGGCCGCCCGCCGCCTGCCGATGCGCCTCGAAGAGCATGGCGAAGTCCGTCCAGAGCTTCTCGATGGGAAAGTTCGATCCCCAGAGGCAGCGGTCGGCGCCGAAGATCGCCACGGTCTCGGAGGTGAGCCAGGCGATGTGCGCGGGGTCGCAACGGTGGATGAAGGTCCCGAAGCCCGAGAGCTTC
Organism: Paracoccaceae bacterium; assembly: GCA_036735505.1. Taxonomy (GTDB): domain Bacteria; phylum Pseudomonadota; class Alphaproteobacteria; order Rhodobacterales; family Rhodobacteraceae; genus DAINOF01. Next base: position 1,586 of record DAINOF010000288.1, read on the forward strand.
GCCACCACGTTCGGGCGGCGGGCAAGCTCCGTCATCGCTGCGCGCCACGCGGCGCGGCCGGTCTCGCTCAGGTCCTCGAGCATGCCCGCGTGCTGGAGGATGAGCGTCACCTTCGGGCAGGCGTCGGCCAGGTCGCCCGCGCCCGCCATCTGGCCCGGAAAGACCTGGAGGTCGAAGGCGAGGCGGTAGTCCGCGAGGCGGGCCACGTTGCGCTGGACGCGCGGGTCGCGGCAGAGGTCAGGGCTCGACGCGAAGCGATACGCCGGGTTCTCGTGCCAGTGGAGCTGCTGGCGGATGCCGCGCAGGCGCGGAAAGCGCATCAGCCGGTCGAGCGCGGGGCGCGCGTCCTCGACGGTCATGTCGGCGTAAGCGACGATCCCGTGCGGCCAGCCGGTGCGCGAAGCGAGGCTTTCGAGCCAGTCGACCTCGGCCTCGGCCTTCTCGGTTGGCCAATTGGCCTGGACGTAGACCGCCCGCTCGACCCCGGTGCCGGCAAGGTCGGCGCGGTATTCCTCCAGCGGATAGTCGCGGCGGATCGGCTCGTAGGGACCGAAGATACGCGGCTGCATCGGCCCCGTGAGCCAGGGCAGGTCCGCCTGCCGCCAGACGTGGAAATGCGCATCCACCGCCCTCATGCGCGGGCGCCCTTGGCAAAGTGCAGCACCTCGCGCGCGATGGCCTCCGGGGTGGAGCCGTCGCCCAGCCGGTCGAGGCGCGGCAGGATGGCCTTCATCGCCCCGGTCTCGGGCCGGTAGGCCGGATCGGCCGCGAGCGGCGAAAGCCAGAGGACCGACCAGGCGAGGCCGTGCAGGCGCTCCATCGCGGCGATCAGCGCCTCGGGCCCGCCGCGCTCGAGCCCGTCGGAGACGACGACGGCAAGCGCACCGCGGGCATGCGCCGCAAAACGCGGGACGGAGAGGAAGACGGCCAGCGCCTCGCCGAGCCTTGTGCCGCCGTCCCAGTCGGCGACGAGGCCGGAGGCGCGCGTCAGCGCCTGCTCGCGGCTGCGGTGCCTTAGGGCGCGGGTGACGCGGGTGAGGCGGGTGCCGAGGGTGAAGCATTCCACCCGCTCGCCCCCCTGCACGAGGGCGTGGGCGAGGCGGAGCGCGCCTTCGGTGCCAGCCTTCATGCTGCCCGAGACGTCGATGAGCATCAGCACGCGCCGCTGCCGGGTCAGGCGGCGTTTGGTCGGCAGATGCGTGACCTCCCCGTCGCGGCGGATCATCTCGCGGAACGCGCGGCGGGCATCGGAGAGCGCGCCCCTGCCGGAGGCCGTGCGGCGCGAGCGGCGGCGGGGGAGCGCCTCGGGGAGGGCGCGGGCGAAGGCGCGGAGGGCGGCGGTCTCGTCGCCCGGGGCGAGGTCGCGGCGGAAAAGGCGCTCGGCGGCGGTGGC
>DAINOF010000289.1:0-2973 GCA_036735505.1 Paracoccaceae bacterium
CGTGCGCCGCGATCAGGGGCCGGTGCGCGGGCTGGTCCTCGGTCAGCTGCGGCAGGTCGAGGATCACCGCCTCCGGCGCGCCGAACACCACCGCCTTCGACACCGACGCGGGCCGGGGCGCGCCCGGCGGCAGATCGTAGGCCTCGCGGTCCTGGCGCACCGCCTCGACGCCGCGGGCCTCCGCATCGGCGATGGACACGAGCCGCAGCGGTATAGCGCGGCCGTCATGCTCGAGCGTCACCACATCGGCGGGGTCGAGCGCGAGCCGCGAGGGCGGCAGGCGGAAGCTCGCGGTCTCCCGCCCGACCCACGCCTCCATCAGCGCGCGGCGGCAGCGCCGCTCGGCCTCCTCGGGCGGGACCGCAACCGGGAAGGACTCGGACGCGATCCGGGTCGTGTCGACGGTGACGCGGCGGGCCTCGACCTGTGCGGCGTCGTAGTCCTCGTCGGCGCGGGCGACCTGCCACTTCAGCGCCTGCGGTAGTTCGGTCTCCTGGCCGCGGGTGAGTTCCAGCACGTCGCCCTCGCGGGCGGCGACCAGCTCGTCGGGCGAGACGCTCGCAACCGGCGCTCGCCCGCGTAGACGGAAGCGGATCACGCCCTCCGTCTCGACGGCGTCGAAGCCGAAATGCCGCGACAGTGTGGTGATCGAGGCGCGCGGGCTTTCCAGCGCCGTGATCGCGTAACCCTCGAGCGCGCCCCAGATGCCGGACACGTCGATCCGGGACGCAGGCAGCCCGGCGCGGAGACACAGGTGGCGGACGAGGGCGGCCAGCGACACCGCACCCAGCCGCCCCGTCAGCCAGTGGCCGAGCCGCCAGTTCTGCCCATCGGTCCAGACATCGGTCAGCGCCGGGAAGAACGGATAGGGCCGCGCGTCCCAGGTCCAGGCGGCGCATTCGGGGACGTGCACCATGGGTCCCCCGTAGACCGCGGACACCGGGTTGTTGGCGGCGTCACCCCACCAGAGATACGTCGCCTCTAGATACGCCCGCTGGATCGCGTCGTCCCGCCAGCCCCGCGAGAAATGCGGCGCGAAGCTCTCCGAGGACTTCGGGTCGAAGAAGACGTTGGGCTGGTTCGTACCTCGGTCGATGGCGGGGCAGCCGAGCTCGGTGAACCGGATGGGCTTGGACTGCGGCGCCCACGCTGTGGGCGTTGCAGCCTCCACGCCGCCCGGCCGGTTGTAGTGCGCGTTCGACCACCAGGCGCGCAGATCCTTGTAGCGGAAGACCCACGGCTTGGCCGCCGCGCCGTCGGTGATGGGCGTGCGCACCTGCGCCGCGCGGTCGGTCGCGCTGGCGTAGAACCAGCCGAAGCCTTCGCCGCCTGCTATGTTGGCCTGCAGGTAGGCCCGGTCGTGGATCGCGGGCCAGCCCTCGAGCGCGTCAGCGTGCTCGAACCCGTCGCGCCAGTCCGACAGCGGCATGTAGTTGTCGATGCCGATGAAGTCGGTGTTGGCGTCGGCCCAGAGCGGGTCGAGGTGGAAGAAGACGTCGCCCGAGCCGTCGCCGGGCTGGTGGCCGAAATACTCGCTCCAGTCGGCGGCATAGCTGATCGCGGTGCCCGGGCCGAGGATCGAACGGACATCGGCGGCGAGATCGCGAAACGCCTGCACCGCCGGGTAGGCGCTGACGCCCGAGCGGATCGTCGTCAGCCCGCGCATCTCGGTGCCGATCAGGAAGGCGTCGACACCGCCCGCCGCGGCGCAGAGATGGGCGTAGTGCAGCACCATGCGCCGCAGGCCCCAGTCGTCGGCAGCCCCGGTCCACGAGACGGTGTCGCCTGAGACCGCGAAGCTCGCGGGCGTGGCCGCGCCGAACAGCGCCGCAACCTGCGTGGCGGCCGCAGCCGACTTGTCCACGGTCCCGGCGTAGCCCGCCGCTGGCGAACAGGTGATGCGTCCGCGCCAAGGGAACATCGGCTGGCCGGTCTCGGCCGCGTTATCGGCATACGGGTTCGGCAGGCTGTTGCCGGGCGGCACGTCCATCAGGATGAAGGGGTAGAAGGTCACCCGCAGCCCGCGGGCCTTCATCTCCCGGATCGCCTGCACCACGGCGAAATCGGCGGGCGTGCCGCCATAGATCGGCCGGTCGTTCGCGTCGCGGCTCACGGGGTGCGCGTCTGCGCGGCCCACACCGTTCACGGACCACGCCTGCGGGCTCGTGGTCTTGACCGGCACCTCGACACCCGGCCGGAGCGTGCAGGACCCGGCGCGCAGGTCATCCCCGAACCAGGCGACGACGAGGCTCACGCTCTCGACATGCGGCGCGCTCGCCTGCAGCCGGTCGAGCGCCACCACGATGTCGGCGGCGTCGGGCAGCGCGTTGAGGTTCTCCGCGACCTGCGCGCCGCCGTCGCCCTTGCGAACGCCTTCCGTCGCGTAGGTGAACTCGCCCGAGGCCGGGATCATGGTGACGGCGCGGGTCAGCCCCTCGGCGGTGTCGGGATCGGCGAGCGGGCGGAACACCTCGAAGGAGAGCTGCGGCAGACGGTTGCCGTAGGCGCCAAGCGCCAGCTCCTCGAAGACGACATAGGCTGTGCCGCGATAGGCGGGCGTGGCAGCGGCGCCCATCTTGGCTGTGATGAAAGGGTCCGCCGTCTGCGCCTCGTCGCCCGGATACCAGCGCCAGGTGACGCCGGAGAGGTCCATCGGCTTGCCGTCGGCCCAGACGCGACCGATGCCGGTGATCGGGCCCTCGCATAAGGCCACGGCGAGGCTCGCGTAGTAGAGATACTCCGTGGTCTTGACCTTGCCGCCCCCGCCGCCCTTGCCGCCGCCCTGCGTGCTGGTCCTGGTCTCCTCGCGGAAATCCGTCGCCCAGATGACGTTGCCGCCCATCCGCATGCGGCCATAGACGCGCGGGATGACCGCGCCTTCGGTGGACGACGTGATCCGCAAGGAATCGAGCCGCGGTCCCTCCATGCGCTGGGTCGGCGCGAGCGAGGACAGGATCCAGTTGTCGGCCATCG
>DAINOF010000290.1:0-2943 GCA_036735505.1 Paracoccaceae bacterium
GCCGTTCCCGTCGATCTCGATCGAGGTCATGTTGCCGACCGGGAAGCCGTCCTTGCTGATTGCGGTGGGGGCGAAGCTGTTGGAGAGCTGCGTCATCACGGTGCCGTCGCCCACGGCGCCGATGGTGATCTCGATCGGTCCGCCGAGCACGTCCACCGAGAAGCCGGTGCCGGCATAGGCCGCGCCGATCGTGGCGCCGCCGGGGTCCGGCGTGCCGTCGGGCAGGACGAGCGGCTGCGTCACCGAGGCGAGCGTGCCGCCGGCGGCGCGCGTGTCGTCGAAGGTGAGCGTGTAGACGCCGATGACCGCGTTGCCCTGCGCCGAATCGCGCAGCGTCATCGTCCATTCGTTCGAGGCGCCGGGGGCGGCGGGAACCGTGGGCGAGTAGGTCACGTCGATCGACTGCGAGGTGCCGAGGTTGTCGAAGTATTCGACCGACAGGTTCAGCGGGTCGCCCGAGGCGCCGAATTCGGTCTCGGTGGCGGGGAGGTTCACCCCGAGCGTGACCGCGGTCGTGGGCTCGGCCGCGAACTGGTTGGTGCGGATCTGCACCGGGACGAGACCATCGGAGGTATCGCGCGGGACGGTCGGGATCGACCCGTCCGGGTTCGCGGGCCAGCCGAGCAGGACGAGGCCCATCGAGGTGCGCAGGTACCCGTTGTCGTCGGTCCGGAAGGACCCCGTCGTCGTCAGGTTCATCGGAAAGTCGGCGGTCTGCGAGATCAGCGCCGTCTCGGTGGTGACCGGCAGGAAGCCGCGGCCGCGCACCGCGAGGTCGGTCGGGTTGTCGGTGGCCAGGAGCGCGCCGGGCTGGTCGATGAGGCGCATCGTGGTGACCCGCACCCCGCCGGCGGAATAGCTTCCCGTCCCGCTGTTGATCACGAGCGAATGGAACCCGGTCTCGGCCCGCTTGTAGCCGTAGGTGGAGGAGTTCGCGATGTTGTCGGCGATGGTCGCGAGGCGGCTGCTGTTCGCAGCCAGGCCCGCGACGCCCGCGTTGAGGGAGGACGAGATCGTCATGCGGAGCACCTTCTGTGGCAACGGCTTCACCACGGCATAGGCGTGGCGGATTAACGGCCGGCTAATCGGTCAATTTTTCGGTTCCCGCCGCTCCTACCGCCCCTGCTTCAGCACGACGATCTCGATGCGGTTGTTCCGCGCCGCCGCCGGGTCGGAGGCCACCGGCCTGCGGTCGGCGAAGCCAGTGAGCCGCGCGATGCGCCCGGGCGGGAAGTCCCCGTCCTCCAGCAGGGCGCGCACGGCGCCGCCGCGGTCCACCGACCTCTGCCACGTCGTTGGCCCGGCGCCGTCCGGACCGGGCGCGGCCACGTGCGCCTCGACCGCGATGGCGTTCTGGACGAGCCCGAGCGCCGCGACGATGGGCGGCACGAGCATCCGCAGCTCGAGCCGCGGCGTGTCGTCGGGCAGGAAGAGCGGCGAGGTCTCGGTGTCGAAGAGCTCGATCACCAGCCCCTCGTCCGAGAGCCGGGTCACGATGTGCCGCCGCAGGAGGTCGCGGACCACGCTTTCGCCCGACAGGCCGAGCAGCGCCTCCTCGACCGCGGCGAGTGCGGCCTCCGCCGCGTCCTCGGCGTCGCTGGCCGCCTGCCCGCGCGCCGCCCGCTCGGCCGTGGGCTGCGCCAGACCGGCGCCGGTGCCCGAGCGCGACAGCGTCTCTTCCGAGAACACGCTGTCGCCGCCGAAGGCGCCGTCTCCGCCGCCCGAGATGCGGTTGATCGGGATCGTCGGATTGAAGTAGTCCGCGATCCCCTTCCGCTGCTTCTCGGTCGAGGCCCCGAGAAGCCACATCAACATGAAGAAGGCCATCATCGCCGTCACGAAGTCCGCATAGGCGACTTTCCAGGCCCCGCCATGGTGCCCGTCGCCCTTCACGATCTTCTTGCGCTTGATGATCGGCCGCGCGTTACCTTGCGCCGACATCACGCCACCTCACTTCTCACCCGGGACCGGGCGTAGCAGAGAGGGCGTGAAGGGCGGGTTAAGCCGCAGGGTCCAGGTCGAGCGGGCGCTGGCCCACGAGCATCGCCGCCGCGGCGCCGGCGAGAAAGCCGCCAAGGTGGGTCTGCCAGGCGAGAAGTCCGTCCATCGCCCACCACAGGACGAGGTTCATCACGACGAGGAAGACCACTACCCTCAGGATCGGGCGCATCGAGAGCCGGAGCGCGCGCCGGTCGAGCGTCTCCCAGGCGACGAGCGCGCCGACGAGACCGAAGAGCGCGCCCGAGGCGCCCACCATCGGGCGCAGGCCCGGTGCGAGGAGCGCGAAGACGGCCGCGCCGCCGAGGATCGACGCGACATAGACCGCGACATAGCGCCGGGGCCCGGCACGCTCGGCCACGCCGGCCCCCAGCGACAGGAGCGTGATCATGTTGACGGCGAAGTGGACGAGCCCCCCGTGGAGGATGCTGTAGGTCACGAACATGGCGACGGGCTGGCCGGGGTAGTTCGGCCGCCAGTCGCCGAGAAGGCCGGGCCAGAAGCCGCCGTAGCTGTAGGCGAGAAAGCGCAGCCGCCCGCTGCCGAGAAGCCCCGCATCGGCGAGCTGAAGCGTCGCCTCGACCGCGGCGCAGAGAAGAAGGACGGTAAGGGTCACGGGATCGGGCCGGCGAAACCGCGCGCGCCAACCCTCCGAGCCTGCGGCATCGTCCTGTTCCACGGCGGCTCCTTCGCGCGGGCCTCTCAGGGCCGGAACGTGAAGCTTCGGTCGATGCGGGTAAACACGCGATTGCCATTGGCGGGGTCGCCGCCGTCCTCTGCGCTGTAGCGCGCTTCGTATCCAAGGACCCAATCCCAGTCGCGGGTCAGCGAGCGCCGGTAGTTCACGCCGACATTCGCCCGCGTCGTCGAGGTGTCGCCCGCCCCGAGATCCTCTGACCGGCCGAGGCCGAAATCGACACCTACGCTGGAGACCGAGTTGATCTC
>DAINOF010000291.1:0-2927 GCA_036735505.1 Paracoccaceae bacterium
GGATGAAACGTTTCTCGTGGGCCACACGGGATTGGAATCGTCGCTTCACGAGCAGATCATCTTCGGTTTCTCTAACGCCAACGCCAGGCCAAGGATTGTGAGGCACAGTATCGGCCGGGAAGCGCTGATGAATTTGGTCGGCCTCAGCTTTGGCGTGAGCCTCACAACGGAGCAATGGGCTGCGAATCGTTATCCTGGTGTTGCTTTCCGAGCCCTTGCCAGTCAGAGCGCCAACGTTCCATTGTCACTGATTTGGCGTCCGGAGAACGACAACCCCGCCCTCAGGCGCTTTGTGAGCTTGGCGCGTGTCCACGCGAAGAGGGCTGCTGCTTCTGACGCCGCAGCTTCGCGAACCCCCGATCCGTCGCCATGAACCGCGCGAGCATCGGGGTGATCAGTCTGCCGGGCTCGCAAGCCTGCCCGGTCTCCCGCGCGAGCAACTCGGCATAGGCCACGAGATCGCGGTGCACATCAGCGGGCAGTTCGACCGTCACCTTGACCGGCTTGTCGTCTGGAATCGCGCCGAGCTTGAGTTTCGTCATCGTCCATCTCCACTGGGCTCGAGGATCAGATCGCGCGTCACCATCACGCGCACCGGGAAGCCCGGGCGAACGGTGAGCGTCGGGGGAACCTGGAGCTGGCGGCGCACGATCTCCTCGCCCGCGCGACCGACCGTGTCCTGGGCGCCTTCGCGGATCGCGCGCGCGATCTCGTCGTCGTCGTCCTGGCCGAGTTCGGCGCCGATATTGAGGACCGTGGCGAGCCCGGCGGCGAGGAAGAGCTGGCCCCAGTGGTTGTCGACGCCGTCCTCGAGGCCGGCGTAACCCTCGCCATCTGTTCCGGGTTGACGTTCGAGGACGATCGAGCGTCCGTCGGGCAGGATGAGGCGTGTCCAGGCCAGCAGCAGGCGGCGCTGGCCGAAGGCGACGCGGCTGTCATATTCTCCGATGAGGCGTGACCCCTGCGGGATCAGCAGGAAGCGCCCGGTCGGGCTGTCATAGACATTGGCGGTCACCTGGGCGCTGATCTGGCCCGGCAGGTCGGAGCGCAGACCCGTGATCAGCGCAGCCTCGATGACAGAACCTGCCTGCAGGACATATGGGCTCAGCGGCGTCTGCAGACGATCGGCGGCAGTGGTGCGCCGGTCGTCCTCGCGGCTCAGGAAATCCTCTCGCCGGTCGACGGCGTCCGGCGGCGTCGCGGGAGCCGAAGCGGCCGGAAACAACCCGGTCAGTTCCGAAGACGTCGCTGCCAGCGGCCCGGTCGCGGGTGGCGACGCAGCGACCGCCGTATTGGCCTCGGCGAAGAGACGGCTTAGCCGCGCGGCCTCCTCCTCCTGCAGGCGTAACTGCTCGGCCGGATCGACCGAGGGCGCGGCGGGTGTGATCACGGGTGGGACCGGCTCGCCCCGGCGCTGCGCCGAGAGCACCGGACGCCCGAGTTCGCCCGGAAGCGGCGGCCCGAGCTGTGGAACGTCGCCATAGTCGCGGGGCAATTGCGTCAGACCCTCGGCCTGCTGCACGCGCTCGGTCGAGAACAGCTCCGGCGCACCGTCAAGGGCTCCGCGATCCTGAAGCGCGATGATCAGGATCGCGCCGAGGCCGAGGCCTCCTACGGTGGCGAGCGTGGCGATCGCCTTGCGGGACAGGCGCATGACGCGCGGTGGATCGGGCCGCAGGCGCAGCTCAGCGGCGATGTCCGCCTCACTGCGCCGGTGCGGCTTCTCGATTGTTTCGTCCGGGCGGGTGTCAGTGTCGCTCATCCCGGTCACCGTCCGTCCCCGGGCCGCAACGCTGACACGACGGTCTCCCGGTCCTGCCGGGCGTTCTGGCGTGCGCCGTCGGTGCGCACGATGCGCACCACACGCTGGCGATCGCCGAGACGGAGCTCCGCGGCGGCGAAAAGACGGTCGACGACCATGTAGTTGCGCTGGATGCGATAGTTGACGAGCTGGCCGTCGCCTTCCGGACCGATCACGAAAAGCGGCGGCATCTCGCCCTGGCCGATCCCGCGCGGGAACTCGATGAAGACCTGCCGCCCGTCATCGAAGGCGCGCACCGGCCGCCAGGGCGGGCGGTCGCCCTCGATCCGGTAGCGGAAGCGCAGATTCTCGAGCGCGACCTCGCGGCCGATGGGGAGCGCGGCTTCAGCCGCGGCGTTGCGACGGCGCAGCGCGATCAGCGCGTCTTCGGCATAGGTCCAGGAGACCGACGCCATGTATGCTGAGGGCGTCGCGCGCAGTTCGAGATGATAGGTCCGCCGGTCAGTGTTGATGACGAGATTGGTGGTGAGGTCCGGCCGTGTGGGTTTGACAAGGATGTGGATGCGTCGGGTCTCGCCGGTCCCGCTCTCGGTGTCGCCGATGATCCAGCGGGCGGTGTCGCCCGCCGCAATGGGGCCTGATCCGACGAGATTCTCGCCGGGCTGCAGCGCGATGTCGGTCACCTGCCCGGGCGATGTGTAGACCTGATAAAGCGCGCCGGCGCTATAGGGGTAGAGCTGGACCGCGTTGATGAAGCCGTCGCGCACCGGCTCGATGCGGGCGGCGGCGTTGGCCTGATCGATGCGCGCCGTGGGCTCGGCGGATTCGGGCTCCTGGTCGTCGGCGTCCACCCGCATGAGCTGACCGGGCAACGGCAGCGGCTGGGGTCGCTCGACGATCTCGACCGGTCGCGGCGGCTCGGGCAGCAGCATCGCCTCGACCGGGTCATCATAGCTGATCTCCGGCGGCCGGAAGGTCGCGCAGCCGCCAAGCGCTGTCGCGGCGAGCAGACCGATCAGGATGATGCGGATAGTTGAGCGGTGTTTCATGGGGCGTTCTCCCGCGACCAGTTGATGGCGTGCACGAAGACGCCGAGAGGGTTCTTGATCAGCCGCTCGGCCTCGCGCGGTGGCTGGACGACGACGGTGAGGATGGCGGTCCAGCG
>DAINOF010000292.1:0-2924 GCA_036735505.1 Paracoccaceae bacterium
AAGGGAGTTTGGGCCAGCAGATCAATGATACTCTTGTCGTTGCGACAACTCTAGGCGCAGGTGGGACTGGCCTCCTCAGTATTGCCGCCCGACGCACCCCAAAGTTAGAATCGGCACGCAACTCTCCATATAAGTACGTGGCCTCCATACATCGTCATCTCCCTTACATTTGAAGATTGCAGGACTGGCAAAGTTGGGTGCGTGCCCGCACGCACAGCCCCTCAGGCCACCTTCCCCTCCTCCCCCAATCGCACCTCCCCGCCAACCACCTGCGTCCCGCGGAGCCGTAAGGCGGGGTTCACCCCGCCACCGCCCCCCCTCGACACCCCCCGCCCCCGCCCCTACCGTCCGCGCGCCAAACCGGAGGACCCCATGCCCGACTTCCACCTCTTCGCCACAGGCCCCCGCCCCGTCGCGCCCTTCTCGCATGCGGTGGAGGCGGACGGCTGGCTGATCCTCACCGGCCAGATGCCGACCGACCCCGCCGCCCCCGACGCGCCCCTCCCTGAAGGCGTCGCGGCGCAGACGCGCCGCGTCATGGACAACCTCGCCCTGATCCTCGGCGAGCTCGGCCTCGACCTCTCCCATGTCGTCCAGTGCCGCGCCTATCTCACCCAGTTCGAGCGCGACTACGCCGCCTTCAACGCGGCCTACCAGAGCTACTTCCCCGAAAACCGCCGCCCCGCCCGCACCACCGTCGGCGTCACCGCGCTGGCCGTGGGCGCGCTGGTCGAGGTCGACTGCGTCGCGCGCCGCCCCTGAACCGGCCCCGGCCCCGGCCCCGAAGACCCCCGCTTCAGCCGACCCGCGCGAGAAGCGCCTGCGCCGCGGCCTGCTCGGCCTGCCGTTTCGACGCCGCCTTGGCCCGCGCCGAAGTCCCGTCCGACAGCCGCGCCTCGATGGTGAAGACCGGCGCGTGGTCCGGCCCCTCGCGCGCCACCTCGACATAGGCGGGCGGCGTCTGCCCCCGCGCCTGCGCCCATTCCTGAAGCGCCGTCTTGGCGTCGCGGGCATCCTCCTCGACGGCGCCGATCCGGTCGCCCCAGAGCCGCAGGACCACCTCTCGCGCCGCCGCGAAGCCTGCATCGAGATAGACCGCCGCGATGACGGCCTCGAGCGCGTCGGCCAGAAGCGCCTCCTTCCGGCGCCCGCCCGACATCATCTCGGACCGGCCGAGGCGCAGCACCTCGCCCAGCCCGATGTCGCGGGCGACGGCGGCGCAGGTCTCCTTGCGGACCAGCGCGTTGAAGCGGGGCGCGAGCTGGCCCTCGGTCGCCGCGCCGTCGGCGGCAAGAAGCGCCTCGGCCATGACGAGCCCGAGGATGCGGTCGCCGAGGAACTCGAGCCGCTGGTTGTCGGGGCGCGTCGGCGCCGAGTGCGAGGGATGCGTTACCGCCTGCACCAGCAGCGCGGCGTCGCGGAAGTCGTGGCCGAGCCGGCCCGCGAAGGCAGCAAGCTCGGCCGCGAGCCGCATCAGTCGATGGCCGCGAAGAACCGGTCGGGCCGCCAGGTCCAGAAGAAGAACAGCGAGCGGCCGGCGGCCGAGAACATCACCCGGTCCGCCCGGCCGATCAGGTTCTCGTAGGGCACGAAGCCGAGCCCGTTCGGCGGCATCACGCGGCTGTCGTTCGAGTTGTCGCGGTTGTCGCCCATGAAGAAGTAGTGGCCCTCGGGCACCGTGTAGACCGGCGTGTCGTCCAGCGCGGTCGAGCGCACGTCGAGGATCGCGTGCGAGGAGCCGCCCGGCAGCGTTTCGGTGAAGCGCTCCTTGATGCAGTCGCCGCCCAGCGCGACGCCCTGGTTGGCGCAGATCGGCAGGCTTCCGATCGGTCCCTGCCGTGCGAAGGTCTCGACGAACTGGCCCGCGGGCTCTTGCGGGGCGGGCACGTCGTCGATGTGCAGCACGCCGTCGCGCACCTGAAGCCGCTCGCCCGGCAGGCCCACGACGCGCTTGATGAAGTCGACCCCCGTCACCGGATGGCGGAAGACGACGACGTCGCCGCGCTCGGGCTCGGCGCCGAGGATGCGCCCCGGGATCGGGCAGATCGCGAAGGGGCAGGAATAGCGCGAATAGCCGTAGGCCATCTTGTTGACGAAGAGGAAGTCGCCGATCAGCAGCGTGTCCTTCATCGACCCCGACGGGATCCAGAACGGCTGGAAGAACAGCGTCCGGAAGACGCCCGCGATCAGGAGAGCGTAGACGATCGTCTTGACGGTCTCCATGACGGCGCCGCCGGCCGTCTCCTGCTTTGCCACGATCGCCCTGCCCTGCCTGCCTCGGTCCGCGCTTCTTGGGCGCGGGGGCAGGCGGAGTCAAGTTGACTTGCCGTGAGGTCGCGGGCGGGCCTCGATCACCACGAAGGCCTGCGCCCAAGGGTGATCGTCGGTCAGCGTGACGTGGACGACCGCCTCGTGGCCGGGCGGCGTCATGGCGGCCAGCCGCTCGGCCGCCCAACCCGTCAGCTGCATGACCGGCTGGCCCGTGGGCAGGTTCGTCACGCCCATGTCCTTCCAGGCGATCCCCATGCGCAACCCGGTGCCGAGCGCCTTGGAACAGGCCTCCTTCGCCGCCCAGCGCTTGGCATAGGTGCCGGCCGTGTCGGCGCGGCGCGCGGCCTTCGCCTGTTCGGCCGGCGTGAACACGCGGTCGCGGAACCGGTCGCCGAACCGGTCGAGCGTGTGCGCGATACGCTCGATGTTGCACAGGTCGGTGCCGATGCCGAGGATCATGGGGTCCGCCGCGTGAGTTGCCGGAGTGTTGCGACGATCGCGTCGCGCATGCAAGCCGGGCGCCGTTAAGCGCCGGGTCACTCCCTTTCGCTAGGGTTGCGACCCATGCGGTATGCGGTTCTCGTCCTATTCCTGTCCGTCGCGGCCTGCGGCGACGTGGCACGCGACACGCGGATCGCCGATCGCGCCGACGT
>DAINOF010000293.1:0-2890 GCA_036735505.1 Paracoccaceae bacterium
ACAACCCGCACGAGGACAACGGCATCAAGTTCTTCGGTCCCGACGGGTTCAAGCTTTCGGACGAGGCGGAGACCGAGATCGAGGCGATCCTCGAGGGCGACGTGACGCCGGCCGAGGCGCCCGGCATCGGCCGGGCCAAGCGGATCGACGACGGCCGCTTCCGCTACAACGAGCGGGTGAAGGGCACGCTGCCGTCGCGCCTGACGCTCGACGGGCTGAAGGTCGTCGTCGATTGCGCGAACGGCGCGGCCTGGCGGACGGCGCCCGAGGTCCTGTGGGAGCTTGGCGCCGAGGTGATCCCGCTGGGCGTTTCGCCGAACGGGCGCAACATCAACGACGGCTGCGGCTCGACCGCGCCCGACCTCGCCGCGCGGACGGTCCGCGAGACCGGGGCGGACGTGGGCATCTGCCTTGACGGCGACGCCGACCGCGTCCTCCTGATCGACGAGACCGGGGCCGTCGCGGACGGCGACCAGATCATGGCGCTGCTGGCCGCACGCTGGGCCGAGGAGGGGCGTCTGGCCGAGGGCACGCTGGTGGCCACCGTCATGTCGAACCTCGGGCTCGAACGCTTCCTCGGCGGGCGCGGCCTCAGGCTCGAGCGCACGCCCGTGGGCGACCGCTATGTCGTCGAGGCGATGCGCCGGGGCGGCTGGAACCTGGGCGGCGAACAGTCGGGCCACATCGTCATGACCGACTACGCCACCACCGGCGACGGGCTCCTCGCGGCGCTCCAGTTCCTGGCCGAGATGGTGCTGACCGGGCGGCCCGCCAGCGCGCTCGCCCACCAGTTCGAGCCGGTGCCGCAGAAGCTGCGCAACGTGCGCTTCGCGGCCGGGGCCGATCCGCTGGCGGAGGTGCGGGTGCGGGACGCGATCGCCGATGCGGAAGGCAGGCTCGTCGGCACGGGCCGCCTGCTGATCCGGAAGTCGGGGACCGAGCCGCTGATCCGGGTGATGGCCGAATGCGAGGACGAGGCGCTGCTGGCCGAGGTCGTGGACGAACTGGCCGAGGCCGTGGCGCGTTCGGTCTGACGTCCTCTATCCTGTGGCTGGGTCATCCGCGATCAGGTGGCGGTGGGCCGTGGTCTCCAGGCAGGTGAACACCCTGATCGGGACGCATATCCCCTTCCACGGCAAGGGCAAGCACGCACTGACCGTGATCGTCCAGCAGACGAATGGCCGCCGCAGCCGGATCCCGCGTGTCAGGCGGGGTCGAAGGAGGTGACCTCGTCCTCTCCGGTCTTGCGCAGCCAGTCGGGCAGGCCGAGCGGCTCCATCCGGTCCGCAGGCAGGAGCGGCACATAGGTCTTGCCCTCCATCCGCGTGGCGAAATCGGCCTTCGCGGCGGCCAACAGGCCCGGATCCGTCATCAGGTCATGGCCCGCCCCCGCAAGGATGCGCGCGGTGTCGAGCGAGGCGCGGTCCCCGATCGACATGCCGCCGCAGGCCGTGATCGCCCAGGTGTGGAGCGAGGTGCCGAGGCCCGCCGTCGGCCAGCCGAAGACGCCGAGCGGCGTGACCTTCGAGATGTCGCCGAGGTCCGAGGAGCCGCCGACCTTTGTGGGCCCCACGCGCGGCAGCACGGAGGTCGCGAGCCCCGTCTCGGGCAGCCCCATCGCGGCCTGGCAGGCGCGTGCGAAGGTCTGCTCCTCCTCGGTCCATTCGGGCGGACGCGCAGCCATGTGAGAGAGAAGCAGGTCGATCATCGGCCCGTTCGGCAGGATGTCGTGCATCCCGTAGTAGATCATGAAGTCGGGCGTGGTCTGCGTCATCAGTCCCGCGCCTTGGGCCACCTCTGCCGCCCATGCCGCGACGCGCTGCACTTCCTCCACGCTTTCGGCGCGCAGCGTGAGCCAGATCTGCGCCTCGTCGGGCACGATGTTCGGCGCGACGCCCGCGCTCTCGTAGACGTAGTGCATCCGCGTCGTCGGCAGCATGTGCTCGCGCATGAACTGGATGCCGGTCCCGAAGAGTTCGGCGCCCTTGAGCGCGGACCGCCCGTCCCAGGGCGTGTTTCCCGCGTGCGCGGTGCGGCCTGTGAATCGGACCTTCACGGCGACATTGGCGGCGGTCATTATTTCACCCGCCCCGGCGAAAGGGGCCGGGTGCCATGCCAGCGCCACGTCCACGTCGTCGAAGAGCCCGTCGCGGACGAAATAGACCTTGGCGCCCTGCGCCTCCTCGGACGCGCAGCCGAAGACGCGGATGGTGCCGGGGGTGCCAGTCTCCTCCATCATCGTCTTGAGCGCGATCGCGCCCCCGGTGCAGCCCGCGCCCAGCATGTTGTGGCCGCAGCCGTGCCCGTCCGTGATGCCTGAGGCGGCAGGCGTCTGGCGCGGCTCGGGCGCGTTCCCGAGCCCCGGAAGCGCGTCGTATTCCGGCAGGTAGGCCACGACTGGCCCGCCCGTCCCTTGTGTCCATTCGCTGACGAAGGCGGTGGGATAGCCCGAGGTGCCGGTCGAGACGGTGGTGAAGCCTGCCGCTTCGAGTTCGCGCAGGTGCACGCGGAAGGAGTTCACCTCGACGATGGACAGCTCGGCCAGCTCCCAGACCTCGCGGCTGATCCTGAGGATCGCGTCCCGATGCCGCTCCACCGCCGCTTCGGCGGGGGCGAGCGAGGCGGGCGCCGCGGGCGCATCCGCCCCGGCCTGTGCGAGGACGATGTTCGGGTCGAGCCCGATGCCGGCTCCGGCGGCTGCGCCGGCGGTCGCTTGGAGAAGACCGCGGCGCGAGATTCCCATGGGTGACGACATGTTCCCCTCCCTCGGGTGCAGGAGGGTCAGGGTGCGCACCATGTCCGCGCCGCGCAAGTGAAAATTCCGTGTCGTCCAAAGGAGGGGCGCCCAAAGGCGCCCCCCGAACCGTCAGTTCTTGGCCTTGTCGACCAT
>DAINOF010000294.1:0-2890 GCA_036735505.1 Paracoccaceae bacterium
CCGAAGGCCACGTTCTCCCAGACCGTCATCAGCGGAAACAGCGCGAGCGACTGGAAGATCATCGCGGTCGGCCGCCGGTTCGGCCCGAGCCCGCGCATGTCCTGCCCGCCGATCAGCACGCGCCCCTCGGTGGGGTCGATGAAGCCCGCGATCATGCGCAGGATGGTGGTCTTGCCGCAGCCCGAAGGCCCGAGGATCGAGAAGAACTCGCCCGCCTCGACCTTGAAGGACACATCGCCGACGGCGCGGGTGGACCCGAAGGTCATCCCGATGCCTTCAAGCTCTACGGAATGGGACATGCGGTCTCCCCGTGGGGCGGGGGCGGCGCGAACCGCCCCCGCAGGACGCGATCAGGCGGACAGGAAGCGGTCCTGATACTCGTTGCGCTTGGTGACGTACCAGGTCTCCTGGATCGGCCACCACCACAGGTTCTGCAGCGCGTCGCCCGGATAGGCGGCGGCGAAGAAGGCCTTGGCCTCGTCCGACAGGAGCTGGTCCGACCCCACGGCGGTCGAGTTGTACTGCGTGGTGTTGGTCCACATCGCCCCGATCTCGGGCGTGAGGAACCAGTTCATGAACTCGTAGGCCTCGTCGATGTTCTCGGCGCCCACCGGCATCGACAGGCCCTCCATCCATGCCAGCGCGCCTTCCTTCGGCGCGATGTAGCCGATCGGCAGGCCTTCCTTGCCCAGCGCGGCCGCGGTGCTGTCCCAGGTCTGGCCGATCGCGGCGCCGTTGACGCGGAACGCGCCCTGCGCCTCGTTCTCGTTCGACCAGAACTGGATCACGTTGCCCTTCCGCGTAACGGCTTCGGCGAGGATCGCGTCGAAGACCTCGACCTGCGCCTCGGGGCTCGTGTAGGCGTCGAGAAGCGGGCGCGGCAGCTTGCCCTCCGCTTCCATCCACAGGCCGAGGCCCACCAGTGCCGAGTGGCCGCGCACGGTGGCCTTGCCGGCCGCCGCCTCGCCCCAGAGATCGCCGTAGGAGGCGGTGCCGAACTCGAGCGGCATCTGGTCGCGGTCGAAGGTCAGCGCCTCGGTGCCCCAGTCGGTCGGCACCTGGTAGCGCGACCCGCCGACGCCCGCGCCGAGCGCGAGCGAGCTTTCCCAGGCGCTGGGCAGCACGCGGTCGATCAGGACGCGGGATTCATCGATCGGCTGGATCAGCCCGAACTCGACGTAGTTCGGCACGCGGTCGACGCTCGGCCAGATCAGGTCGAAGCCGGCGCCGTTGTTGGCGCGCATCTGGTTCAGAAGTTCGTCGTTCGTGCCGTAGGGCGTGTAGTTCGCCTCGATCCCGGTCGCCGCCGTGAAGGCGCCGAGGATCTCGTCGTTGAGGTAGCCGGCCCAGGCGAAGATGTTGACCGAGCGCGTCTGCGCCAGCGCGCGCCGAGCGACGAACGGCGTCGCGAGCGCGGCGCCGGCAGTGACAGCGGCGCCCTGGAGCAGTCGGCGACGATGGATGGGATTCATGGAAGATCCTCCGCTTAATATCGATCGCGCTTCCCTAGACCCGCTCTGTGACAGTCCCGTGTCGTTTCCGGAAGCGCGACGTTGGTCACCCTAGGGCAGGCACCGTCGTGAGGAAAGAGCCTCTCCGACGGCTCGCGGGCCGCAGGCACCGGCGGCTTGACCGGCCGCGCCCGCCATACGAGATCCATACGCGAGCCATACGCTTTCCATATGCCGGAAATGCGGACGGGACTGGACGGGGGGGCGCTCAGGGATTAGGCCGAACGCATGCTCGACGATGCCGAAGACATCCACCCGCTGTTCCACGGCGCCCCCAGGACCACCGAGTTCCGCAAGCTCCGCAAGCGGATCGTGGCGGCCGTGCGCGAGGCCGTCGACCAGTACGGCATGGTGGACCGGACCCGCCCCGCCGACGCGCCCCGCGACCGCTGGCTCGTCTGCCTGTCGGGCGGCAAGGACAGCTACACGCTCCTCGCCGCGCTGACCGAGCTTCAGTGGCGCGGCCTCCTGCCGGTGGACATCCTCGCCTGCAACCTCGACCAGGGCCAGCCGGGATTCCCAGCCACCGTGCTGCCGGAATTCCTCTCCCGCATGGGCGTGCCGCACCGGATCGAATACCAGGACACCTACTCCATCGTGGTGGACAAGGTGCCCCAGGGCCGCACCTATTGTGCGCTCTGCTCGCGGCTCCGGCGCGGCAACCTCTACCGGGTCGCGCGCGAGGAAGGCTGCACGGCGGTGGTGCTCGGCCACCACCGCGACGACATCCTCGAGACCTTCTTCATGAACCTCTTCCACGGCGGGCGGCTGGCCACGATGCCGCCCAAGCTCGTGAACGAGGACGGGGACCTCTTCGTCTACCGCCCGCTCGCCCATGTGGCCGAGGCCGATTGCGAGAGGTTCGCCAGGGCCATGGGCTACCCGATCATCCCCTGCGATCTCTGCGGAAGCCAGGACGGGCTCCAGCGGGTGCAGGTCAAGGCGATCCTCGACGGGTGGGAGAAGAACGCGCCGGGCCGGCGGCAGGTGATGTTCCGCGCGCTCATGAACACGCGGCCCTCACACCTCCTCGACCCCGCGCTCTTCGACTTCGCAGGCCTGCAGCGGCGGACGGGCGACGACCTCTCGAATTCGACGGAACTCCCGCCAGGCGATTAACTCCGCAGGCAGGGCGCCGAGACTAGGCTGTGGACGTCGTCCGAATCCACCGGGTCCAGCCGCATGCCTCCACGTCCCTCGCTCAAGGGTGCCGCCAAGGCAGTCCGGAGCGCCGTCGCCTCGGTTGCCACCGTCCCGCAGGCGCTGGCCTTTCTCCCTGCCCTGATGCTGGCGGCCTTCTGGCTCGGCGGAGAGGCCTATCTCGTCGTCACCGCCCTCGCGGTTCCCGCGCTCTACTTCGCCTCGGGGCTGCTCACGCG
>DAINOF010000295.1:0-2874 GCA_036735505.1 Paracoccaceae bacterium
GCTCGGCCGGCACCTCCTCGGGCGCGAGGGTCAGAAGCACCCGGTGCGGAAAGGCTGCGATGCGCGCGGCGTCCTCGGGCGTCATCTTGCGGATGTGACGGGCCGGGTGGATGCCGGGCCGCGCCGGCGAGAGGAACGGCCCCTCGAGATGCACGCCGAGCACGCCCGGCACGCCCGCGTCGATGGCCGCTGCGACCGCTGCGAGGGCGTCGCCATAGGCGGCATCCGGGGCCGTGACGAAGGTGGGCAGGAGATGCGCCGTCCCGCCCATGCGCGCGGCGGCGGCGATCCGGGCGACGGTTCCGGCGGTCGGCGCGTCGTTGAACAGGACCCCGCCACCGCCGTTGATCTGCAGATCGACGAACCCCGGGGCGACGATGGGGAAGGCGCGCGGCCGGACCCCGGGCGGCGCCTCTGAGGCGGGGCGCACCGAGACGATGCGGCCGCCCGCCACCTCGATCAGACGCTCGCCCACCGCCGGCCGCCGGGCGCCCTCGTAGAGAAGCCCGGCGCGGATCCATGTCGCCTCAGTCATGGGAGAGCCCTCTGCGGCCGGGTTGAGCCGTCTCGTACCGGTCCCGCAGGGCGAGCCTCGATGCCGCCGCGGCATCGAGCACCACGGTCGTGGCCGGGTGCAGCTGCAGCGCGGTGGCGGGGCAATCCGCGCCCAGCGGTCCCTCGACCATCCGGGCCACCGCGTCCGACTTGGCGGCCCCCGTCGCGAGCAGGACGCAGGCGCGCGTGTCGAGGATCGTGGCGATGCCCGTGGTGATGGCCCGGCGCGGCACCGGTTCGTCCCCGAAGGCCGGCGCATTTGCCGTCCGCGTCGCCTCGGCCAGCGTCGTCACGCGGGTGCGCGACGCAAGCGACGAGGCCGGTTCGTTGAAGGCGACATGCCCGTTCCGGCCAATGCCGAGAAGCTGCAGGTCGATGCCGCCCGCGGCCGCGATGGCCGCCTCGTAGCGGCGCGCCTCGGCCGCGGGGTCGGCGGCGTCGCCCCGGGGCAGATGCGTGCGCGCCGGCTCGAGACCGAGCGGCCCGAACAGCGTCTCGCGCATGAAGCTGTGGAACGAAGCCGGGTGATCGGGCGCGATGCCCACGTATTCGTCGAGATTGAAGGTCGTCGCGCGCGAAAGGTCCAGCCTGCCCGCCCGGTGCAGCTCGACGAGGCGGGCGTAGACCGGGCGCATCGTCTCGCCCGTGGCAAGGCCGAGGACCGCGTCGGCCCGGTCGCGCAGGACGTCCGCGACGATCCCCGCCACGCGCGCCGCCGCCTCGGCAGGGTCGTCGATGACGAGAACCCTCATGGGCGCGCTCCTTCCAGGCCGAAGAGAAAAGAAGCCCCGGGCGGCACAGCCACATCGAGGGTGTTGCCCACGGCGAGGCGGCGCCCGCGCCGGATCTCGGCCACGACGGCCGCGGGGCGGGCGGTGCCGGCGCACAGATAGCGCGCCGACCCCATGTTCGCAACGACCTCGGCCGTGAGCGGCCCGAGCCTTGAATCCATGGTCTCTGCCACCGTCCCATGCCGATAGAGCGCGTCGGACCGGACCACCATCACGACGCCGCGCCTCGATGGCTTCGCGCCCGTCACCTTCCGCCAGCCGATCCGCACGCGGCCCGCCGAGGGCGCCTCGAGCGCCGCAATCATCCGCCGGAGCGTCGACTTCCCGCGACCCGAGGGGCCGACGAGCACGCAGAACGTGCCCGCGGCGACGGTCAGGTGCATCGGCGGGATGACCTCTGTCGACCGCAAGGACTTGGCGATGCCGTCGAGCCGGACCTCAGCCACGCCTGTTCCTCCTCTCACCGTCCGTTCGTCGAGACCTGCGACGGACCACCGCCCGATCGGGGCGGAGAACAGCGGCACGGTGCGTCGGGACTCGGTCAGGATCATGACAGAGGCGAAGGCATGGTCGGTCCAGCTCGTGACGAAGGCGAAGCCGGCGACCGCCCTCACGCCCTGCGCGATCTGCGGCAGATCGATCCGGCTCAGGATGGTGAGCGGCGGCCCCCCCGTCCCTCCGCGCGGCCTTCTCGGTCTCGTTCCGATCACGAGGAGCACGGTGAGCGTGGGCGCGAGCGGCGGCCATGTGATCCGGGTGAAGCGCCTCCACGGCCCCGCGTCCTCGACCCGCACGGCCTTGTGCAGGTCTGCGGGGATGCGCGTCAGCCCGGCGAGGATCATCAGCGCATTGAAGGGGAACCAGCGCCAGAAGTTGATGGAGACGAGCGTCGCGAAGGCGGTTGAGGAGGTAGAGAAAGATCCGATGGGCCGGTCGGTGACGCCGAGCCCCATGAGCGCGGGGATCACCATGCGCCCCGAGGTCGAGAAGAGCCAGCGCAGATCATCGCCAAGACGACCGTGGGGACGATCCAGCTCAGGACGATTCAGGTCCGCGCGACCCGCACCCCCGGGCACCTCTGGTGCAGCATCAGCGCCGCTGCAGGCCCGAGCGCCGTCCGGAGCCCGGCATTGGCCGCGACCCGGGCGAGAGACAAATGGGCGGCGCGCCGGAAGGCCGGGTCGCCAAGCACCGTGGCGTCGTTGCCGAGGCCGACCCGGGCCCCCGCGCTTCCCACGATCCGGACGTCGAGGAAGGCCATGAGTACCCCGGACGTGAGCGATGCGAGCACGGCCGCGAGCAGCGCGCGCGCCGGCGCGAGCAGGAGAAGTGCCAAGGCTCCCCGCTGCACCGGCGTGCCAAGTCATTTCGAGGGGCCCCGCATCCGCGCGTGGCAAGAAGAGCCCGGGCTCCATGTCAGGGAACCGACCGTAGATCTCGGGCCTTGCTCAGGCCCGTGCCGTACCGGCCGTCCGTCGTCGGCATCTCGGCCGCCGCGCGCCACTCCTCCCAAGTCGTGGGCACGGCG
>DAINOF010000296.1:0-2826 GCA_036735505.1 Paracoccaceae bacterium
CGTCAAAGGCCCGACCTGTTCAAGAAGCGTGTCTACAATCACGCGGGATGTGACAATTAACTTACATGGCAACTAATGTTATGGAAGCAAGTCCTCCGACAGCCCCCCGCTCCATCGGGCGATCCCTGACCTTCGCGGCGTCGGCCGGCGCGGCGGTGGCCAACCGCCTGCTTGCGCCGCATGGGCTCGGCCTCGCGCAATGGGCCGTTCTGGTGTCGATCTGGCGGAACGGCGCGCTGAGCGTGAAGGACATCGCCGAGCTCACCGGAAACGCACCGCCCGCCGCCTCGCGCATCGTCGAGCGCATGGTGCAGGCCGGGCTTCTCCTGCGGCACCCGGACCCCGTCGACCGCCGGGCCGTCGTGGTCGATCTTAGCGACAGGGGCGAGGCGCTGCGGCCGCTTCACGACCTCTATCTCGAGGTCAACCGGATCCTTCTCTCGGATCTCTCCGTTGACGAGGCGGAACGGCTGTTCGACCTCCTCGAACGGGTCCAGACCTCGGGGCGCACGTGGCTCGGCGACAGGACCGGCGACCTGCCGCCCGATTGAGCGGCCCGCCGGAGCCGCGCCGGATGCCGGTGAACCGCTTGCGGCGGCAAGGTCGACTGGCCTAGATAGGCGGACCGAAGAAAGAGGGAGGCGCCCATGCGCCGTGTGGTGATCACGGGGATCGGCATCGTGTCGTCGATCGGCAACACCGCCCGCGAGGTGGAGGACAGCCTGCGCGCGGGCCGGTCGGGGATCACCTTTTCCCAGGACATGGCCGACCACGGCTTCCGCAGCCAGGTGGCCGGCGTGCCCGACATCGACTTCGAGCAGCACATCGACAAGCGCGACCTGCGCTTCCAGGGGCCGACGGCCTCCTATGCCTACATCGCGATGAAGCAGGCGCTCGAGGACAGCGGGCTGACCGAGGCCGAGTACTCCAATGAACGTGCGGGGCTGATCGCGGGATCGGGCGGGCCGTCGACCTCGAACCTCTTCATCGCGCACCAGACGGTGATCGAGAAGGGCGCGCCCAAGCGGATGGGGCCCTTCATGGTGACCCGCGGCATGTCCTCGACCGTTTCGGCCTGCCTTGCCACGCCGTTCCGGATCAAGGGCGTGAACTATTCGATCTCGTCGGCCTGCTCGACCTCAGCCCATTGCATCGGCGCGGGTGTCGAGCAGATCCAGTTCGGAAAGCAGGACATCGTCTTCGCCGGCGGCGGCGAGGAGGTGGACTGGACGCTGTCCTGCCTCTTCGACGCGATGGGCGCGATGAGTTCCAAGTACAACGACGCGCCGGCCACCGCCGCGCGGGCCTACGACGCCACGCGCGACGGCTTCGTCATCGCCGGCGGCGGGGGCATGGTCGTGCTCGAGGAGCTCGAGCGCGCCAAGGCCCGCGGCGCGCGAATCTACGCCGAGGTGACGGGCTACGGCGCGACCTCGGACGGGCACGACATGGTCGCGCCCTCGGGCGAGGGCGGCGAGCGGTCGATGCGGCTGGCGCTCTCCACGCTGAACGGGCGGGAGGTCAGCTACATCAACAGCCATGGCACCTCGACGCCGGTGGGCGACGTCACCGAGATGGAGGCGATCCGCCGGGTCTTCGGCGACGACCACCCGCCCGTCTCGGCCACGAAGTCGATGACCGGGCACAGCCTTGGCGCGACGGGCGTGCAGGAGGCGATCTACTCCATCCTGATGATGCAGGGCGCCTTCATCGCGCCCTCGATCAATGTAGGCACCCTCGACCCCGCGCTCCGGCCCGAGGAGGTCGTGACCGAGACGCGCGCGGCCGAGGTGGACACGGTCCTGTCGAACTCCTTCGGCTTCGGGGGCACGAACGCGACGCTCGTCCTCAGCAAGTATCACGGATAGGGGCACCATGCCGGGACTGATGAAGGGCAAGCGCGGGCTCGTCATGGGCGTCGCGAACGACCGGTCGATCGCCTGGGGCATCGCGCAGGCGCTGGCCGCCGAGGGCGCGGGCCTCGCCTTCAGCCACCAGGGCGAGGCCTTCGGGCGGCGGGTCGAGCCGCTTGCCGCGAGCGTCGGGTCCGATCTTCTGATCGACGTGGACGTGACCGACGAGGGCAGCATGGACCGGGGGTTCGCCCGCATCGCGGACGCCTGGGGGACGCTCGACTTCGTCGTCCATGCCATCGCCTTCGCCGACAAGGCCGAGCTCGCCGCCGACTTCCGCTTCCGCGACACGAGCCTCGCGAACTTCACCCGGTCGCTCCAGATCTCCTGCTGGTCCTTCATCGACGTCGCCCGCCGCGCCTCGGTGATGATGCCGGACGGCGGGTCGATCATGACGCTGACCTTCGAGGGCTCGCAGCGCGTGATGCCCTGCTACAACGTGATGGGTGTGGCGAAGGCGGGGCTCGAGACGGCGGTGCGGTATCTGGCCGCCGACCTCGGCCCCGACCGCATCCGCGTGAACGCGATCAGCCCCGGGCCGATGAAGACGCTGGCGGGCGCCGCGATCGGCGCGGCGCGGAAGACCTACCGGCACTCCGAGATGAACGCGCCCCTGCAGTCGAACGCGACGCTCGAGGCCATCGGCGGCACGGCGGTCTACCTCGCCTCGGACCAGAGCGCCTGCACGACCGGACAGATCATCCTGGTGGACGGCGGGTTCCACGTGATGGGGATGCCGCGGGTCGAGAACCTGGGTTAGAAGAGTCTATTCCAATCGCCGGAAAACCCCGTAGGCTCAGTAACCAATGGTGCCGTGGGGGTCATTGATGCGCAACGCATTTCTGCCGTCCATTTTTCTTTGTCTGGGTCTGATTTCTTCGCCTGCCAGTGCTCTGGCCGACAGCTCCAGTCC
>DAINOF010000297.1:0-2815 GCA_036735505.1 Paracoccaceae bacterium
TGACCGCGGCGATCGAGTTCTACCAAAAGCTCGTCGACAACCACGTCGTCGCGACGCAGGAGGCCGTCGCCGGGGCCGGGAACGTGCCGCTCGAGGAGAACCCGAACTGGACCGAGGGACGGATTGGCGGCAGCTACCAGTGGGACACGACCCACACCAAGATCTCCGCCCCGATGGCCGAGGGCGAGGAGCTGGTCTACACCGCCATGCTGGCGCAGGAGGGCCAGAAGACCCAGGGCATCTACCGCAAGCCCTCGATGGTCTTCTCGATCTCGGCCAGCACCCAGAACCCCGAGGCCGCCGCGCAGATCGTGAACTGCCTGATGAACGAAGAGACGGGCGTCACCGCGCTGGGCTCCACCCGGGGGGTCCCGGCCTCGACCGCCGCGCGCGAGATGCTGATGGCCGCGGGCGGGATCGAGGAGGTCCAGATCGACGCGCAGAACCGCGTCCTCGAAGGCGAGGGCCCGACCATCCATCCCTTCATGGAGCACCCCGACGTGCGCAGGGCGATGATCGACGCGCTCGAGATGTTCGCCTACGGCCGGATCCACGCCGCGACCGCAGCCGACGAGATGCTGGTCGGGATCGAGGCGGTGCTCGCCGGAATGTGACGAAGACCCGGCGGGCCGGCGCCCTGGCGCGCCGGCCCCAGCGGCATGACCCGATGACCCCGACACTCCGTCTCCTCGCGCTGACCCCCCGGTCGGCGACCGCCCTTCTCGCGCCCGCGACGCATCGCTACCGCCTGTCCGCGCCGGTGGCCTGGCGGCTCGACGCGCCCGGCCGGCCGGGTGTCGGCGCGGGCCGGACCGACATCGTGCCGCTGTTTCTCGACGGGCTCGCGCCCGCCACCGACTACCGCCTCGTCACCGATCTGGGCGAGGCCGCGTTCCGCACCCCGCCCTGCGCGGGGCTCGTCGACGTGACCCGTCACGGGGCCGCGCCCGGCGGGGCGGACGCGACAGGGGCCTTCGCCCGGGCCATCGCCGCGCTTCCGCGGGGCGGCACGCTTCTTGTCCCGCCCGGCCGCTACGTGACAGGGCCGATCCTTCTGCGCTCGGACATGGTCCTGCACCTGTCCGAAGGCGCCGAGCTTGCCGCGCGGGCCGACCGCGCGAACTGGCCGATCCTGCCGGCCCGCGACCTCGAAGGTCGCGTCCTCGGTACCTGGGAAGGACTGCCCGAGGCGTCCCATGCCGCGCTTCTGACCGCGGTCGGCTGCCGGAAGCTCGCCGTCACCGGACGCGGCATCCTCGACGGCGGCGGGGACCGCGGCGACTGGTGGTCCTGGCCCAAGGAGACGCGCAACGGCGCCCGCCGCGCGCGCACGGTCTTCCTGTCGGGCTGCGGCGAGGTCACGCTGAGCGGCCTCACCATCCGCAACTCGCCCTCCTGGACGGTGCATCCGCATCTCTGCGAGGACCTGACCTTCGCCGCACTCCGTGTCGAAAGCCCGCCCGACAGTCCGAACACCGACGGCATCAACCCCGAAAGCTGCCGAAGGGTGACGATCGCGGGCGTCCGGATCAGCGTCGGCGACGACTGCATCGCCATAAAGGCCGGCAAGCGCGGCCCGGGCGCCGAGGACCACCTCGCCCCCACCCGCGACGTCCTGATCGAGAACTGCCTGCTCGAACGCGGCCACGGCGCCGTCGTGATCGGTTCGGAGATGAGCGGCGGCATCACCGACGTGACCGTGCGGCGCTGCGACTTCGTGGGCACCGACCGCGGCCTGCGCATCAAGACCCGCCGCGGCCGGGGCGGCGAGGTGGCGCGCATCCGGGTCGAGGGGGTGGCGATGGACGGGGTCGCGACGCCGGTCGCGGTCAACGCCTTCTACTTCTGCGACCCCGACGGCCGGTCCGAGGCGGTGCAGTCGCGCCGCCCCGCGCCGATCGGAGCGGGCACCCCGCGGATCTCCGACATCGCGCTGACCGACGTCGTCGCGCGGGAGGCTTCGTTCGCCGGCGTCGCCGCGCTCGGCCTGCCCGAAGCCCCGGTCCGCGGCCTGCAGCTCGACCGCTTTTCGGTGTCATTCCGCGCCGGAGCCGCGCTGGGTGTCCCGCTCATGGCCGAGGGCGTGCCCGCGATGCGCCACGTGCCGCTCTACGCCGAACACGCCGAGATCGACGGCCAGGTCGAGATCCTGGCCCCCCGAGAGGAGACCGTCCCGTGCTGAACGACTTCTTCGCGCAGTACGTCGCGCACTACCGCCCCTACAAGGGCGGCGCCTGGTGCTACGAGGACGGCTGCATCTATCGCGGTCTCGAACTGTTTTACCGCGCGACGGGGCAGGCGCGCTGGCTCGATGCGATGCGGCGGCTGCTCGACGCGCAGGTAGGCCCGGACGGCACGCTCGCGGGGTACTCCCTGTCGGAATACAACATCGACAACATCCTGCCGGGCCGCGCGCTTCTCTTCATGGCGGCCGAGACGGGCGAGCCGCGCTACATGGCGGCGGCCGCAGTGCTGGCCGGCCAGCTCGACACCCATCCCCGGACGCGCTCCGGGGTCTACTGGCACAAGCTGCGCTATCCCTGGCAGGTCTGGCTCGACGGGCTCTACATGTGCCACCCGTTCCAGATCGAATACGGCCTGACGGCCGGCCGGCCCGATCTCGTCGAGGATTCGCTGCGGCAGATGTCGCTGGCGCTCGAGGCGACCTTCGAGCCGCGCACCGGGCTCTACGCCCATGCCTGGGACGAGGCGCGGGTGCAGGCCTGGGCCGATCCCGAGACCGGGCGGTCGCGCGCGCACTGGGCCCGGGCGCTCGGCTGGCTCGCCATGAGCCTTGTCGACGTCGCCGATCTGG
>DAINOF010000298.1:0-2804 GCA_036735505.1 Paracoccaceae bacterium
TCGTAGGCGTAGTCCATGAGGTCGGCGAAGATCTCGTAGCCCTGGCGCGCGGCCTCGGCGATCAGGTCCTCGCGCCCCTCGAAATGGCGATAGACGGCGGCCGGGGTTACGCCCGCCTGCTTGGCGGCCTCGGACAGGGTGAAGCCCGTGGGCCCCTTTTCCTCGATCAGCTCGAGCGCCGCGTCGACGAGGGCCTGCTTGAGGTTCCCGTGATGGTAGCCGCGCTTAACCATGCCAGATGTCGGGACCGCCCGCGATCCTGGGGTCGGGGAGCGCGAGGTCGCTTTTGCCGGGATAGTCGCCGCGCGACAGGACGGCGCGGATCGCGGCGAGGCGGGCGCGGTACTTGTCGTCCGAGCGGATCACCGTCCAGGGCGCGGCGGGGCTGTGGCTGCGGTCGAGCGTCTCGCGGATCGCGGCCGAGTAGTCGTCCCATTTCGCGAGGCCGTCCACGTCGATGCGCGACAGTTTCCACTGCTTGAGCGGATCGGTCTCGCGCGCGAGAAAGCGGCGGAGCTGTTCGGCGCGGCCCACGTTCAGCCAGATCTTCACGAAGGTGATGCCTTCGGAGACGATCATGTCCTCGAATTCAGGCAGTTGGCGGAAGAACTTCTCGCGGTCGGGGTCGGTGGTGAAGCCGAAGACCTTCTCCACGACGCCCCGGTTGTACCAGGAGCGGTCGAAGAGCACGATCTCGCCCGCCGTCGGCAGGTGCTCGATGTAGCGCTGGAAGTACCACTGGCCGGCCTCGGTGTCGGACGGCTTGGACAGCGCCACGACGCGGCAGCCGCGAGGGTTGAGGTTCTCGCGGAAGCGCTTGATCGTGCCGCCCTTGCCCGAGGCGTCGCGGCCCTCGAAGACGACGACGACGCGCATGCCTTCGTCCTTGACCGCGCGCTGGAGCTTCACGAGGTCGAGCTGGAGCGCCTCCATCTCGGGCTCGTAGTCCTTCTTCTTCATCCAGCGGTCGTAGGGGAAGGAGGGGTCGAGGATGTCCTTCGCCGCGCCCTCGCGGACGGCCTCGCGGATGGCGTCGGGGGCCTCTGTCTCGAAGTAGCGGCTGATCGCGCCGTCGAAGGGCAGGGACATGGGACCTCCTTTTGTAAAGGCCCTTCACATTAGGGGGCGGCGGAGGTCAGCGCAATCCGGCGCGGGCGGCGGCACGGTCCACGGCGGCGATGGCGGCTTCGGAATCGGCGTGGTGCGGCATGTGGCCCACGCCGGGCAGGATGGTGAGCGTGGCCGAGGGGATCATCCCGGCGAGCGGGCCGGAATGGACGGCGAGCGGAACGGTCCGGTCGAGGTCGCCATGGACGATCTCGATGGGCAGGGTGAGCGCCGGGTAGCGTTTCTCCATTTCGACCACATGGGGGCGCAGCCTGTTCACCTGCCGGGCGTTGGCGCGGAAGGCGGGCAGGCGGAGCGGCATGTAGAGGCCCATGTGGTCGGCATACCCCTCGGGCATGGGCTGGGGGGCGAAGGTCGCGCGGACCGCCGCGCGAAGCTGCGCCTCGGGCGCCCAGGCGCTGAGGAGCGGCGCCACGAGAGCCCCGCCGAGCGCGGTGCCGTTGACCTGGTAGATCCAGCCGAGGTCGCCCGGCCAGGGCAGCGCGACGCCCGCCAGCGACACGACCGCCGCCGGGTCCTGGTCGAGCGCCCAGGCCATGGCGACGATGCCGCCGAAGGAGTGGCCGACGACGACCGGGCGCTCGGCGCCGAGCGCGCGCGCGGCTGCGGCGAGAAGGGCCGCCTGTTCCGCCGGGGTTTCGGCGGTGCGGGCGAAGGCGCGGGCGTGGCCGGCGTCGACGCGGCCGGTGTAGCCGAGGCCGGGGCGGTCGAGCGCGACGACGCGGTAGCGGGTGGCGAGCCGGGGGGCGAGGTCGAAGGTGAAGTCCCGCAGGGACCCGAAGGCGCCGTGGATCAGGACCACGTCGGGGCCCTCTCCCGCGACCCAGGCGTGGACGCGGGTTCCGTTCACTTCGACGAACTGCCCGGACGGCGGATGCGCGGCCTCGACGGCCGAAGCGCGGGTGGCAGCCGTGCGGAGCGTCAGCGCCCCGGCCGCCGCCGCGAGCGCGGCGAGGATCAGGCTAGCGGCGGCCAATCTGCGCCAGGTCATAGGGCGTGGACTGGTAGATCTCGTTGATCCAGTTCCCGTAGAGCAGGTGGGCGTGGCTGCGCCAGCGGTTCAGCGGCATCCGCGCGGGGTCGTCCTCGGGGTAGTAGTTGAGCGGCACGTTGATCGGCGTGCCGTTCCCCACGTCGCGGTCGTATTCCTCCTTGAGCGTCCCGCTGTCGTATTCGAAGTGATTGAAGATGTAGAGCGCGCGGTGGGTCGCGTCCTCGACGAGGCAGGGGCCGACCTCGTCCGAGCCGAGCAGGATCTTCAGCCCCGCCGCCTCGATCTCCTCGCTGCGCATCTCGGTCCAGCGCGAGACCGGGATCACGAAGTCGTCCGAGAAGCCGCGCAGGTAGGGCGAGGCGGGGGCGAGGTTCTGGTGGCGGAAGCAGCCGAAGGCCTTGGCCTCGAGCATGTGCTTCCTGACCCCGTGGAAATGGTAGGCCATGGCCATGCCGCCCCAGCAGACGCCGAAGGTCGAATGGACATGGCTCTGCGTCCAGTCCATCACCTCGGTCAGTTCGTCCCAGTAGGTGACCTCCTCGAAGGGCAGGTGCTCGATGGGCGCGCCCGTGATGACGAGGCCGTCGAAGCTCTGGTCCTTCACCTCCTGGAAGGGGCGGTAGAAGGCCTCCATGTGCTCGGCCGCGGTGGTCTTGGTCTGGTGCTCGGTCATCCGGATCAG
>DAINOF010000299.1:0-2751 GCA_036735505.1 Paracoccaceae bacterium
TCGCCGCCCGACAGCTGGTGCGGATAGGCGTCGATGTGCCCCAGAAGCTTGACCCGCGCCAGAAGTTCCTCGACCCGCGCCCGCTTGTCGGCCTTCGTCCCCCTCAGCCCGAAGGCCACGTTGTCGGCGACCGACAGATGCGGGAACAGCGCGAAGTCCTGGAACATGAGCCCGATGCCCCGCGCCTCGGGGGGCGCGTGGCGCTGCGCGTCCGAGATCACCGCGCCGTCGACCAGCACGCTGCCCTCGTCCTGCCGCTCGACACCCGCGATGATGCGCAGCGTCGTGGACTTGCCGCAGCCCGACGGCCCCAGAAGGCACATCACCTGCCCCGCCTCGACCGAAAGCGAGACGTCGCGCACCACCGCCCGCCCGCCGAAGCGGCAGGTCACGTGGCGGATCTCGAGCCTCGGCGCGGTCACGGACATATCCCGATGGAAAGTAACGGAAAGGCGCTAGCAGCCGTCCGCCTGCGCTTCAAGCCGTCACAGCGTGGAATTGACGCCGCCGCCGTCGAGCAGGATGTTCTGCCCCACGATGAAGCCCGCATGGACCGAGCAGAGGAAGGCGCAGGTCGCGCCGAATTCCTCCGCCGTGCCGTAGCGGCGCGCGGGGATCGTCGCCTCGCGCTCGATCTTAGCCTCCTCGAGCGAGATGTTCTTCGCGCGCGCGACGTTGCCGTCAAGCGCCACGGCCCGGTCGGTGGCGTGGATGCCGGGCAGGAGGTTGTTCATCGTGACGCCCGCCTGCGCCACCTGCCGCGACGTGCCCGCGACATAGCCCGTGAGCCCCGCGCGGGCCGCGTTCGAGAGGCCGAGCGCCGGGATCGGCGCCTTGACCGACTGCGAGGTGATGTTCACGATCCGGCCCCATCCCCGCGCCATCATGCCCGGCAGCACCGCCGTGATCAGCGCGATGGGCGTCAGCATGTTGGCGTCGAGCGCGCGGATGAAGTCCTCCCGCTCCCAGTCCGACCAGATCCCGGGCGGCGGGCCGCCGGCGTTGGTGACGAGGATGTCGGGAGATGGACAGACGGCCAGAACCTCCTCCCGCCCCTCGGGCGTCGTGACATCGGCCGCGACCGCCGTCACCTCGACCCCATGCGCCGCGCGGATCGCCCCGGCCGCGGCATGCAGCGCCTCGGCCCCCCGCGCGTTCATGACAAGGTGCACGCCCGCCGCCGCCAGCGCCTCGGCGCAGCCGCGGCCGAGCCCCTTCGACGAGGCACAGACGATCGCGCGCCTGCCCCTGATCCCGAGATCCATGGCATCCTCCCCGTCCTTCGATCTGCCCGTCCGGGCTAGCACCCCGGCGCGCACGAGAAAAGGCCCGAGGCCCGACCCGTCAGGGCTGGATTTCCGCGACCAGCGCGAAGGGCGCGGGCGTCGCGACGCCGTTGACCGTCGCCCCGCCGGTCGAGGCCGCCACCATCCCCCGGATCGGCGTGCCGCGGAACTTGCCCGTCGCATCCGCGCCCACCACGACGGTCGTGCCCGGCGCGGAGAGCTGCCCTTCGTAGCGAAAGCGGATGTCGTTCGGCACCGACCCCGGCACCGCGGCCGACCGCCCGATCGTCCCGCCGGTGAACTCGATGGTGCCCGCGTAGGGCGTGCGCCTGCCGGCCGCAGCGCCCTCGAACCCGGTCGCCGACCCGGCGAGGGTGAGCGCTGCAAAATCCACCGTCAGCGTCGCGCGGCCCGTGAGCTCCATGGGCGTTGCCCCCGCCACGTCGATTCCGGCGAAGCCGTTGAACGCCGCCGTCCCGGTGGTCGGCATCTGGCCCGGCTGGCCGGTGAAGCCCGTGTTGAACCGCGCCAGACGGTCGAGCCGCTCCTGCATCTCCTCGGCTTCCTGCGAAAGCGACGGGGCGGCCGGTGCGCTCGCGCTGTCGGACCCGCCGCCGCAGGCCGACACCACCAGTCCCGCCAGCACGATCATCGCGCCGCGGCGCAGCCCAAGGGTCCGCCTGACCATTCCCGAGATTCCCCCATCTCAAACGTTAACAGATTATTAACCGTTTGCCCGACGGCCAAGAAGAGCCATGCGCCGCGCGGGTTCCCAAGCGGCCCAGACGTCCCCATCCCGTTGCCGATAAGTCGCACCGCTGCCAGCGAACGGCTCGACGCCTCTGTCAGGCTGCCCGCTGCGGGACGGGGACGACGTGCCCCAAGGTGCGCATCGTGCAGGTCACGGGACAGCGCCGGACAGGATCAGGCGCCGTAGAAGAACTCCTCGCGGACGATCCGGCCGTCCGCCACATGGTAGACCGCCACCTCGCGGCCCTGCGTGCGCTCGCCCGTCGCCTTGTTCTCGGTGTCCATCCTGAAGATGACGGCGAAGCGGTCGTCGCCATGCGTGAAGGGCCCATCCACGGTCAGCCCGTGCACGATGAACGCGCCTTCCCACCAGTCATGCTTGCCGTGAATGGCCGCAAGCCCCCGCGTCTCGCGGCCGCCGCCCATGTCACTGGGCTCGACCGACACGGCATCCTCGGCATAGAGCCGGTCGAGGTTCTCGCGCGTGCGGTCCTCGCGACAGCCGGCGACCAGTTCGTTCGCGATCTCGAGAAGAGTCATGGCAGTCTCCTTTGTTCTCTTAATGTTCTCACCGTGCCATCCGCACGGGACCCGCGCAAGCCCCCGCCTCGGTTGCGGCGCGCCCGGCCGCATCCTATAGGAGCCACATGACAAACCGTGCCCCCCTGCCGCCGGAAATCGCCCGGCGCCGCACCTTCGCGATCATCTCGCACCC
>DAINOF010000300.1:0-2748 GCA_036735505.1 Paracoccaceae bacterium
GGCGCCTTCGTCATCTGCATCACCAACCCGCTCGACGCGATGGTCTGGGCGCTGCGCGAATTCTCGGGCCTGCCGCACCACATGGTCGTCGGCATGGCGGGCGTGCTCGATTCGGCCCGCTTCCGCCACTTCCTGAGCCTCGAGTTCGGCGTGTCGATGAAGGACGTCACGGCCTTCGTCCTCGGCGGCCACGGCGACACGATGGTCCCGCTCGTCCGCTACTCGACGGTGGGCGGCATCCCGCTCCCGGATCTCGTGTCGATGGGCTGGACGAGCCAGGAGAAGCTCGACGCGATCGTCCAGCGTACCCGCGACGGCGGGGCCGAGATCGTGGGCCTCCTCAAGACCGGCTCGGCCTTCTACGCGCCCGCCACCTCGGCCATCGAGATGGCCGAGAGCTTCCTCAAGGACCAGAAGCGCCTTCTGCCATGCGCGGCCTGGGTGGATGGCGCCTTCGGGCTTCGGGGGATGTACGTGGGCGTGCCCACCGTGATCGGCGCGGGCGGGATCGAGAAGATCGTCGACATCAAGCTCGACAAGGCCGAACAGGCGATGTTCCAGAAGTCGGTCGACGCGGTGAAGGGCCTCGTCGAGGCCTGCAAGGGCATCGATCCCTCGCTCGCCTGACAGGACCTACTGCCCGGTGACCGGCTCCGTCCGGTCGCCGGGCATCGGCACCACCAGCGTCGCGCCCGCGGCCTCGGTCCTGACGATCTGGCCATCCGAACCGCCGCCCGCCGCGCTCATGTCGGCAGGCACCCCGACTTCGTCCCAGCTGAAGCCCCGCGCCCCCGCTGCCTGCGCGCCGTCCGCCGGGGCGAAGGCTTCTGCCATCGCCGCCTCGATGGCGGCAAGCCGCTCTGCCCGGTCGGCCACTTCCCCGGTCAGCGTCGCGAGCATTTCCTGCATCTCCGCCACCTGCGTCTCCGCCGCGGCGGCGGCCTCGGTCAGCGTCGCGCGCCGGTCCTCGAGCGTCGCGACCTCCTCGCCGATCCGTCGGCGCCGCGTGTCGAGCTCCGCCACCTCCTCCTGCATCCGGGCGAGCGCGTTCCGCGCCTCGGACTCGGCTCCGACCGCGTCCTGCAGGCGCGCCTCGGCCGCCGCCGCCTCGTCCGCCAGCCGCGAGGAATCCTGCGTCAGCGTTGCCATGGTCTCGCGCAATTGCGCTTCCTGGTCCCGCGCCTCCTCGAGCCGCGCGCCCGTCGCCGCGAGCTCGTCCGTCTGCGCCGAGATCTGGGCGGTCAACTCGGCCACGCGCCCCTCGAAGCCCGCGATCTCTTCCCGCATGGGCGCCACCTCCTGTTCCAGCACCGCGCGCTCTTCCTCCAGGGCAGCGAGGTCCGCCTCGGCCGCGGCGACCTCCTCCCGCAGCCGGTCGCGCGCCGCCGTCGTCTCTTCGACCTCCGTGGTCAGCGTCGCGCGCTCGTCGGCCAGTCGGGCAGCCTCCGGCTCGAGCGCGGCGATCTCTCCGCGCAACGCCTCGGCCGTGCCCTGCAACTCCTGCTGTTGGGCGAGCCGCGCCTCGAGCGCCGACACTTCCTCTTCGTAGGCCCCGCGCTCGGCGGCGCGCGTGACGAGGAAATACGTCAGGATGAGGAACACCACCGCTGCCGCGAGCAGGATGTAGAGGTACATGCGATTGCGCGCCTTTGGGTCGTCTTCGGCCATGGCGGGTTGCTCCTGAACGCTGTTCCGGTCGCGTCGGGAACGCGCCCGAAAGTAGCTCAGTTCCTCCGAATCTCTTGTTCCATGGTGCGTCAAGACATTGGAAACTTCTTCGCGGAACCTATGTGATCACACGTTTTCGTCTTGTGATCACGATATGCGGATTTTCCCGCACAAACGCGCGGCGGTTGCGGAAAATCATTTCAACGCCCCCGCGGCCTGTGTCAAAGCACCGCAAACCAGACGATGAGGGACCGGTCTTGAACATTCACGAATACCAGGCGAAAGCGCTCCTGCGCGACTATGGCGCGCCCGTGTCCGACGGCCGCATCGTCCTGCGGGCCGAGGAGGCCAAGACCGCGGCAGGCGCGCTCGACGGTCCGCTCTGGGTCGTGAAGGCCCAGATCCACGCCGGCGGCCGCGGCAAGGGCAGCTTCAAGGAGACCGACGCCGGCGACAAGGGCGGCGTGCGCCTGGCCAGGTCGGTCGAGGAAGCGGCCGAAGAGGCCAAGCGCATGCTCGGCCGCACGCTCGTGACCAAGCAGACCGGCCCCGCCGGCAAGCAGGTGAACCGCGTCTACATCGAGGACGGCTCGGGCATCTCGCGCGAACTGTACCTCGCGCTTCTCGTCGACCGGCAGACCAGCCGCGTCTCCTTCGTCGCCTCCACCGAAGGCGGAATGGACATCGAGGAGGTGGCCCATGCCACGCCCGAGAAGATCCTGTCCTTCTCGGTCGATCCCGCCACCGGCTACCAGGCCTTCCACGGCCGCCGCATCGCCTTCTCCCTCGGGCTCGAGGGCGGCCAGGTCAAGCAGTGCGTGGCGCTGATGGGCATCCTCTACAAGCTCTTCGTGGACAAGGACATGGAGATGCTCGAGATCAACCCGCTCATCGTGACCGACAAGGGCGACCTCAAGTGCCTCGACGCCAAGATGGGCTTCGACGGCAACGCGATCTACCGCCACCAGGACATCGCAAGCCTCCGCGACGAGACCGAGGAGGACCCCAAGGAACTCGCGGCCTCCAAGTTCGACCTCAACTACATCGCGCTCGACGGCGAGATCGGCTGCATGGTGAACG
>DAINOF010000301.1:0-2693 GCA_036735505.1 Paracoccaceae bacterium
CGACGATGGACATCATCAAGCTCTACGGCTCCGAGCCCGCCAACTTCCTCGACGTGGGCGGCGGCGCGACGAAGGAGAAGGTGACGGAGGCCTTCAAGATCATCACCTCCGACCCGCAGGTGAAGGGCATCCTCGTCAACATCTTCGGCGGCATCATGCGCTGCGACATCATCGCGGAAGGCATCCTCGCGGCGGTGAAGGACGTGGGGCTCCAGGTCCCGCTCGTCGTGCGGCTCGAAGGCACGAACGTCGACCTCGGCAAGAAGATCATCGCCGAAAGCGGGCTCAACGTCATCGCGGCCGACGATCTGTCCGATGCGGCGGCCAAGATCGTGAAGGCGGTCAAGGGATGAAGGGCCGGGTGCGCGAGGCGGGGATCTTCCGATGGTCGGCGTGATCGAGGATCACCGGATCGCCTTCTTCGGCATCCACAAGTCGGCCACGACATCGGTCAAGATGGCGCTCTACGAGATCGTCCACGGCACGCCGTGGGAGGGTGACATGCGCGTGTTGCATCCGATGTTCCCGAGCGTCCCCGTCTTTCCCGAGACCTTCCGCAAGTACCGCGACTACTGGACCTTCACGGTCATCCGCGACCCGGTGAAGCGGTTCCTGTCCGCCTACCAGAACCGGGTCCACGATTTCAACGACCTCACGGACGCCCTGCGGAAAGGCCGCGTCCACGACATGATGCGCCGCCTCTTCCCGGGGTGGCGGCCGGTGCCGTTCCGGGGGTTCGAACTGCACCCCCCCATCGAGTCCTTCATCGCCGACTACGACCGGTACGCAGGCTCCTGCGCCGGCATCCACATCCACACCTGCCCCGCCAGCGTGTTCATCGGGCACGACCTCGGCTACTTCGACGCGGTCTACACGACGGCGGACCTGCCGCGGCTCGAGCGTGACCTGTCCGACCGCATCGGCCGCCCCATCAGCTTCGGCCGGGCCAACGAGGCCGGCAGCCCGCCGCCGCGCTTCGCCGATCTGAGCGCGCGCGCGCAGGCCTGGCTTCTCGAGCACACGCGCAGCGACTACGCGCTCTTCCGGGACCACTTCAAGGCCCCGAGCCTCGCACAGGTCTAGGAGCAGGAGCCGGCGATGCGAGAAAGGGGTTGGCAAGGTCTCGGCGACACGACGGCGCGGACGCCGTCGGCCCGCGTGGCGCGCCCGGGCTCGCGTCGGGTCTCCGACGCCCGCCGGCCGGGCCGGGCCCCCCTGACCCGCTTCCAGCGCCTCCACCTCACGATCGGCCTGTCCGCGCTGGCGGTGCTGGCCTGCATGGCGGCCGCCCGCGCGCAGACGATCGAAGAGGCGGCGCGCGCGAACCTTGAACTCGCCCTGTCGCTCTGCCTGCGCGCCGGCCCCGGCCAGGAGGCGCTCAACGCGGCCTTCCTGCAGGCCGGCTTCGCGTACACGCCCGAGGACTTCGGCGGAGGCGAAATCGCACACTGGTTCGAGGCGCCGGCCCGGACGGTGACGGTTCTGGTCTCAAGCGAGGGTCGCCACGGCTACTGCGCCGCGCAAACGGACCACGTGGGCGTTTCCGATGCTCTGGCCCTCGCGGGCAGCGTGCTCGAGGCGCAGTTTCCCGGCGTCTTCACCTACGGCGAGATGGAGGGCGGCGCGCCCGTCACGCCCGCCAGCCCGGACGCGCAGGCCCGCGACTGCACGGGCTACATCGGCTGGAGCGGCCAGCGCCCGCTCATCGTGAAGGTCGGCACCGCCGGGCAGGACCCCGTCTGCGTCGAAACCGGCACGAGCCAGATCATGGTGACGATGTGATGACCGCCCGCCACGTCCTCCCGCTTGCCCTGCCCCTCCTGCTCGCCACCCCGGCCCCGGCTCCGGCCTTGGCGCAGACGCTCGAAGAAGCCGCCTGGGCCAACATGTCGCTGGCCATCCAGCTGTGCGAGGCGAAGACCGGCGGCAACATGGAGGCCTGGGCGCAGCTTTTCCGCAATGCGGGCTTCGCTGAACGGGTCGAACGCAGCGCGACCAACAGCGACACCACGCACTGGTTCACCGCCCCCGCCGACACCGTTACGGTCGAGCTTTACTACGGCGAGATGCCCGAGCACTGCGGGGTCACGACACGCCTCCAGGGCGTCACGCGAAGCTCGCTGCTTCTCGACGCGCTCGTCCCGCAGATGTTTCCCGGCTACGTGCGCCGCGTCACCGAAGGCGCCCCCGATCCGGCGACCGGGCAGCCGGCGCTCTGCGTGCGCTACGAGGACCCCACGAACGAGATCGGCCATGTCGTGGGGGTGATCCCCACCGGCGCCGACGGTTGTGTCGAGAACGGCACGAGCCAGTATTACAGCAGCTACCGCGTCTAGAACCAGAACAAGGGACAGTCATGGCGATCCTCGTCGACGAAAACACAAAGGTGATCTGCCAGGGCTTCACCGGCAGCCAGGGCACCTTCCACTCGGAACAGGCCATCGCCTACGGAACCAAGATGGTGGGCGGCGTCACGCCCGGGAAGGGCGGAACCACGCACCTGAACCTTCCCGTTTACGACTCCTGCCACGAGGCCGTCGCCGCCACAGGCGCCACCGCCTCCGCGATCTACGTGCCGCCGCCGTTTGCCGCGGACAGCATCCTCGAAGCCATAGACGCCGAAATCCCGCTGATCGTCTGCATCACCGAAGGCATCCCGGTGCTCGACATGATGAAGGTCAAGCGCGCGCTGG
>DAINOF010000302.1:0-2610 GCA_036735505.1 Paracoccaceae bacterium
CCGAGAAGATCATCGGCGTGATGATCCGCGCCTGGCTCCAGGCCCGGGCCACCGGGCCCTTCTCGGGAATGCGGCCCTGCCGGAGCGCATGCAGCCCCCAGGTCAGAAGCGCGAGCGGCAGCGTCGCGAGGAAGATGATGCCGAAGTAGACGAGGAACTCGCCCCTGGGCGGCCGATGGCTCGCCCGGTCCTGCAGGATCGGTCCGCCGCTGGTCTGGTCGGTCATGGTCGTCCTCCTTGTTTGCCCGCGAGAGGCTCGAGCCGCTCGACGGTTTCACGGACCACCCGCTCGGCGCCCATTGCGAGCGCGGCCTTCTCGGCGGCGTCGCGAAGCGACTTCGCGGCCGAGATGCGGGTGAGAATGGGATGGGATGCGACGATCCGGTCGAGGGCCCCTTGAGCGTCCTCGTCCCAGGGAAAGTCGCGGCGCAGCGTCGTGGGCGTGGCCTCGGCCGCATCCATCTCGCTGCCCAGGGGCAGGATGTGGAACAGCGCGTCGAAAAGGCCGTTGCAGACCTCCTGCACGAGGTATGTCGCACCCGCGTAGCCCATGAAGGGCGTGCCCGTCGCCCGCCGGATCGCGGCGCCCGGGAAGCCGGCGGGAATGAAGGCGGGCGAAGGCCCGTGCCCGCCGCGCATCTCTGCGAGGTACATCTTCTCGTTGATCGAGCCCATGACGATCAGCGGGCGGCGCTGGTGCAGCATCGCGCGCACCGCCTCGTTGTCGGTCTTCTTGCCGGGCTGGCGGGCGACCGCGAAGGCGCAGGGAAAGCCAAGGTCCTCTTCCAGGAAATGCCGGATGCCGCGGGCATAGGTCTCGGAGGCCACGATGGCGAAGGAAGCCGTACCGAAGAAGTCCTGCGTCACCGACCGCCAGAGATCCCAGACGGGCTTGATGGTGGAATGCTTCTCGCGCGCGATGAAGGGCTCGGGGTCGAGCCCCAGCATCTCGCCCAGCGTCCGCAGGAAGCGGGTGGTGCTCTCGATCCCGACGGGCGCCTGAAGGTAGGGCTTGCCCAGGACCTCGGCCAGGCCCCGGCCGAACTCGCGGTACATGACGATGTTGACGTCGGCATTCACGAGGTTGCGCATCTCGGCCAGATGCGCGCCCAAGGGCATCACCATGTTGACCTGCGCGCCGATGCCTTCCACCAGCCGCCGGATCTCGGCGAGGTCGGAGGGCATGTTGAACGTGCCGTACATCGGCCCGAGGATGTTGACCCGCGGCGCGTCCTGCGCCTCGCGCTTCTTCTCGGGCGGCATCCGGCCCTTGGTCATCCCGAATTCGGTGAAGATCCAGGTCATGGCCCGGTCGGCCGCTTCCCACTGGTCCTCGTCGATGGTGCGCGGCAGGAACCGCTGGATGTTCGTGCCCATGGGCGTCACCCCGCCCCCGATCATCTCGGCGATGGAGCCCGTCACCACGACCGACGGCAAGGCCGGGTCGAGCGTGCCCCAGGCCCGCTTCATCGCGCCCTCGGTCCCGTCGCGCCCCAGCTCTTCCTCGCCCAGCCCCGTCGTGACGATGGGCAGCTCGTGCGGCGGCAGCGCGTCGGTGTAATGCAGCACCGAGGTCACCGGCAGGTTCTCGCAACCCACGGGCCCGTCGATCACCACCTGCAGGCCCTTCACGGCGGTGAAGGCATAGACCGCCCCCCAATACCCGCCCGCGCGATCGTGGTCCTGGACTAGCATGGGGCACGACCCTGCTTCATCTTGGCCGAAATACTCCGGGGTCTGGGGCGGAGCCCCAGCGGGCCGACGCCGAAGGCGGCGGAACACTCTCCGCGCGCGGCCCTCATATCATCTCCTCCGCCTTCGCGGCCCGGGCTTGCTTGTCGAGCTTCTTCTGGTAGGCCGCGCGGAAGTCGGGGCGCAGGTTCGGATCGCCCTCCCAGACGCCGGCCGTGTCGCCCGTGCCCACGCCCTCGAAGAACGCGCGCATGTGATCCATGCGCGCCTTGTTGGCGATGGCGTTGTTCATGACTTCCGCGAGGCTCCCCGCCCCCGCCACGCCCATCAGCGGCCGCGCCGAGATGAGGTTGGTGAAATAGAGCCCGGGAATTCCCAGCTCCTTCGCCTTCTGCACCACCGGGGTCGTCCCCACGGCGAGGTCCGGCCGGATCGCCTCCATCGCCGCGCAATCATCCTCGAGGGATGCCCGGTACTTCACCGTCACCCCCCGCGCCTCCAGCCACTCGCGGTCCCAGCGCGAGGCCTCGGTCTTCGGGCAGGCGGTGCCGACATAGGGCACATCCGCCCCGCTCTCGATCAGCAACCGGGCCACCAGCAGTTCGGACCCCTCGTAGCCCGACAGCGTGATCGTCCCCTTGATCGGCGTCGCGGCCAGCGCGACCCGGATCGCGGGAAGGACCCGGTTCTGCGCGGCAGCGACCTTGTCGGCCGCGATCCCGAAGGCGTCGCCGATGGATCGAAGCCACTCGGCCGTGCCCTCATGGCCCACGGGGGCGGAGCCCACGATTTGCCGCCCGGCGGCCTCGAACTCGCGCATGGCGGCGGTGTAGAAGGGGTGGATCGCCGCCGCCACGCCGCAGTCGAGCGCGGCATAGAGCTCGCGCCACTCGCGGCAGGGCACGACCGGACCGACGG
>DAINOF010000303.1:0-2604 GCA_036735505.1 Paracoccaceae bacterium
GAGGAATGGGCGCGGGCGGCGGGCCGGTCGGGCGCGGGGCCGGAAGCCGTCGCGCGGGGCGAGATCGCCCTCGTCCGCGCGCGCTGGCCGGGAGCGGAGGTGGCGGTGCGCCCCGAAACCGAGGCGCGGCTCTGGCTTCCCGATGCGTCCGACGTGCATGTGCTGGCGGCCGCGATCGACGGCGGGGCGGATGCTCTCGTCACGCTCAACCTGCGCGATTTCCCGAAGCGGACGCTCGATGCCGAAGCGATCCTTTTGCGCCATCCCGACGCCTTCCTGACCGAGGTGCAGGACCGCGACCCGGACGCTGTCGCCCGTGTCGTGGATCGGGTGCAGGCCGAGGCCGAGCGTCTGTCGGGCGGGCCGCTGGCCCTTCGCGCCCTTCTCAAGCGTGCGGGGCTGCCGCGGCTCGGCAAGGCGCTCGCGGCCTAGGTGGACCCGCGTTCCAGGGCGGCCGCCCACTTGGCCTCGAGCGCCTCGATGGCCTTGATGCGCTCGCCGGTCTTGGGGTGGCTCATCAGCCAGGCCGGGGTCACGCCGCCCCGCGCCTCGGTCAGCTTCTCGAGCTTGGCAAACAGCGACTTCTGCGCCTCGGTCCCGATCCCCGCCTTGGTCAGCAGCGCCGCGGCATAGGCGTCGGCCTCGTACTCGTCCTCGCGCGAGAGCCGCGAGGCCAGCAGCATGGCGAGCCCGTTGGCGATCAGGATCCCGATCCCCGGCAGGAACCGCGACAGCACCATGGCGAGCGCGGTGCGAAGCGCGTTCTGGCCCGAGAAGTCGATCATCCGCCGCCGCGAATGGCCGAGCGCCACATGGCCGAGTTCGTGGGCGATGACGCTCGCCATCTCGTCGGCCGAAACCTCGCCCGCACGGTACTTCTTGAAGAAGCCGCGGGTGATGAAGATGCGGCCGTCGGGCGCGGCGAGGCCGTTGACCGGATCGACCTCGTAGATGTGCACCCGGATGCGCGGCAGGTCGAGCGCCGCGGCCATCCGGTCGTTCAGGATCTTGAGGAGGGGATCGGCGAGCTCGGTCGAGCGCGCGTCGAGCTCGCGCTTGGTGCGCCAGACCGAGAAGCGGTACATGGCGAGCGCGTAGAGGATGGCGAGGAGGATGGGGGTGAACTTGAGCATACGCGGAATATGGGGCGCGGGCGGGGGCGCGGCAATGCCGGGGCACGACCCCTGCGACCGGCGGACTGTTGCCAAGACGTCACAAAACTGTGTCGGGCGGGATCCGGCCGGAACCGGAGCGTCCGGTACCCGTTCGAAGGCATCGATGAACGGGAAAGAACCAGTGCAACACGAGCAGGACAGCGAGGATCTGATCGGGCAGGCGCTTCGCCGTGCCTATCTGGTCCAGAAGCGCACGGACGAGAAGTTCGAGGATCTTCTTCGCCGCCTCGCGAAGAAGGAAGCGAGCACGCGTCACGAACGCTGACGGGTGGGCTACCGCCCGAGCGCCTTCATGCCACGCTCGATTCCTTCGAGCGTCATCGGCACCATGCGGTCCGGCCCGAAGACGTCCTGCACCATCCCGATCGACTGCGTCCACTGCCACTGCGCCTCGGGCACCGGGTTGATCCAGAGGCAACCCGGCCACTGGTCACGCGCGCGCGACAGCCAGACCTGCCCGGCTTCCGCG
The DNA here is from genome assembly GCA_036735505.1 of Paracoccaceae bacterium. GTDB lineage: Bacteria > Pseudomonadota > Alphaproteobacteria > Rhodobacterales > Rhodobacteraceae > DAINOF01. Next base: position 1,645 of record DAINOF010000303.1, read on the forward strand.
TTCCAGTGTTCGCTCGCGCCGCCCGGCACCGCGATCTCGTAGGGGCTCATCGAGGCGTCGCCCACGATGACGCATTTCCACTCGGACCCGTAGGTGCGCAGGACGTCCAGGGTGGGGGTCATCTCGTCCCAGCGGCGCCGGTTGTCGCGCCAGACGCCCTCGTAGAGGCAGTTGTGGAAGTAGAAGACCTCGAGATGCCTGAACGCGCTGCGCGCGGCCGAGAACAGCTCTTCCACGACACGCACATGGGGGTCCATCGACCCGCCGATGTCGAGAAACAGGAGCACGCGGACAGCGTTGCGCCGTTCGGGCAGGGTCCGCACGTCGAGGTAGCCGTGCTCGGCGGTCGCGCGGATCGTGCCGTCGAGGTCGAGCTCTTCCGCCGCCCCGTCGCGCGCCCACTTGCGCAGGCGCCGGAGCGCGACCTTGAGGCTGCGGGTGCCAAGCTCGACGCGGTCGTCGAGGTTGCGGAACTCGCGCCGGTCCCAGACCTTGACCGCCCGGCGATGGCGGCTTTCGTCCTGGCCGATGCGCACGCCCTCGGGGTTGTAGCCGTAGGCGCCGAAGGGCGAGGTGCCGGCGGTGCCGATCCACTTCGAGCCGCCCTGGTGCCGGCCTTCCTGCGCCTTCAGCCGCTCGCGCAGCGTTTCCATGAGCTTGTCGAACCCGCCCAGCGCCTCGATGGCGGCCTTCTCCTCCTCGGTCAGGTGGGTCTCCGCAAGCTTGCGGAGCCAGTCGGCCGGAAGGTCCACGGCCTTCAGCACCGCGTCGAGCGTCACCTCCTCGAGCCCCTCGAAGGCCCGGGCGAAGGCGCGGTCGAAGCGGTCGATGTGGCGTTCGTCCTTCACCATGGTCGTGCGGGCGAGGTGGTAGAACCCCTCGACGTCGTAGGTGACGAGCCCGGTCTTCAGCGCCTCGAGGAAGACGAGGTATTCCCGCAGCGAGACGGGGACGCCGCCG
>DAINOF010000304.1:0-2601 GCA_036735505.1 Paracoccaceae bacterium
CAGGTGGTGAGCGGGCCCATCACCCTGACCGAGGTCCTGCGCGGCGAGGCGGGGTTTATCCCCACGCCCCAGACGCTGCATGTCGTCGACGTCGCCGCCTCCTTCGGTGGCTCCGAGGCGCTGATCGTGCCGGTCTTCGGCCCGCACGGCTATCGCGGCGTCGTCACCTTCGTGGGCCATGGCCCCGAGCCCGCCCCGCGCGCGCGCATGGCGCTGCATCACCTCGGGATACACGCGCACAACCGCCTCCTGGAACTCCACACCCGGCGCAGCGCGACCGAAGGCGAGACGGCGCTATCCCCGCGCCAGATCGCGGTGCTTGCCGCCGCCCGGCGCGGCGCGCGGGACGAGGACATCGCGGCCGCGCTCGGCATCACCGTGCGCACCGTCCGCCACCACTTCGAGACCGCGCGCCGCAAGCTCCACAGCCGTACCCGGATCGAGGCCATCGCGCGCGCCACGAACCTCCACCTTCTGGGCGGCTGATCCGGGTCCCCTGTCACAAGTGACAGCTGTCACTTCTGCCAATTGCGGCGGTCCGCAGTTTCCAGTCACCATTAACCATACCCCGGGCGTCCCCCCGGGCCGCCTCCCGTCGTCTGGGTGCGAGTAACAGGAGAGTTCGAATGACCAGAAATTTCATCGCGGCGCTCGCCGTCGCCCTTCCCCTTGCCGGACCCGCGCTCGCCGCACCGGTTGACCTGTCTGGGTTCACGCCCGCGGGTAGAGGCGCGACAATTCCCGAAAACTGGGTTTTCGGCGATGGCGGCTTTGTCGTCACAAGTGGCCCCTTTCAGAACGCACTGGATCCTGCGTTCTTCGGCGGAGCCGCGAACGTGCAGGGCAAGTCGCTGGAGGCGTCGGTGCGGGTCCGACCGCCGTCACCCCAGGCGCTCAACCGGGTGGGCTTCGCCATCGGCATCAGCCCCGGCGAGGGTTTTGACGATCTCGTGCCGGTCGACTACTGGCTGATCGACTGGCAGGGATCTAATCAGAGTTTATTCGGGGCCCCAGTCTTGGCTGGTCTCGCGCTTTCGCATGTGACCGGGCGCGACGCGGGCACTCAGATCTGGACTCACAACCGGACCGGAGAGAACAGCTTCCAGAGCGGGCCGGGCTTTGTCGTGGAGGAAGTCGCGCGCGGCACGAACCTTGGCCGAACCGGCTGGACGCCGGACACGGCCTATGACTTCCGCTTCAACTTCACCTCGTCCCTGATCGAGGTCTTCGTGGACGACGTGCTCGAGATCAGCCATGCGGGCAGCTTCACCGACGGCAGCTTCGCTTTCCTTACCGCGGGCCAGCCGGGCGCGATCTTCATGCTGAACTCCGACGCCTTCGGAACCACCGCCCCGAGTGTTCCCGTGGTCCCGCAGGACCCGGTGCCCCCGACCGACCCGTCGGTCATCCCGCTTCCCGCCTCCGCGCTCCTGCTCCTCGCCGGGCTCGGCGGGCTCGGCCTCCTGCGCCGCAGGACCTGAGCCGCCTTTCCGCGCCGTCCCACCTGTCACTCGTGACAGTTGCGGGCGGCGCGGTCCCGGCGCAGCCTGTTCCGGGGCAGGGTGTTCCACGGGTCTCCATACAGATTTCCAAAGTTGCTGCCTCGGCCTTGCACCGCGCGCTTTCGCGGGCGGTGCAAGCGCCACCCTGTGCGCGGCGTCCTCTCGCCGCGACCGATCCTCATTCAGGCCCGCCAGATGCACAGCGCCGCCATTCTTGTCGTGATCATCCTCCTGACCCTCCTTGGCGACTACCTCATCAAGATCGCCTCACAGAAGCCCTCGGGTCTCTTCACCTTCACCTTCCTCCTGGGCGCGCTGTTCTATGCCCTGCCCGCAGTCGGGTGGTTCTACCTGATGCGCAGCCATTCGCTCGCGATGATCGGGGTCTTCTATTCGGCCGGGACGATCCTGCTCCTCGCCGGCCTCGGATACTTCGTCTTCGGCGAACGCATCGGCTCGCGCGAGGTCCTGGGCTTCGCCATCGCGGCGGTCTACGTGGTCAGCCGGTAGGACCGGCCGGCCGAGCCACAGGGGCGCCCCGTCAGTAGCTGTACGCGCCGAAGACCCGCGTCACGTCGCCCGCCCAGTCGCCCTCGTAGTGCGCGATGAGCTCGTCGGCGAGCGTCTGCCCCGTCTCCACGCTTTCCTTCAGCGCGTTCAGGAAATGCGTCTCGTCCGGCACGAGCCCGTCCGCCCCCGGCATCGCCCGCGCCTTGAGCCCGGCCTCGGCGATCGCCACGACCTCGCGCGCGAGGTCGTGGAGCCGCACTCCCCCCGCCTCGCCCTGAAGCCCCGCGACCGAGGCCGCGACCCTGAGCCCCTCGCGCGTCTCCGCGTCGAGCCCCTTGGCAAGGTCCCAGGCCGCGTCGAGCGCTCCCTGGTCGTAGAGAAGCCCCACCCAGAGCGCCGGCAGCGCGCAGAGCCGCCGCCAGGGGCCCCCGTCCGCCCCCCGCATCTCGATGAACTTCTTCAGCCGCGCCTCGGGGAAGATCGTGGTCAGGTGGTCGGCGAAGTCCGACAGCGTCGGGATCTCGCCCGGCATCGCGGGCAGCCGCCCGTCCATGAAGTCCCGGAACGACTGCCCCCGCGCGTCGATGTA
>DAINOF010000305.1:0-2590 GCA_036735505.1 Paracoccaceae bacterium
CCGGCAAGGGCGTGGCGGACTTCGCCGCCGACCTTGGCGTGACACCCACGCATCTGTCCCGCGTCTGCAACGAAACCTGCGGGCGGGCGGCCCACGGGCTTTTGCAGGACCGCATCCTCTTCGAGGCGCGCCGCCTCCTGCGCGACACGCCGCTCCCGGTCAAGGAGGTCGCGCGGACGCTCGGCTTCACCTCGCCCGCCTATTTCGCCCGAGCCTTCCAGGCGCATACCGGCTTCACCCCCACCGATTTCCGCATCGGCGGCGAGCGCGCCGTGCCCCGGTGAAGCCTCACCCAACGGGAATTTGGGTTGCATCTTGGGTTCATGTCGTTTTTTCTGTGACGCGATGTCGGTAGCGGAACATGAAGCGGCTTGGGCCGCCAGTGACCGAGACGTGTCGCACGGCGCTGGCCAGACCGGCGCGTTGACCCCAAGCCGATCCATCCGCCACCACGCGGCAAGCAACGAACCTTCCAGGGAGATGTCCATGTCCACCACGACCCGAGCGCGCCCCGTCCACTGGGCCGCCGAGATGCACGCCGAGGAATATCGCGCGGGCAAGCTGAGCCGCCGCGAGTTCCTTGCCCGGTCGACCGCGCTGGGCGTGACCGCCACTGCCGCCTACGGCCTGATCGGCGCGGCGCGGCCCGCCCGCGCCCAGGCGGCGATCCAGCAGGGCGGCACGCTGCGCATCCAGCAGATCGTCAAGGCGATGAAGGAACCCCGCACCTACGACTGGTCCGAGCTCGGCAACCAGACCCGCGGCTTCCTCGAATACCTCATCCAGTACGAGGCCGACGGCTCGTTCACGCCGATGCTGCTCGAAAGCTGGGAGGCCAACGACGACGCGACCGTCTACACGCTCAAGGTCCGCCCCGGCATCACCTGGAACAACGGCGACGCCTTCACTGCCGAGGACGTCGCGCGCAACATCCGCGACTGGTGCGACGGTTCGGTCGAGGGCAACGCCATGGCCTCGCGCTTTGGCGGCCTCGTCGACGGCGAAACGGGCAAGGCCCGCGAGGACGCGATCGTCGTCGAGGACGACCTGACGGTGATCCTCAACTACTCGGCCCCCGACATCACCTTTGCCGCGCAGGTCTCGGACTATCCGGCCGCGCTCACCCACGCCTCCTTCGACGGCGGCAACCCCTACGACAACGGCATCGGCACCGGCCCCTACCGCCCCGTCGAGTTCAGCGCCGGCGTCAAGTGCGTGCTCGAGCGCATCCCCGACTTCACCTGGTGGGGCACCGAGGTCTTCGGCGGACCCTATGTCGACCGGATCGAGTACATCGACTACGGCACGGACCCCGCCTCCTGGGTCGCCTCGGCCGAGGCCGAGGAGGTCGATCTTCTCTACGAGACCGTGGGCGAGTTCATCGACATCATGGACGCGATCGGCTGGACGAAGTCCGAGACCTCGACCGCCTCGACGGTCGTGATCCGCCCGAACCACGCCTTCGAGGTCGACGGGGTGCGCCCCTACGCCGACGCGCGGGTGCGCAAGGCCCTGACCATGGCCGTCGACAACGCCGTCATCCTCGAGCTCGGCTACAACGACCTCGGCACCGTCGCCGAGAACCACCATGCCTGGCCGAACCACCCCGAGTACGCCGACATCGGCGCGCCGGACTTCGACCCGGCCGAAGCGAAGCGCCTGATGGAAGAGGCGGGCTTCGCCGACTTCGAGCACGAGCTGATCACCCCGGACGAGGAATGGCTGTCGAACTCGGGCAACGCCGTCGCGGCCCAGCTCCGCGACGCCGGCATCCCGGTCAAACGCACCATCACCCCGGGCGCGACCTTCTGGCAGGACTGGGCCAAGCACGGCTTCTCGAGCACGTCATGGAACGGCCGCCCGCTCGCGGTGCAGAACATGGCCCTCGCCTACACCTCGACGGGCTCGTGGAACGAGACCGCCTTCTCCGACCCCGCCTTCGACGCGGCCATGGCCAAGGCGCTCTCGCTCGCCGACGCCGACGCCCGTCGCGAGGTCATGGTGACGCTCGAGACCATCCTCCAGGACGGCGGGATCATCATCCAGCCCTTCTGGAGGTCGCTCTACAACCACCACAACGGCCGTCTCGCCAACGCCGAAAAGCACCCGGCGCACGAGATCCACGTCACGAAGATCGGCTTCGTGGCCTGAACCTGACCGAGGCGGGTCCCTGCGGCCCGCCTCCCTCCCGGCGGCTCGACACCGCCGCGCGAGCGGGGAGACCACATGGGCCTGTTCCTTCTTCGCCGGCTGGGGGTGATGTTCCTGACGGCGCTCTGCCTCACATTGGTCGTCTTCTACCTGACGAACCTTCCACCGAACCTCGTGAAGCTCGCCAAGACCGAGGGCAACGTCCGGATGTCGGACGCCCAGGTGACCTCCTGGCTCGACCGCAACGGCTACACCCGCCCCTTGCTTGTGAAATACGGCGAATGGCTTGGCGTCGTACCCGGCTGGACCCGCATCGAGGACGACGGCACCGTCCGCGGCCGCTGCATCCCGCGCGGTACCGACCCCGCGCTCGCGCCGCGCTTCTGCGGCATCCTGCAGGGCAAAGCCGGCTATTCCACCGTCTTCCAGGACGACGTCT
>DAINOF010000306.1:0-2586 GCA_036735505.1 Paracoccaceae bacterium
CGCTCAAGGGCAAGGCGCGCGTCAAGCGCGCGATGTGGTCGCGCCGGGCGCAGGAGTACGAGCAGAAGATCAACTCGGGCGACCTGATCGCCATCGCCGAGGTCGTGCGCGACCTGCACCGCGCCGACGACCAGCGCGAGCAGAGCTACTCCGAGCGGCAGCTTTACGAGGCCGCGCTCGAGCGGCTGACCCGTGAGGTTGCGGCCGTGTCGGGCTCGGACGAGCGTGCGGCGGCCAAGCAGGTGGGCGACGTGCTGGTGGGCCGCGCGGCCTGATCGCTCCACGGATGAGAGATATGGGCGCCGTCCTTCGGGGCGGCGCCTTTCGCTTGCGCTACTCCGACAGGATCGCGGCGACGCCGTCGTAGAGCGGGGCGAAAAGCCCGTCGGTCGCGAGGCCGGCGTTCCGGACTGCGGGAATGACAGGCGCGCGCAGGTTCAGCGCGGGAAGGTTTCCCGCGACGAGCCCAGCGAGCGCGGCCACGACCTCGGGGTTCTTGTCGGCGCGCGTCATGAGCGTTGCCGTGACTGAGAAGGTCGGGACGGCGCGGCCCTGACCGGAATAGGTGCCGCGCGCGATCTCGGCCCGCGTATAGTCCGCGTTCGCCGCGAGATGGGCGTCGATCGCGGGGCCCGCGACCGGCACGAGATCCGCATCGCAGTCGGCCAGCGCCCGGGCGATCAGCGCGTTCGGATGGCCGAAGATGACGAGCACGGCGTCGAGTCCGCCCGCGCACAGTTGCTCGAGGGCCGCACCGGTCGGAAGCGCGCGGGCCGCGGCGAAACTCTCCTCGGTCAGTTCGAGCGCCGCAAGAAGGCGCGCGGCCGTCGCGCGCGTGCCGGAGTTGCGGGGCCCGAGGTTGACGCGCCGACCGGCGAGGTCCGCAAGCCCGTTGATCCTGGCGTCGCGGCGCGCAAGACGCGTCAGCGGCTCGGGGTAGAGGGCGAGCACGCTGCGAAGATCCGGATTCGGACCGGCCGCCGTGAAGGGCCCGGTGCCGTTTACGGCAGAGTGATGCGCGTCGGACCGGACGAGCGCGAAGTCGATCTGTCCTTCGGCGAGCGCCACGAGGTTGCAGACCGATCCCGGCGTCGGGTCGGGGCTGCAGCGCATCTTCCCGGGGAAGGCCGCGTGCATCTCCTCGCATATGGCCGAGGCGGCGTCGTAGGAGCCGCCGCCGATCGGGCCCGCGCCGATCGTGAAGACGGCAAGATCCTTCGCGGCCGACGGCGACGCCGCGGCAAAGGACAGCGCAAGGGCGGTCAGAACCCGCGCCGTCGGGCCTTGGAACATGTCGGCAGCCCTCGATGAAGTAGGGTCGTGCGGGGGGCTGAGGGACGCCCCGCGTGCGATGGAATGGCATCGTCGCACGGGGGCGCAGGGAAGCGTGCCGGATTTCGTCCATGACATTTCCTCGGGGCGTCAGGCGCTCCTTTTCACGCTCGTGGCGCTCGGTGCGGTGCTCACGGGTCTTGTCGTCGTCAAGCCGCTCCTCAGGATCCTCTTCGGCACGGGACCTGACTTCATCCAGAACGTCAGCTTCGGCAGTGCCGGGTTCAACCTGTTCTACGGTCTGCTCCTCGGCCTTCTGACCGTCTCGGCCTACCGGAACAACGAACGCGTGCGGCAGGCGATCCAGGCCGAGGCGACCGCGGTCGGGTCGCTCTGTGCGGGCATGCGCAGCTATCCCGAGCCGGTGCAGAGCGAGGCGCAGGCGATGGACACCCGCATGACGGGCAAGAACATCGAGAGCACGATCTTCGAGTGAGGGTCTTGCACCGGAACGTCGCTCCATGCACCGTCACGCGGGGTGGCCGTCCAGGCGCCTTGTCTGTCAACTGGGGCGCAGGATGGACGTCGCCTTCGACACGGCCTTCTACGAGATCGCGGTGCTGGTGCTGCTGGCGGCCGTGGTCGGGGTCGTGGGCCTTCTGGCCCGGCAGCCGCTCATCGTGGCCTTCATCTTCGTGGGTGTCCTCGCGGGACCCGACGCACTGGGCATCGCCTCGTCCGAGACCTTCATCGAGACGCTGAGCCAGATCTCGATCGCGGTGCTCCTGTTCCTCGTGGGGCTGAAGCTCGACCTCACGCTCGTGCGCAGCCTCGGGAAGGTGGCGGTGGCGACGGGGCTGGGCCAGGTCGGGTTCACGGCCTTCTTCGGCTTCCTGATCTGCCTTGTCCTCGGCATGGACTGGCTGACCGCGCTCTACATCGCGGTCGCGCTGACCTTCTCCTCCACCATCATCATCGTGAAGCTCCTGTCGGACAAGCGCGAGATCGGTGCGCTGCACGGCAAGATCGCGCTGGGCTTCCTGATCGTGCAGGACATCTTCGTGGTGCTGGCGATGGTCGTGCTGTCGGCCGTGGGCGTCGGCGCCGCGGATGGCGAGGGCGGAACGGCCGGGCAGATCGTCCGGCTCGTGGGCGGGTCGGTCGTGTTCCTCGCCTTCATCGCGCTGTTCATCCGTTACCTGGCCGAACCGCTCGTCCGCTTCGTGTCGCGCTCGCCCGAGCTTCTCGTCATCTCGGCGGTGGGCTGGGCGGTGGGGCTCGCGGCGCTGGCCGACGCGATCGGCTTCGGCAAGG
>DAINOF010000307.1:0-2583 GCA_036735505.1 Paracoccaceae bacterium
ACAACTGGTCGAGCTCGCCCGACAGCGTCATCTCGGTGACGATGTCGCAGCCGCCGACGAATTCGCCCTTGACGTAGAGCTGCGGGATCGTGGGCCAGTCGGAGAAGTCCTTGATCCCCTGGCGGATGCCCTCGTCGGCGAGCACGTTCACGTCCTTGAACTCGACGCCCATGAAGTTCAGCACGCCCGCCACGCGGGAGGAGAAGCCGCACTGGGGCATCGTCTTCGTCCCCTTCATGAAGAGCACGACGTCGTTCTGGGTGACGGTGTCGCGGATCTGGTCCTCGGCGGTGGTGGTCATGGGATGTCCTTGCGGTAGGGCGCTCAGGGCGCCCGGGTTGTGAGGGCGAGGGCGTGGAGGTCGCCGTTCGAGCCGTCCATCCGGCCCTTGAGGGCGGCATAGACGGCGCGCTGCTGCTGGACGCGGTTCAGGCCCCGGAAGCTCTCGTCGACGATCATGGCCGACATGTGCACCCCGTCGTCGCCCTCGACGACGATCCGGGCGTGGGGGAAGCTTTCGCGGAGGAGGGCTTCGATTTCTGTGGCCTGCATCGGCATGACCGGGTCTCCTTGACGTCGGGTGGAATCTAGGCGGAGGGCGGGAGGCGCGCAAGAGGGCGGGGGGCGCTGCCCCCCGGCTCGGCCTTCGGCCGAGCTCCCCCCGGAGTATTTCCTCCAAGATGAACCAAGGGTCTCAGCCGAGGGCCGCCGCGAAGGCCGAGCGGTAGAGGCGGCTGAGGTCGGCGAGCGGCGCGGCGTCGGCGCCGAACTGCACCATGTCGCCGCCGAAGCGGCCGACGAGGGCGAGGGGCACGCCCGCCCGGCCGGCCGCGACCATCAGGCCTTCGGCCTGGTCGAAGGTCGCCGCCACGAGGTAGCGCGCCTGGTCCTCGCCGAAGAGCGTGGCGATGTCGGAGGCGTCGAGGGTGACGCCCAGACCCGCGGCCTCGGCCATCTCGAAGGCGGCGAGCGCGAGGCCGCCGTCGGAGAGGTCGGTCGCCGCCGTGACGAGGGTGCGGTGGGCGAGAAGGAAGTCGCCGTTCCGCCGCTCGGCCGCGAGGTCGACCGGGGGTGGGGGCCCGTCGGCGCGGCCGAAGGCCTCCCAGAGGATCGCGGACTGGCCGAGATGGCCGCGGGTCTCGCCCAGGACGAGGGCGAAGTCGCCGTCGCGGGGCAGGCGCGCGATGAGGTCTTCGGGTGCGGCGATGAGGCCCACCCCGCCGATGGTGGGGGTGGGCAGGATCGCCTGGCCGTCGGTTTCGTTGTAGAGGCTGACGTTGCCCGAGACGATGGGGAAGTCGAGCGCGCGGCAGGCGTGGCCTATGCCCCGGATCGCGCCGACGAGCTGGCCCATGATCTCGGGCTTCTCGGGGTTGCCGAAGTTGAGGTTGTCTGTGGCCGCGAGGGGGGTGGCGCCGCAGGCGACGAGGTTGCGCCAGGCCTCGGCGACGGCCTGACGGCCGCCTTCCTCGGGGTTGGCCTTGACGTAGCGGGGCGTCACGTCGGAGGTGAAGGCGAGCATCTTGCCCGTCCCGTGGACCCGCACGATCCCGGCGCCGAGGCCCGGGGTGCGGACGGTGTCGGCCATGACCATGCTGTCGTACTGCTCCCAGACCCACTGCTTCGATGCATAGCTTGGCGACGAAACGAGCCTGCGGAGCGCGTCGAGCGGGGCGATCTCGGGGACCGGTCCGAGGGGCGCGGGGGCAGGGGACGCGACCCACGGCCGGTCGTATTCGGGGGCCGAGGAGGAGAGCTTCGAGAGCGGCAGGTCGGCCTTCACCTCGTTGCCGTGCAGGATGAGGAAGCGGTCCTCGGGGATCGTCTCGCCGATCACCGCGAAGTCGAGGTCCCATTTGTCGAAGATCGCCTTCGCCTCGGCTTCCTTCTCGGGGCGGAGGACCATCAGCATCCGCTCCTGGCTTTCGGACAGCATCATCTCGTAGGCGGTCATCCCGGTCTCGCGCTGCGGCACCCGGTCGAGGGTGAGGCGGATGCCGAGGCCGCCCTTGTCGCCCATCTCGACCGCCGAGCAGGTGAGGCCCGCGGCGCCCATGTCCTGGATCGAGATGACGGCGCCTGTGGCCATGAGTTCGAGGCAGGCCTCGAGCAGGCGCTTTTCGGTGAAGGGGTCGCCCACCTGTACGGTCGGGCGCTTTTCCTCGATCGTGTCATCGAATTCGGCCGAGGCCATGGTCGCCCCGCCCACGCCGTCGCGGCCCGTCTTGGCGCCGAGGTAGACGACGGGCATCCCCACGCCGGAGGCGGCAGAGTAGAAGATCGCGTCCGTGTCGGCGAGGCCCGCCGCGAAGGCGTTCACAAGGCAGTTGCCGTTGTAGGCGGGGTGGAAGCGGACCTCGCCGCCCACGGTCGGTACGCCGAAGGCGTTGCCGTAGCCGCCGATGCCTTCGACCACGCCCTTCACGAGATGGGCGGTCTTCGGGTGCGAGGGGTCGCCGAAGGACAGGGCGTTCATCGCCGCGATGGGGCGGGCGCCCATGGTGAAGACGTCGCGCAGGATGCCGCCGACGCCGGTCGCCGCGCCCTGGGTGGGCTCGATGTAGGAGGGGTGGTTGTGGCTTT
>DAINOF010000308.1:0-2560 GCA_036735505.1 Paracoccaceae bacterium
CGATGTCGAGCGCGTTGCCCCAGTAGATGTGGTTGTCGATCATCGCCGACAGCAGGTTGTGCGCCGCGGTGATCGCGTGGAAGTCGCCGGTGAAGTGAAGGTTCATCTCCTCCATCGGCACGACCTGCGCCATGCCGCCGCCCGCGGCCCCGCCCTTCATCCCGAAGTTGGGACCCAGCGACGCCTCGCGGATGCACACGACCGCACGTCGGCCGATCCGGTTCAGCCCGTCGCCAAGGCCCACGGTCGTCGTCGTCTTGCCTTCGCCCGCGGGCGTCGGGTTGATCGCGGTGACGAGGATCAGCTTGCCCATGGGCCGGTCCTTCAGCCCCGCGATGAAGCCCTGCCCCACCTTCGCCTTGTCGTGCCCGTAGGGCAGCAGCTCCTCGGCCGGGATGCCTAGCCTTGCCCCGATCTCGAGGATCGGCTTCTTCGTCGCGGCGCGCGCGATCTCGATGTCTGACGCTTGGCTCATGTTGGGCTGTCCCTCCCTCGGATGTCTCTGCGCTTATAGTCGTATCCCGGCGCGTCCACGGGGCGGTTTGCGACCTTTCCCTTCCCCGGCGCGTCGCGGCGTTTCCGATCGGAACGCGGCGGTCAGCCCGCGGAACGCGCCGCGTCGATATGCGCCCAGGCGCGCTGGTCGGGGATGTGCAGGCGCAGGGTGTCGCCGAGCCGCAGGACTCCCACGCGCTCGACCCACGCGGTCACGCCCCGCAGCCCCCGGGCCGCCTCGCGGAACCGCTTGCCCCGGCCGGGATGCGCCGTCTCGATGGTCTTCGCCGGAAAGCGGCAGGGCTGGTTGTGCATGTCCACGGTCAGCGTCGCGCAGTCCGGCCCCTGCAGCCGCGAGGACGGCGGAAGGTGGCTGAAGTCGGGGATGCCCTCGACCACCACCGACGCGCCCAGCCACTCCGGCGCCACCCGGTCGAGCCCAAGCGCCCCGGCGATCAGCGCCAGTTCCTCGGCCGCGACAAGGCTTACCTGCCGCACGTTGCGGATCGGGGTGCCGCGCGGGTGCTGGTCGAGGACCCGGCTGCACGAGGGCCGCGTCTCGCCCGCGTGGCAATCGCCCGCGAAGCCGCCCCATCCGAGCGGCATTTCCACAAGCGGCACCGTCTCGATCTCGGCGCGGTCCCGGTGGGGAACGTAGCCGAGCCATGTGACGCGGCCCGAGAACGCGGTGGGGATCAGGGCGGGCATGCGGAACCTCCGGCAGGGCGGCGGGCCGGCGCGGGCCCCTCGGGCGGGGATCAGATCAGAGCGTGAGCACGAAGAAAAGCCGCCGGAACGGGAACAGCACCGTGCCGTCCGGCTCTGCCGGATAGGCCTCGGCCAGTGCGGCGTCACAGGCGGCGAGGAACCGCGTCATCTCCGCCGCCGTCAGGTGCGCGGCGACGGGCCACAGCGCCGTCGACTGCGTGAAGCGCCGCACCGGATGCCCCTCGGCCGCGGGCTCGAGCCGCTGGAGATACCCCGTCTCCCAGACGGTCGCGATCCCGAGCGGGGCGAGCGTGCGGGCATAGACCTCCGCCACCATGGACCTGCCCGCTTCGGCTCGCCGGGGGAAGAGCCGCGCACGAAGCGCCGCCGCGGCGCTGCCGCAGCCGAGGTCCACCACGTCCCCCGCCGGCAGCCCCACGGGCACCGCCGGCAACAGGTCCAGCGCCGGGAACAGACGAAAGCCCCGGAACGCGTCATGCGCGCCGGGGCTCCAGTCGTCCTGCGAGGGACCTCAGGTCGGTTCGGGCAGCCCGTCTTCGGGCGGCTTCGCCCGCGGCTTGGTCTTGGGGATCGCCGTGATCGAGGGCAGGTTGCCGGGGGGAGGCAGCCGGTCGGCATCGTCGCCCCGCTTCAGCGCCTCGCCGCGGATCACCTTCATGATCTCGTCGCCGGTCAGCGTCTCGTATTCGAGCAGGCCCTGCGCGAGCCGGTGCAGGTCGTCGATCTTTTCGGTCAGGATCGTCCTCGCGCGCTCGTAGCCCTCGTCGACGATCTTGCGCACTTCGGCGTCGATCTTCTGCTGGGTGTCCGGGCTCACGTTGGCGGGCGTGTTGTAGGTGCCGAGATAGCTCTGCTGCTCGTTGGCATAGTCGATGTTGCCAAGCGTCTCGGAGAAGCCGAACTGCGTCACCATGGCCCGCGCGATCCGGCTCACCTGCTGGATGTCCGAAGCCGCGCCGCTCGTCACGTTCTCCTTCCCGAAGATCAGCTCTTCCGCCACCTTGCCGCCCATCGCCATGGCGATCTTGGACGTGTACTTGGTGTAGGTGACCGACAGCTGGTCACGCTCGGGCAGGCTCAGCACCAGGCCCAGGGCGCGCCCGCGCGGAATGATCGTCGCCTTGTGGATCGGGTCGTGCTGGGGCACGTTCAGACCCACGATCGCATGGCCCGCCTCGTGATAGGCCGTCAGCTTCTTCTCGTCCTCGGACATGACCATGCTGCGGCGCTCGGCGCCCATCATCACCTTGTCCTTGGCGCTTTCGAAGTCCTCCATCGTCACGTAGCGGCGCCCGACACGCGCGGCCGTCAGCGCCGCCTCGTTCACGAGGTTGGC
>DAINOF010000309.1:0-2557 GCA_036735505.1 Paracoccaceae bacterium
CCGACAGCGGCCGGCGCGACCAGTCGGTGAAGCGCGAGGACTTGTCGAGCGGGGCCTTGGCGATCTTGCGCACCAGCGTCTCGTAGCCCGCCTGCTCGCCGAAGCCCGCGACCATCGCCGCCACCTGCGTGTCGAAGAGCGGCCTGGGGATCACGCCGCCCTCGACGAAGAAGATCTCGAGATCCTGCCGCGCGGCGTGGAACACCTTCACCACGCGCTCGTCCCGGAAGAGGTCGTAGAGCGGGTCGAGCGACAGCTTGCCCTCGATCGGGTCGACGAGGACCGCGTCCTCCTCGGCATCGCCGGGGATGGCCAGCTGGAGGAGGCAGAGCTTGGAATAGTAGGTCCGCTCCCGCAGGAATTCGGTATCCACGGTGACGTAGGGGCAGGTCCGCGCCCTCTCGCAGAAGGCCGCGAGGCCCTCGGTCGTTGTGATTGTGATCATTGGTCCCGGTGAAGGCTTGCGGACGTGTTCCGCCCGCCGTGGTAGGACGGACGCAAGCCGATGAAAAGAGGGGAATGTCAGGTATCCGTACAGTCCGTCGGAACAGGTCCCGCAGGAACGCGGTCGCGCAGGACCCACGGGTCGGTCCCGGTCAGGCCCGAGATTCCTTCGCCCGGCGACTTGACGAACTGGCTTCGGGAACAAATTCATCTATGGTTAACGAAGGTGCGGGTGGGCTGCGCCGATACATCGGGGCATGGACATGAACAAGATCGGATTGGCTGTCGGCGCAGTGGCGCTGTTCGCGGCCGGCGCGACCGGAGCGCTGGTGACGTCCGGCCGGTCGGTGGAGGACGTCACAGAATCGGAGATCCGGGCGGCGCACAAGACCTGGGGCGATGCGCTCGTGCAGATCTCGACCGACTATGGCTCGGGCGGCATCGAGCCTGCGAAGGCCACGGCGAAGGGGGCGATCGACGCCGCCTACGGCTACAACCTGGGGCCGGTCCTCTTCAAGCCGACGCTCACCGAGGCGCCGCAGACCTTCCGCACCACGGCCGAAGGCGCGCTGGCCTATTTCGTCGGCCAGGACCCGAACTTCCCCGACGACACGGGGTTCGCCCTGAAGGGCTGGACCGAGGTGAGGTTCGAGGATGCGGCGACGCATGTCAGCGGCGACACCGCGCTGTGGATGGGCAACGTGCACATCACGAATGCGGATGGCACGGTGACCACCGTGGACAAGACCTTCGGCTACCATCGGGACGAGGCGGGAACCCTGCGGATCGTGCTGCACCATTCCTCGCTGCCCTATTCCGACTGACGCTTCCGCCGCCGCTCCGCCCGGACGGAGCGGCGGCGACACGGGGTCCCGGGCGCGTCAGGGCAGCAGGACAGGCGTCCGGTCACCACGGGCGACCCGTTCGAGCACGAGCGGATAAAGCCGGTGCTCCGCGGCGAGGACGCGCTTGGCAAGCGTCTCGGCCGTGTCGCCCGGCAGCACCGGCACCCGCGCCTGACCGAGCAGCGGGCCCGCGTCGAGGTCCGCTGTCACGAAGTGCACGCTGCACCCGGCCTCGGCGTCCCCCGCGTCAAGCGCCCGGGCATGGGTGTCGAGGCCCGGGTACTTCGGCAGGAGCGACGGGTGGATGTTGAGGATGCGCCCCTCGCGCCGCGCCACGAAGCCGGGCGTGAGGATGCGCATGAAGCCCGCAAGGCAGATGAGGTCCGGCCGCACTTCGGCCAGCACCGCCTCGAGCGCGGTCTCGAAGGCCGCCCGGTCGCCGCGGAAGTCCCGGTGGTCGACGACCGCCGTGCGAATGCCCCGCTCCCGCGCGCGGTCGAGCCCCGCGGCCCCGGGCACGTTCGACAGGACGAGAACCGGGCGCGCCGGGTGGTCGCCGGTCATGCTCTCGGCGAGCCTGATCATGTTCGAGCCGCCCCCCGAGATGAGGATCGCGACGCGGAGGGTCACCCGATCGTGCCCCGGTAGGCGACCCCCTGCCCTTCGGTGACGCGGCCGATGACCCGGACGGTCTCGCCCCCGGCCACAAGGCGCTCCGCGATCTCCTCGGCGCGGGCGGCCGCGACCACCGCGACCATCCCGATCCCGCAGTTGAAGGTCTTGAGCATCTCCGCCTCCTCAAGCCCGCCTTCCGCCATCAGCCAGCGGAACACACCCGGGAGCTCCCAGGCGGCGAGGTCGATCTCGGCGCCGCAGCCCTCGGGCAGGACGCGCGGCAGGTTCTCGGTGAGCCCGCCTCCGGTGATATGGGCGAGCGCATGGACGCCGCCCGCCCGCACGGCAGCGAGGGCGCTGCGGACATAGATCCGGGTCGGCGCGAGAAGCGCGGGCCCGAGCGGACCGGCGCCGAAGGGCGCGGGGGCGTCCCAGGCGAGCCCCGCCCGCGCGACGACCTTGCGGACGAGCGAGTAGCCGTTCGAATGCACCCCGTCCGAGCCGAGGCCCAGAAGGACGTCGCCCTCGGCCACCTCGCGCGGCAGCGCCTGCCCGCGCTCCATCGCGCCCACGGCAAAGCCGGCGAGGTCGAAGTCGTCGCCCGCGTACATGTCGGGCATCTCGGCGGTCTCGCCCCCGATCAGCGCGGCGCC
>DAINOF010000310.1:0-2532 GCA_036735505.1 Paracoccaceae bacterium
CGCGGCGTTCGTCGCGCATGTCCATGCCGCCCACGCACGCCGCGAGGCGCGCGCCGGTCCGGGCATAGAGCCAGCCGAGTTCGCGCGTCACCTGGAACGCGAGCTCGCGCGTCGGTGCGACGATGAGCGCGAGCGGCGCCGCCGCGGGGCCGAAGGTGTCCGTCTCGCCCAGAAGGGTCGGGCCGATCGCCAGCCCGAAGCCCACGGTCTTGCCCGATCCGGTCTGCGCCGACACGAGGAGGTCCGCGTCGCGGAGCGCTGTGTCGGTGACGGCCACCTGGACCGGAGTGAGGTCTTCATAGCCACGCTCTGCGAGTGCGGCGGACAGGGACTGGATCATGCACAGGTCCGATCTGGATGGCGCTCGCGACGAATTGCGTCGCGATCTGTCGAGGTGACAACCGGCGAGGGCGCCTCGTATCGCAGTTCGCCGCTCGTGTACACAGGCACGGTGCCGCTGCCCCGTTCCCTTCGCCCGAGTCTGCGGGCAAGGCACGGCACGGCACCGCGCGGGGGCCTAGGCTTCGAGCAGGTCGATCTCGCGCTCGAGAAGGGCCGCGAACTTGGCCGCCGCGACGGGAAGGGTGCGGCTGCGCAGCTGGCACAGGTAGAGCCGCCCGGCGGGCACGTCCCGGTCGTCGAGCGGGCGCGTGACGATGGGCGGGTCGGACAGGGGCAGGCCCACCGGGATCTGGAAGGCGACGATCCTCTCCTGCCTCGGATAGTGCCGCAGGAAATCGAAGCTGTCGGTCTCGATCATCGGCGTGAGCTCGATCGACGAGCGCACGAGCGCTAGGTCGATGAGATGGCGCACCCCGTAGACCGCCGTCGGCAGCGCCACGGGGAACCGGGCGCAGTCCCGCAGCCGGATGGTGGGCTGGGCGGCGAGCGGGTGGTCCGCCGCCATGATCGCATGGATGCGCTGCCGGGCGCTGGCGAGCACCTGCACCTCGGACAGGCGCACCGGCTCGAAGATCAGCGCGAGGTCGGCGCTGTGGTCGGCCAGCGCCGTTTCCGCCGCCGCCCGGTCGCGAACGCGCACGCCGAAGCTCACGCCGGGGTGGTCGCGGCGGTAGGCGCCGATGCGTTCGGGAAGGAAGTAGGGCACGAAGGCCTGCGAACAGGCGATGGACACATGGCCGCGCCGCTCGCCGCGCAGGTCGGCGATCTGGCCCTTCAGCTTCTCGTAGTCGGCCGCCTGCGTCCGCAGGTGATGGATCAGGAGCTCGCCCGCCGTGGACAGCCGCACGCCCCGCGGCAGCCGTTCGAAGACCTGCACGCCCAGCCCCTCCTCGAGCGCGAGTAGCCGCCGGTTGAGCGCGGTCGAGGTGATGGCGAGCCCTTCCGCCGCACCCCGGATGGAGCCCGCGCGCGCGATCGCCTCGATGAAGCGGAGAGGCTGGAGGCTGCGCATGACGTCGACTCCTGACTGCTGCAATCTGCGCAGCGCTTTGGTGCAAAAGTAGCAGAAGACATCAGCGGTTCAATCGGACGAGGGTGGTCGGGACCAGAATCCGCCGCAGCCCGGCGTCCATCCATTCCGGAGATCCCAGCCATGACCAGACCCACACCCGCCTTCTCGCGCCGCGGCTTCCTCGCCGGCACGACCGCGCTCGGCGCCGCCGCGGCGCTGGGCCTGCCCGCCCGCGCCCAGTCGCCCCTGACCGTCGGCTTCATCTACGTCGGTCCGCGCGACGACTTCGGCTACAACCAGGCCCATGCCGAGGGCGCGGCGGCGGTCAAGGCGATGGCAGGCGTGACGGTCATCGAGGAAGAGAACGTGGCCGAGACGATCGACGTCCAGAAGTCCATGGAGTCCATGATCAATCTCGACGGCGCCTCGCTGATCTTCCCGACCTCCTTCGGCTACTTCAACCCCCATATCCTCGAACTTGCGCCCAAGTACCCCGATGTCCGCTTCCAGCACGCGGCCGGCCTGTGGACGGAAGGCATGCCCGCGAACGTTGGCAGCTACTTCGGCTACATCGGCATGGGCCAGTACCTGAACGGCATCGTCGCGGGCCACATGAGCCAGACCAAGAAGATCGGGTTCGTGGCGGCGAAGCCCATCCCGCAGGTGCTGCTCAACATCAACTCCTTCCTCCGGGGCGCACGCGCCGTCGATCCCACGATCACCTGCCAGGTCATCTTCACCGGCGAATGGTCGCTCGCGGTGAAGGAGGCCGAGGCCACGAACGCGCTCGCCGATGCGGGCTGCGACGTGATCACCTGCCATGTGGACGGGCCGAAGGTCGTGCTCGAGACCGCCGCGGGCCGTGGTTGCTTTGTCTGCGGCTATCACGCCGACCAGACGGCGCTCGCGCCCGAGAAGTACCTGACCGGGGCCGAGTGGAACTGGGCCGGTGTCTACACGGGCATGGTGCAGACGGTGCTCGACGGCGGGACCATCGACAACTTCGTGCGCGGCGGGCTGGCCGACGGCTTCATCAAGATGTCGCCGCTCGGGTCCTCCGTGACGGACGCGGCGCGCGCGCAGTTCGAGGCGACGAAGGCCGAGATCCTGAAGGGCGG
>DAINOF010000311.1:0-2529 GCA_036735505.1 Paracoccaceae bacterium
CGGTCTTCATCGAGGCCCAGAGGCAGGTGATTTCTTCCGGGTAGATGTAGATCTTCGACCCGAAGCCGCCGCCCACGTCGGGGGCGATCACGCGCAGCTTGTGCTCGGGCGCGACGTTGTAGAAGGCCGACAGCACCAGCCGCGCCACATGCGGGTTCTGGCTCGTCGTGTAGAGCGTGTAGTGATCCTCGGAGGCGTCGAAGATGGCGACGGCCGAGCGCGGTTCCATCGGGTTCGGGCTCAGGCGGTTGTTGGTGATGTGCATCTCGGTCACATGCGCCGCGCCCGCGATGGCGGCATCCGTCGCCGCCTCTTCGCCGATGCCCCAGTCGTAGATCAGGTTGCCGGGCGCGTTGTCATGGACCTGCGGGGCGCCAGCCTTCAGCGCCTTGTCCGCATGGGCCACGGCCGGCAGTTCCTCGTAGTCGACCGCCACCTTCTCGGCCGCGATCCGGGCGAGGCGGTCGCTTTCGGCGATCACCACCGCGACGGCGTCGCCCACATAGCGCACCCGGTCGGTCGCCAGCGCCGACCACGGCCCCATGTTCATCGGGCTGCCGTCCTTCGAGGTGATGGCCCAGCCGCAGATGATGTTGCCGATCCCGTCCCCGGTCAGCTGCGCCCCGTTCAGGACCGCGATAACGCCCTCCATCGCCAGGGCCGCCGAGGCGTCGATCCCCTTCACCCGCGCATGTGCGTGGGGCGACCGCACAAAGGCCGCGTAGGCCTGGTTCTCCATCCGGATGTCGTCGGTGTACTTGCCCTTGCCGGTGATGAACCGCTTGTCTTCCTTGCGCTTCACGCGCGCGCCGATGCCGTCGCTCATTTCCCTGTTTCCTCCCGATATCGTCCGGCCCGGCCACCATGGGCGGGCCGGCGGCCGCTCACATCTCGGCGGCGGCCTGCTGGATCGACTTGACGATGTTGTGGTAGCCCGTGCAGCGGCAGATGTTGCCCTCGAGCTCGTGGCGGATCGCCGTCTCCGTCAGCTCGCGCCCCTCGGCCTTGTAGCGCGCCACCATGTCCACGCCCGACATGATCATGCCCGGCGTGCAGAAGCCGCACTGGAGGCCGTGGTTGTCGTTGAAGGCCTTCTGCATCGGATGCAGCGCGCCGTTGGCAAGCCCCTCGATCGTCAGGACCTCAGCGCCGTCGGCCGAGGCCGCGAGCATCGTGCAGGACTTCACCGCGCGGCTGTCCACATGGACGACGCAGGCGCCGCATTGCGACGTGTCGCAGCCCACATGCGTGCCCGTGAGACGAAGCGTCTCCCTCAGGAACTCCGACAGGAGCGTGTTGTCCGGAACCGAGCGCTTCAGCGCCTTCCCGTTCACGGACAGTGAAATTTCGGCCATTCGTATCCTCCCTGGCTGCCGGGTCTTTCGCCCGTGCAATGGCTCGGTCGTCCGCGGGGAAATCAGGTCCCGCCCGCGGTCTCCCTGTTCGTCAGATGGTCGTGGAAATTCTGGAAGAACTGGTCGGCCAGCTTCTTGGCCGTGGAGTTGATGAGGCGGCTGCCCAACTGGGCGAGCTTGCCGCCGATCTCGGCATGGGCCTCGTAGGACAGCTTTGTCCCGCCATCCTCCTCGGAAAGGCTCACGTCGGCCGAGCCCTTGGCGAAGCCCGCGACGCCGCCCTTGCCTTCGCCCCGGATCGTGTAGGCGCGGGGCGCGTCGATGTTGACGAGCTCGACCGCGCCTGCAAACTTCGCCTTCACCGGCCCGATCTTCTGGGTGACCTTGGCTTCCATCGTGGTGTCGGACGTCTTCTCGAGCTCGTCGCAGCCCGGAATGCAGGCGCGCAGCACCTCGGGGTCGTTGAGCGCCGCCCAGACCTCCTCGCGCGGGGCCGCGATCACGTATTCGCCCGTCATGTCCATGGTGTGCCGTCCTCCCTTGACTTCAGACTAGCGGCTGGCCTTGCCGAAGCAACTGTTTTGAATGCCGCGGAGAGGTCGGCGAGGCTGTCCAGCGAATGGCAGGCGTGGAAGCTGTCCACCTGCGGGAGGATCGCGCGGATTCCGGCCGCCCTGGGCGTGAACCCGTCCCAGCGGAGGAGCGGATTGAGCCAGACGAGCTGCCGGCAGGACAGCCGCAGCCGCTCCATCTCGCGTGCGAGCGTCGCGGTGTCGCCCCGCTCGAGCCCGTCGGTGATGAGGAGCACGACCGCGCCCTGTCCCAGCACCCGCCGCGACCAGTCGACGTTGAAGCGCCGCAGCGCCTCGCCGATCCGCGTCCCGCCCTCCCAGTCCTGCGCGTCGCGGCCCGCGGCGGCGAGTGCGGCGTCGGGGTCCTTCTGGGCGAGCGCGCGGGTCACGTTGGTCAGCCGCGTCCCGAAGGTGAAGGCGCTGACGCGGCCCCAGCCGCGTTCGGGCGCCCAGGTGACGGCGTGGAGGAAATGCATCAGCATCCGCGAATAGACCGACATCGACCCCGAGATGTCGCAGAGCGCCACAAGGTCCGGCGGCCGGGTCCGGCGTTTGCGCATCTCGATCCGCTCGATCTCGCCGCCCCGCCGCAGCGACCGGCG
>DAINOF010000312.1:0-2520 GCA_036735505.1 Paracoccaceae bacterium
CGGCCTCATCGTCTTCGCGCAGGGCAAGGTCCGCGGCCTGACGACCGGCGCAAGCCTCTGGCTGACCGCGGCGGTGGGCGTGAGCGCGGGGCTCGGCATGTGGCTTCTCGCGGCGCTCAGCACGGCGCTCGCGCTTGTCATCACCCGGCTCATCAAGCTGCTCGAGGAGGCCGCCAAACGCCGCCGCGGCGGGACCGAGGACGAGTCGCTCTAGACGAAAGGGCCCCGCGGATGTCCGCGGGGCCTCGATCCGTCCTGCCGGACAGTTGCGGCTCAGCCGTCTTCCCACTCCGGAAGCTGCTCGAGCTGCTCTTCGGTGGCGTTCACATAGGCCCGCAGGTCCTCGCCGAACCAGCCGCCCTCGCCGCGGCGAAGCTGGACCTCGTCCATCGGCATCGCGACCGCGCGCGTGCCGATCCCGAGAAAGCCGCCCACGTCGACGACGATCGCCTCGATCTCGCCGCTTTCGGTCAGCGCAAGGTTGCTCACGTCGCCCACCCACTCGTCGTTCGGCCCGTAGACCGAGGCGCCGAGAAGGTCGTCGGTCGAGATCGAGGTGAAGGCGATGTCAGCCTGGCTGCCGCGCATCTCCTCGCCCCACATCTCCGAGCCGCGCAGGACGCCGTCCTGGGTCTGCGCCTCGTCGACCAGCCCGGCGCTTTCGAGCGTCTGCCGGTCGCCCGTGTAGAGGACGAAGAACTCCTCGGCGTCCTCGGCATGGGGCACGAAGCTCACCTCGGAGATGTCGATGCGCCGATCGCCCTGTCCGCCGCCGAGAAAGCCGCCGGCGTCGATCGTCAGCGCCTGCACCTCGCCCGTCTCGGACAACAGCACGTCGCGGATCTGGCCCGCCGTCTGCCACCGCTCGCGCGGGTTCGTGACGCCCTGCATCATGGCGCTGTCGGTGCCTTGGCCCTCCTGGACCTGCGGCTCGACGACCTCCGCGGTCTCGCCTTCCTGCAGGGTCTGGCCTTCCTGCATGGTCTGGCCTTCCTGCATGGTCTGACCGGTCTGGGCGGTGGTTTCGCCTTCCGGCTGAACCATGCCGCCGGTTCCGGCTTCGGTCCCCGTCATCTGGCCCGCGCCCTCGCGCTCGATGTAGAGCCGCTTGCCGATCAGCTGCGAGGCCTCGATCTCCATCTGGCCGGCATCGGCCATCTGGCTGTCCTGCATCTGGACCTGCTGGGTATCCTGCGCGCCGGTCTGCGTGTCCGTCGTCGCCTGCTGCGCCGTCGCCGGCAGCGCCATCAGCGCCGCGACGGCCGTCGTGCAAATGAGATGTCTCATCCGTGTATCCTCCTTGGGAAAGCGCGGGCTCGGATCCGGTCCGGACCCTTCCGCGATCACCGACTCAACGCGTGGCGACCGCCGGAAGTTGCCCCAGCCTCGGGAGATTTTCCGTGGAACCGGGGCAGGGAGCCGGGGGTTCGCGTGGGGTCACTGCGTGTCGGGTACGGGCGGCAGGTCGTTCTCGTCGACCGCCTCTCCCTCTTCCAGCGGGGCGCGCAGCGTCGGGTCCTCGACCGGCACGGTATCGGGATCGGTCGCGAAGAAGACGCGCAGCAGCAGCGTCAGGAAGCCGAAGATCACGACGAAGGCCATGCCGTAAAGCGCCGGACGATGTCGGCGCGTCTGCTTCTCGATGTTGGCGTCGGGAGGCGTCATCTGAACCCTTCCATCTGTTCCCGCGGTTTCGTTCCAGAACGCGCCGGGCCCCGCTTCGGGTCCACCCGCCGCCTCGGCCCCTACGCCGATCGGCGGGGTTTCCGCGCGGCATCCGGTCCGAGGGCACCCCGCGTGCCGGAACATGCGCCCGACGGGGACGTTGGCCGGGCGACCCCACTGCACCAACGGCAAGGAGACCCCCATGACGACCCTATCGCCCTTTGCGCGGGCCGCCGCCGGCGCGCTCGCGGCCGCGCTTGCATCCGCCGCCCCCATGGTGCAGGCGCAAACGTCCGTTCAACCCGCCCCCCAACGGGCGGGCGACACGGCGCTGCCGGCCGATTTTTCGGCGATGGTCGCCGAGAAGCTTCCTGCCGTGGTCGGCATCCTGTCGACCGTCGAGGCGCCGGCGGCCGGGCCCGGCGCGCTGCCGCAACTGCCGCCCGGGCTCGAGGAGTTCTTCGGCATGCCGATGCCCGACCGGCCGCCGCAGGGCCCGATGCAGGGACAGGGATCGGGCTTCATCATCTCGTCCGACGGCCTCGTGGTGACGAACAACCACGTTGTCGCGGGCGCCGAGGAGGTCGAGGTCTGGCTCGACGACGGTCGCCAGCTGCCGGCCGATATCGTGGGCACCGACCCCGCCACCGACATCGCGCTCTTGCGGATCGAGGCCGAGGGCGACCTGCCGACCGTGTCCTGGGGCGACTCCGAGGCGCTCGAGATCGGCGAATGGGTCGTCGCGATCGGCAACCCCTTCGGCTTCGGCGGTACGGTGACGGCGGGCATCGTCTCGGCCCGGTCGCGCAATATCAACGCCGGCCCCTACGACGACTTCATCCAGACCGACGCGGC
>DAINOF010000313.1:0-2474 GCA_036735505.1 Paracoccaceae bacterium
CGGTCCACGTCGGGGAGGAACTTGCCCAGCGCCTCGACCGTCTCGACCGCCGCCGACTCCAGCGCCTCGAAGCCATAGAGCCGATACACCCCCGCGATCGCCGCGAGCATCTCGGCCCGCTCGGTCACCTCCGCGCCGAAATAGTCGCGGAAGCCCCTGGGCGTCTCCGCCTTCGGGCGCCGCTCCTTGCCGTCCTTCGCCATGGCTCCGGCCCCTGTCCGAACTCGGGCGAGCCTCTACCGGATGGGGGTCAGAGGGGCAAGGCGGTGGTGTGCTTGATCTGCCGAAGCGAGAAGGAGGATACCACCGCGCGCACGAACCTCGACCGCAACAGCGCATGGGTCATGAACTGCTCGTAGGCCTCGACATCGGCCGTGCGGATCTTGAGGATGTAGTCGGCCGTGCCCGAGATCGCGTGGCATTCGAGGATCTCCGCATGGCTGCGCACGATCCGCGCGAAGCCCGCCACGGCCTCTTCCGAATGGTCGGCGAGCGAGACCTGCGCAAAGACGCAGAGTTTTGCGCCGACCTTCGCCGCATCGAGAAGTGCCACGCGCCCCGTGACGATGCCCGCCGCCTCGAACTCCTGGAGCTTGCGCCAGACGGTCGACTGCGACAGGCCGACCGCCTCGCCAAGCTCGGCGAGCGGGCGGGCGGCATCCTGCTGAAGCTCGCGAAGGAGCGCGCGATCCTGATCGGAAAGTTTCATGGTGCTCAGGATAGCGGGAAATCCTTCCAGGTTCCATTCCCGCCGCGCAGGCTTTGAAAGCTCTTTCCGTCCCCTCCGCGCCACGATGGATGACAGGAGGATATCGCCATGACCAAAGAGCCCTACGCCGAAAAGCACCCCGGCCCCGACGGCCGTTATGCCTACTCGCCCGACGAGGATGCCGTCTGGGGCGAGCTCTTCGACCGCCAGATGGCCTTCCTGCCCGGACGGGTCACGCCCGAGTATCTCGACGGCGTCCGCCTTCTTGGCCTGACGCGCGACCGCGTGCCCCAGATCGCCGAGGTCGACGCGCGGCTCGGCGCACTTACCGGCGCAGGCGTCGAGGGTGTGCCCGCCATCATCCCGCCGTCGCGCTTCTTCGACCTCCTGTCGCGCCGCCGCTTCCCGGTGGCGACCTTCCTGCGCCGCCGCGAGGACATGGACTACATCGAGGAGCCCGACATCTTCCACGAGGTCTTCGGCCACTGCCCGCTGCTGACAAATGCGGCCTATGCCGACTTCGTCGAACGCTTCGGGCAGATCGCCGTCCGGCTCGGCAAGCCCTATTCCTGGCGGCTCTTCCGGCTCTTCTGGTTCACGGTGGAATTCGGGATGATCCGCACCCCGCAAGGCCTGCGCGCCTATGGCGCCGGCATCGTCTCCTCCCCGTCCGAGGCGCGGCATGCGACCGGCGGGGTGGCCGAGATGCTGGACTTCGACCTGCTCACCATCTTCCGCACGCCCTACCGCATCGACATCGTCCAGCCGGTCTACTTCGTCATCCCGAGCTTCGAGACGATGGCGGCCGCGCTCGACGCCGACATCGCGGGGCTGATCGACGAGGCCAAGCGCCTGGGCGACCTCCCCGCGCGGTTCGAACAGGCCGCCTGAGAGGCACGGGCGGCCGAGGGTGTTTCCGGCGTCCTCACAGGCGCATATCTGCGGCGCATGAGCGACGCCGTCACACCCGCACCCCCACCGGCACCCGAGGCGAAGCCCGCGGACCTTCCCGACCTTCCCCTCCGCAGCCGCTAGGCGCTCCTCGTCGTCGCGGTCGTCCCGGCTGGGTTCGTCGTCGTCCTGTTCCGCGTCGCCCTGGACGCCTCCGCCGGCCGGTCGCCGCTCGTGGCGGTGCTGCTCCTCCTCGCCCTCGGGCTCGGTGCGGCTCTCCTGTGGCGCGAGGTCCGGAGCGCATGGGTCCGCGACGCTGGGGACTGGTGGCGCGTGTCCCTTGCCGAGGAACCGCGCGGTCTCCACCTCGAATGGCAGCCCCAGCGCTGGCGCGACCTTTCGCCCTGGCGGAACCCGACCGCGTGGATCGAGACGCTCCCCGTATTCGTGGGCGCGGGGGGCAGCGTTCTGATTCTGGTCGGTGCACTGGCGTACCGCGCTCCCGATGTCGCGATGTTCGCGGCGATCTGGCCCGTCGCGTTCGGAGGTTTCTGGCTGTCTCTTGCCGCGATCTTCGCGACGCTGTTCGTCCCCTTCCAGCAGAAGGTGAAGTCCTTGGCCGTCCTCAGTTCCGAGGTCGTGATGTACCTGCCGCCCAGCCTATCCTATCATTGGCCACAGCGCATCGGTCCAAAGAAGTTCGTGCTGGGAGGCACCAGCTTCATGCGCCTCCTGACCCGGGGCGTCCGGTTCGACCCGGACGGCGTCACGATCGTCGGGCCAAGGCGCTTCGGCATCCTCCCGAACCACTTCATCATCCCGACCCGCGAGCCCCATATCCGCGCCCGCATCCGCGCCTGGGCCGAGGCGCACG
>DAINOF010000314.1:0-2470 GCA_036735505.1 Paracoccaceae bacterium
TGCCCGCGCCATGTCCAGCACCGTGTCCATGTCCGTGATCCGCCGCCGGTTCAGCACGAGGTCGCGGCCGAGCCGCAGGCAGCGTTCCTCGATGGGGGCGCGCAGGTCCGGGTCCTCGATGGTGTCCAATTCGGCCACATGGGCGAGGCCGAGGATGCGGCGGTGCATCTCGATGCCTGCGAAGCCCAGGAGATCGGCGAAGATCTCGGCCAGAAGCTCGCGGAGCGCGGTCTCGCTCGCCTCCGTATGGGTCTGGTCCTCGTAGAGCGTGCGCGCGTAGAGGATGCCGGTGCGTTCGCTGTGCCAGAGGCGGGTGAATTCGGCGGCGAAGGCGTCCCAGGTCTCGGCCGCGGTGGTCAGGAGGAACTCTTGGAGCCGGGCGCGGTCTGAGGGCTCGGCCACATGGGCGCGGAGCGAATGGAAGGCCATCAGGTAGTTGCCCACCAGCATCCCGATGTCGAAGCCGAAGGGGCCGTAGAAGGCGAATTCGGGGTCGATCACCCGCGTCTCGGTATCGGTGACCATGATCGAGCCCGCGTGCAGGTCGCCGTGGCAGAGGGTTTCGGCGCGGGCGGTGAAGGCGCGCTTCATGTGCTGCGCCTCGATCTTGAGGGCTGCGTCGGCGCGCAGTTCGGCCACCACGGCGTCGAGTTGCGGGGTGGTGTGGCGGTTGAGCGTCGCGTGGAAATAGGGATCGGTGAAGACGAGGTTCTCGGTGATGTCGCAAAGCTCGACGTTGCCCGAGAAGAGCGCGACATCGGCCTTCTTCTTCGGCGCCTCCATCGACAGGTCCGAGCCGCGGAAGGCGGTGCGGGCGCAGAAGCGGCCCATGGTCTGGCCAAGGCCCGCGACCGTGCGGCCCGCGATGGTGCGGCCGCGCAGGATGACATGGGGGTGGAGCCGCTCCATCACGATGAGCGCCTGCGTCTCGTCGAAATGCATCACGCGGGGGACGACGCCCGGATCGCGCGCCTCCTGTCGGATCAGCGCGTGGTATTCGTAGAAAGCGCGGTGCAGCGGCAGGGGCCAGCTTTCGCCGACGAGGCGGACGTAAGGAAGCGCCTGCTTCACGATGACCGATCCGGCGGTGCCTTCCACGATGAAGACGAGGTTGAGGTTCCCGTCGCCGACCTCCGCGACTCGCCACGCCTCCGGCGCTCCGCCGACCACGTTGGCGACGGCCGCGAGGCCACCCAGACGAGGCGGCAGGGTTTCGGGTGTCAGCGGTCGGTAGCCGGTCACGTCGATTCTCCTCCCGGTGCGCAGCAGAGCGCCATCGCGGCGGCGGGGCAAGTCCGGGCGGTCACGTGGCGGTCCCGCGCAGGTGGTCGAGCAGCGCCAGCGCCGCGTCGCCGTCGATGACGAGCCCGCGCAGGATCCCGCTTTGCAGGAGCGCCGCGGTCGCCGCCGTCTTCGCGCGCCCGGCCGAGAGGAGGACCGCCCCGGCCCGGGCGAGGTCGGGGAAGCCCGCGCCGATCGTGCGGGCGTTCAGCGGGTGGTCGACGGGGCGCCCCTGCGCGTCGAAGAAGATGCCGTTGGTGTCCCCGACGGCGCCCGCCCGGCGGAGGTCGGCAAGCTCTGCCGGGCCGATCATTCCCTGCTGGCGCAGAAGTGAGCCCTCGGTCAGTTCGCCCACGCTGATGAGCGCCATCTCCGCGCTGCGGGCCAGCGCGAGCGGGCGGGCCACCACGCTCTGGGCGAGCAGCACCTCGCGGTCCGCGGGGCTGTCGGCGATGAACGGGACGGGGAGGAAATAGCCCTCGCCCCCCGTCGCCTGGGCCAGCGCCTGGACGACCTCGAAGGGGTTGAAGGCCGAGTTGGCGGTGAGCGAACCCATCAGGCTGACGAAGCGCGCCCGCGGGGTGGCAATGCCCGACATCTGGCGGCCGAGATGGGCGAGCGTCCGGCCCCAGCCCGTGCCCACCACGAGATCGGGCCTCTCGGCAAGCCGGTCGCGCAGGAGCCGCGCGCCGGCGGTGCCGACGGCACGCAGGGCCACGTCCGCGAGCGCCTCGGGCGGTCCATCGAGACCGAGCGCCGGCGTGGCCCGGCAGAAGTCGAGCCCGAACGCCGCCCGGATCGTTTCCTCCACCGGAAGAAGGCCCACGTCGCGGTCGTTGATGGTGATCGACACGAGCCCGCTTTCCCGCGCCTGCTGCAGGAGCCTGTTCACCCGCGCGCGCGTCAGGCCCATGCGGGCGGCCGTGGCCTCCTGGTTCAGCCCCGCGACATGGTAGAGCCAGGCTGCGCGCGACATCAGCTGGATTTCGGACAGGTCGCTCATGCGCGGTGCCTCGACGGTGTTGCGCGGAGCGTGACATATGTACTCACGATTGACAAATGTATTTTCTTGAATAGGATCGTGGCCTGCGACCCTCGGAAGGAGCGCCCACTTGCCCGTCCAGCGACCGAACTCGGACCTCGCCGCGCTCTACCGCCAGATGCGGCGCATCCGGACCTTCGAGGACCG
>DAINOF010000315.1:0-2464 GCA_036735505.1 Paracoccaceae bacterium
GAGGCTAGGCAGGGAGGCGGGCATGAGCAAGAGCGTGGCGCGCGTCGTGGCGGCGCTGCAGGCGGCGGGGCGCGTGCCCGGGGTGCGCGAGATGCCGTCCGAGACCCGCACGGCGCAGCAGGCGGCCGAGGCGGTGGGCGTGGCGCTCGACCAGATCGTGAAGTCGATCGTCTTCCGCGGCGAGGCGCGCGGCGCGGCGATGCTGTTCCTGACGGCCGGCGGCAACCAGGTGGACGCCGCGCGGGCCTCGGCGCTCGCGGGCGAGGCGCTCGGCCGGGCCGACGCCGACCTCGTGCGGGCGCAGACGGGTTTCGCCATCGGGGGCGTGGCGCCGGTGGGGCACCTCACCCCGATCCGGACATGGTTCGACCCGCGCCTTCTGGACTTCGACGTGGTCTGGGCCGCCGCCGGCACGCCGCGGCACGTCTTTCCCATCGCGCCCGGGGAGCTTCTGCGGATCACGGGCGCGCAGGCGGCCCCGTTCACGGCCTGACGGCAGGGAGATGTAAAAAAGATTCACTTCACCTCTTGCGGGGCGGCGGACGTGTTCACATATCGCGTGATGTGAAACGAGTTTACATCGCAACCTCAGCACGGAGACGACCTCGATGACCTATGCGACTGCAGCCGACTACGAGCGCCGGCCGACCTGGTTCCGCCGCGCCGAAGGCTGGCTCGACGACAAGGGGAAGGGCGCCTGGATCGCCGCGATGGTCCTGGGCTTCATCCTCTTCTGGCCCATCGGCCTTGCCCTTCTCGCCTACATGATCTGGAGCAAACGCATGTTCACCGGTTCCTGCGGCGCCCGCCGCACCCGCACCGCCAGCCACGCCTTCTCGTCGTCCGGCAACTCTGCCTTCGACGCCTACAAGGAGGCGACGCTGCGCCGGCTCGAGGAAGAGCAGGACGCCTTCGAAGCCTTCCTGCAGCGCCTGCGCGAGGCCAAGGACAAGGCCGAGTTCGACCAGTTCATGGACGACCGCTCGAAGCGCGCCAAGGGCGACACCGACAGCGAGCCCTCCGCGGCCTGAGACCCGGACCCTCCCCGGCGGCCCCCTTCGCAAGGGGCCGCCTTCCCTCCCCCTTCATGCGGCGATATTCCCATGACCATGACCGACACCCGCTGGACCGGCCTTCCCGACCCCGACCGCGACCCCGCGCTCTATGCCGACGTGCCGCTCAAGCGCCTCGTGGCCTGGGTCTTCGACTTCGTCGTCATCGCGGCGCTGACCGCGATCATCGTGCCCTTCACCTTCTTCACCGGGCTCTTCTTCCTGCCGGTCCTGTTCCTGTTCGTGGGCTTCCTCTACCGCTGGGCCACCATCGCGACGGGCTCGGCCACCTGGGGCATGCGGCTCGCCGCGATCGAGTTCCGCGCCGCGGACGGGCACCGCTTCGATTCGACGACGGCCTTCCTGCACACGCTCGGCTACACCGTGTCCGTCTCGGTCTTCCCGCTGCAGCTCGTCTCGATCGTTCTCATGCTCGTGTCGAGCCGCCGGCAGGGGCTGACGGACCACGTTCTGGGCACCGCGGCGCTCAACCGTCGGGCAAGATACTGATCCCCCATTTTGGGGGGCTTGGCGGACCGGGAGGAGCTTGGTAACGTCCTTGCGACATCGAGCCGAGCCAGCCCATGCGCCATACGCTTCCCATCGCGCCGCAGTTCTACGTGACGGCCCCGCAGCCCTGCCCCTATCTCGAGGGGCGGATGGAGCGGAAACTGTTCACGGCGCTGCAGGGCGAATATGCGATCAAGCTGAACGACGCGCTGTCGAAGCAAGGCTTCCGGCGGTCGCAGAACGTGCTCTACCGGCCGTCCTGCTCGGAATGCTCGGCCTGCCTGTCGGCGCGGATCCGGGTGGCGGACTTCGCGCCCTCGCGCAGCCTCAAGCGCACGATGCGCCGCAACGCGGGGCTCCGGCGCGAGGCGACCTCGCCCTGGGCGACCGAGGACCAGTACGCGCTGTTCCGGAGCTACCTCGACAGCCGGCACGCCGACGGCGGCATGGCCGACATGGACATCTTCGAGTTCGCCGCGATGATCGAGGAGACGCCGATCCGGAGCCGCGTCATCGAATATTCGAGCGGCGCGGGCGGCAAGCGCAGCCTCGCCGCCGTCTGCCTGACCGACGTGCTCGATGACGGGCTGTCGATGGTCTATTCCTTCTACGACCCCGACCTCGCGAAGGACAGTCTGGGAACCTACGTGATCCTCGACCACATCGAGATCGCGCGGGACGCTGGGCTGCCCTACGTCTACCTCGGCTACTGGGTGCCGGGCAGCCCCAAGATGGGCTACAAGGCCAAGTTCCCCGCGCTCGAGGTCTATGTCGGCGGCAGCTGGCGCGACATCGGCGACCCGTCGCGCTATTCCTCGGCGATGCACCCTCTCTCGACCGAGCCGATCGCCGAGCAGGTCGCCCAGATCAGCCTTCCCGACTCGCGCCCGACGACGGTGTGA
>DAINOF010000316.1:0-2436 GCA_036735505.1 Paracoccaceae bacterium
TGAAGGCCGAGATGGCCTCCTAC
This sequence comes from Paracoccaceae bacterium, assembly GCA_036735505.1. GTDB lineage: Bacteria > Pseudomonadota > Alphaproteobacteria > Rhodobacterales > Rhodobacteraceae > DAINOF01. The sequence continues at coordinate 24 of DAINOF010000316.1, forward strand.
CACGGCCCCGGCACCTGCACCTTCTACGGCACGGCCAACACCAACCAGATGCTGATGGAGGTCATGGGGCTGCACATGCCCGGCGCCTCCTTCGTGAATCCCGGCACGCCCTTGCGCGACGCCATGACCGAGGCGGCTGTACGGCAGGCCCTCAGCATCACGGCGCTCGGCAACGACTACCGCCCGGCAAGCCGGATCCTCGACGAACGCGCCTTCGTGAACGGGATCGTGGGGCTGATGGCGACGGGCGGGTCCACGAACCTCGTCCTCCACCTGCCCGCCATGGCGCGCGCGGCGGGCGTCATCCTTGCCATGGAGGATTTCGAGGACCTTTCGGCCGCGACACCGCTGATGGCCAAGGTCTATCCCAACGGGCTGGCCGACGTGAACCACTTCCACGCGGCGGGGGGGCTGGCCTACCTCATCGGACAGCTGCTCGACGCGGGCCTCCTCCACGACGACGTCCGCACGGTCGCGGGCGACGGCCTACAGCTCTACACCCGCGAGCCGCGGCTCACCGACGGGCGCCTCGACTGGCAGGACGGGCCGCAAACCACGCTCAACGACCGGATCCTGCGCCCGGCCTCGGACCCGTTCCAGCCCACGGCAGGGGTGAAGAAGATGACCGGCAACCTCGGGACCGGGGTGATGAAGGTCTCGGCCGTGAAGCCCGAGCACCAGCTGGTCGAGGCGCGCGCACGGGTGTTCAACGACCAGGAGGCGGTGAAGGCCGCCTTCAAGGCGGGAGGCTTCACCGAGGACACGGTCGTGGTCGTCCGCTTCCAGGGACCCAAGGCCAACGGGATGCCGGAACTGCACTCGCTGACGCCGACGCTCGCGGTGCTGCTCGACCGCGGGCTCAAGGTCGCGCTGGTGACGGACGGGCGCATGTCCGGGGCGAGCGGCAAGGTCCCGGCCGCGATCCACGTGGCGCCCGAGGCGGCGGACGGCGGTCCCATCGCCCGGGTGCGGGACGGCGACCTCGTGCGGGTCGATGCGGTGGCCGGCACGATCGAGGTGCGGGAGGCGGGTTTCGAAACCCGCCCGCCCGTCACGGCGGACCTGTCGGGGAACGCCTGGGGGCACGGGCGCGAGATGTTCGAGATGTTCCGCCGGACCGTCGGTCTCTCCTCCGAAGGCGCCGGCGTGGTGGTCTAGGGCCCAAGGCGTTTCGAAACGCCTTGCGCACGCGGTTTCGAAACCGCGTGCCGCCCTAGGGCCCGACCTCCTCCACCACCATCAGGTCGCGTTCGGACGCGCCCTTCGCGAAGGCCAGCGCCTCCTGGTAGCGGGGCGAGTTGTAGCAGGCCACGGCGGCCTCGAGGCTCGGGAACCGCGCGACGACGTTGCGCGGCCGGTCGCGTCCTTCAAGCTGCACGTAAGCCCCACCGCGGGCGAGGAAGACGCCGCCATGCTCGGCAATGGCTTCAGTCGCGATCCTGGCATATCGCCCATAGGCCTCTTCGTCCGTCACCGTGACATGCGCGATCCAGAGCGCCCCCATCTCAGCCTCCCAGAACCCGACCCGCCGCGGCGATGGCCGCCTCGGCCCGGGCCGCATCCTTGGCGCCGCCCTGCGCCATGTCGGGCCGCCCGCCGCCGCCCTTGCCGCCCAGGGCCTCGACCGCCGCCTTGACGAGATCGACCGCGGACACCCGCGCCGTCAGGTCCGCGGTGACACCCGCCGCAACCGCCGCCTTGCCCCCGTCCTCGGCGATGAGCAGGATCGCGCCCGAGCCGAGCCGCGCCTTGTGTTCGTCGACCAGCGCGGGCAGGTCCTTGCCGGGAACGTCGCGCAACACCTGATGAACGAAGGCGATGCCGTTGATCTCCTTCGGCTTCTCGGCCTCGGCCGGGCCGCCCATGGCGAGCTTGCGGCGCAGGTCGGCGAGATCCGACTGAAGCGCGCGGCGTTCGTCGACGAGCGCCTTCACCCGCTCCACGACATCGCCCGGCTGCGCCTTGAGGAGGCCCGCGATCTCGGCCACGCGCGCCGCCTGCTGGGCCAGGTGACGGCGCGCGGCCTCGCCCGTCAACGCCTCGATCCGGCGGACGCCGGCCGAGGACGCGCTGTCGCCCAGAAGCACGAAGGTCCCGATGTCGCCGGTGCGGGCGACATGGGTGCCGCCGCAGAGCTCGATGGAATACGTCGCGCGGTCCGCGCCCTTGCCCGTCGGCGCCCGGCCCATCGACACGACCCGCACCTCGTCGCCGTACTTCTCGCCGAAAAGCGCCTGCGCGCCGATGGCCCGCGCCTCGTCCGGCGTCATGATCCGCGTCTCGACGGGCGTGTTCTGGCGGATGAAGGCGTTCACCTGCGTCTCGACGCCGGCGATCTCCTCGGGCGAGAGCGCCTTCGAATGGCTGAAGTCGAAGCGCAGCCGGTCCTCGGCATTGAGCGAGCCGCGCTGCG
>DAINOF010000317.1:0-2416 GCA_036735505.1 Paracoccaceae bacterium
GCGGTGAAGCCCAGCGTCACCGGATAGGGGATGTACTTGACGAAGACGCCGAGCCGCAGAAGGCCGAGCGCCGACAGCATGAGGCCCGACAGGAAGGTGGCGAGCACCAGCCCCTCGACCCCGTGCTGCATCACCGTGGCCGCGACGAGGATGATGAAGGCGCCGGCCGGCCCGCCGATCTGGAACCGGCTGCCGCCCAGCGCCGACACGAGGAAACCGCCCACCACCGCCGTCACCAGCCCCCGGTCGGGCGACACGCCCGAGGCGATGGCGATCGCCATCGACAGCGGCAGCGCCACGACCGCGACGGTCAGCCCGGCGACGAGGTCGGCGCGGAAGGCGCCCGCCCCGTAGGGTTCCCGCAGGGTCACCGCGAGTTCGGGGATGAGGTCCGAGGGCGCGCGGGGCTGCCCCCGCGCTCCGGATGCGCCAGTCATGAGATGTCCCGTCCGGCGGAGCCCGCCGCACCGCCATCATGACGCGTCCCGGCCCGGCTTCAAGCCCCCTGGATGTCGCCGTGTTCGGTGGCCGGGGCAGGCAGGGTCGCGTCGCTGGTATCGGCGCCCAGTTCCGCGGCGAGGAAGCGCTCGAAGGCGTCGAGGTCCACCGCCTCGAACTGGCCGAAGCCCTGCATCCAGACGGACGCGTCGCGCAGCGCGTCGGGGTCGAGCTTGCACCACGTCACCCGGCCCCGCTTTTCGCGCCGGATGAGGCCCGCCTCGGTCAGCACGGCGAGGTGCTTCGAGATGGCGGCGAGCGAGGTCTCGAAGGGATGGGCGACGTCGGTCACGGCCATGTCGTCCTCGAGAAGCATCACGAGGATCCGCCGCCGCGTGGGATCGGCGAGCGCGGCGAAGACGGTGTCGAGCCGGTCGGTCATCGGGCTTCCTTGCGCAGAACCGGCCGAACCGTCAACCGGATGGTTGAACGTCGCGCGCGCCGCGCCGCAGCGTTGCCGCACCCTCCGCGGGCGGTGTCCATCGGTAAAACGACGCACGAACAAGGGCTTGACCCCCAGTGCGGGTTTGGATGCGCGATGTTGACTCCTGCAGCGCCCCCCCCTAGACATCCGTTCGACTGTCCGGGGGACAATCCTCATGGCCGACGACCGCGAAACCGACCGCCTGAAGGCGCTCGAGGAGCGGATCGCGCAGGCCAAGGCGGCGCAGGCGCCGAAGCCCCGCCCGGACGAACACTACTCGCGGGCGAACCTCGCCTGGCGGATGGTCATCGAGCTTGTGGCCGGTCTTCTGATCGGTCTCGGCATCGGATACGGGCTGGACCTCCTTCTCGGGACCCTGCCCATCTTCCTGGTGCTGTTCACGTTGCTGGGCTTCGCGGCCGGCGTGCAGACCATGGTCCGCTCGGCCCGCGAGGTGGAGAAGAAACTGGCCGACGAGGCCGCGGAGAGGAAGGACTGACCGGTGGCGGAAGGTACGGAAGGTACAGGGCTCGTCTTCCATCCGATGGACCAGTTCCTCGTGAAGCCGCTCTTCGGCTACGGCCCGGTCAACTTCTACACGATCACCAACGCGACGCTCTGGATGGCCATCGCCGTCGGAGCGATCGCGCTGCTCTTCGTCCTCGGCACCCGCGGCCGCGCCGTGATCCCGACCCGGATCCAGTCGGTGGTCGAACTCGTCTACGGCTTCATCCACAAGATGGTCGAGGACGTGGTGGGCAAGGACGGGCTCAAGTTCTTCCCCTACATCCTCACCCTGTTCCTGTTCATCCTGACCGCGAACCTTCTCGCGCTGATCCCGACGAGCTTCAGCCCGACCTCGCACATCGCGGTCACGGCGGTCATGGCGCTCGCCGTCTTCGCCACGGTCATCACCGTGGGCTTCGTGAAGAACGGCACGCATTTCCTCGAGCTCTTCTGGGTCTCGTCGGCGCCGCTGGCGCTGCGGCCCGTCCTTGCCCTGATCGAGGTGATCTCGTTCTTCGTGCGCCCCGTCAGCCACTCGGTCCGTCTCGCGGGCGCGATCACGGCCGGCCACGCGGTGATGAAGGTCTTCGCGGCCTTCGCGGCGGCGGCGCTGATCGCGCCCCTCGCGATCGCCGGCATGGTCGCGATCTACGCGCTCGAATTCCTCGTGGCCGCGATCCAGGCCTACGTCTTCACGATCCTGACCTGCGTCTACCTCAAGGATGCGCTGCATCCGCATCACTGAGCGGGTCTCACCCAACCTTTCCCCTTCTCAAGGAGCACACGGACATGGAAGGCGATATCGCACAACTCGGCCAGTTCATCGGCGCCGGCATCGCGGGCCTCGGCGCGGGCCTCGCGGCCCTCGGCGTCGGCAACGTCGCGGGGAACTTCCTCGCCGGCGCCCTGCGCAACCCCTCGGCCGCCGCAGGCCAGACCGCGACGCTGTTCATCGGCATCGCCTTTGCCGAAGCGCTGGGGATCTTC
>DAINOF010000318.1:0-2409 GCA_036735505.1 Paracoccaceae bacterium
ACCGCTGGCTCGGCGCGATGCTCGAGGCGCATCCGCCGCCGGCGCCGGGCGGGCGGCGGATCCGGATGCGCTACATGACGCAGGTGAAGACGCGGCCCCCTGCCTTCGTCGTGATGTGCTCGCATCCCGAGGAGGTTCCGGAAAGCTATTCGCGCTATCTTGTCAACGGCTTGCGGGACGACTTCGAGATGCCGGGCACGCCCATCCGCATCACGCTCCGCGGGCAGGGGGCGCGCAATCCCTTCAAGGACCGAAAGAAGCCGGCGCCCTCGAAGCTGCGCAAGCACATCGAGGGGCGGCGGGACTGAGGGGCCGTATGGAAAGCGTATGGCTCGCGTATGGAAACCATATGGCTGATGCCGCCGCTCGTCAGGCCGGGCGCGGCCCTGTCCGGAGCCGGGAGAGCGCGGAGGCGCCCGCGAGCGCGGCGGCGAGGAGGGCCGCGAGGACCAGCGCCCAGTCCGCGCCCCAGTTCGTCACCGCCACGGCGACGAAGGCCCAGGCGGCGGCAAGGCCGTATTCGGGCGCCTGCGGCACGCGGGACTGGACGGCCAGCACCGTGCCCAGGGCCGCCAGAAGCGCGGCCCAAGCCCAGCCGGTCTCGCCGAAGCCCACGCCGTAGCCGGCGCCGAGAAGCGCGACCGAGACGAAGCTCGCCGCGGTCAGCCAGCCGGCGTAGAGCCCGAGGGGCGCGGCCATGAGCCAGCGGTCTCGCGCCGGCGCACGCAGGAGCGCGAGGAGCGCGCCGCCGAGCATGACCCAGATGAGCAGCGTCGCGAGGGCCGGATTGACCTGCGCGACCGAGATCCAGCTGGTCCCGATCGCGAGCGAGACGAAGAGCGGCCAGCGGGTGCGGGCCCAGTCGGCGGCCTCGGCCCGGGCGAGAAGGCCATAGGCCGCATGGACCACGAGCCAGAGATAGATCGGCCCCCAGATCGCGAAGGCGTAGCCCGCGGGCTGCACCGGCGGGTCGATCTGCGGGTTCGGATAGCGGTTCGGGTCGAAGCCGCCGAACCCCGAGGTCCAGAGCGGCGCCGAGGCGAAGGCGAGCGCCGCGACCGCGACGAGGATGGCCGTCATGCGTCTGTCGTCCATGCCGGTCAACCTAGGCCGACCGACGCGGTTCCGCCAGACGCGACAGATGCGCGGGGTCTTGGACAGGCGCGCAGGCTGCGTTAATTGTGGGTGTACGCCCCGCGGAGACCGCGACGGGACGACCACGACGACAGGGACGAACAGACATGAGCGCGTCGGACCACCAACGGCAGATCCGGGAGTTCACCCGGCCCTATACCCGCAAGGACGACCGGATCGCGGCGGCGAGCTACTTCGGGACCTATGCGGTCTTCTTCGCCCTCATCGCCGGCGCGGCGCTGTCCTGGCCGAGCCTCTGGGGCTTCGTGCCGCTCGCCATGCTCGCGGGCCTCGCGGGCGTGAGGCTCTACGTGCTGCAGCACGACTGCGGGCACCATTCGCTGTTCTCGACCAAGCGCGCCAACGACCTCGCGGGGCTCGGGCTGTCGCTCGTCACGCTCACGCCCTACCGGGCGATGCAGTACAACCACAACGTCCACCACTACTACGTCGGCAATCTCGAGCGGCGGGACACGACCGAGATCCACACGATGACGCTTGCGGAGTGGGAGGCGGCCTCGCCCTGGCGGCGGGCGGCCTACCGGATCTACCGCAACCCCGCCTTCATGATGCTGGCGGGGGGGCTGTTCGTCTTCTTCCTGCACTATCGCTGGCCGAAGAACGCGCGGAAGGAGGGGATCCGCTGGGGCGTGGTGGCCCACAACCTGATGCTCGCGGGGTTCCTTCTGGCGCTCTGGGCCGGGTTCGGATGGGCCGGCGTCGGGGCCTATGGGCTGGCCGCGGCCACGGCGGCGCCGCTTGGCGTGTTCCTCGTCTATCTCCAGCACAATTTCGAGGACACGCACTGGGGCCGCAAGCCCGAGCTCGACTTCGCCGAGGCGACGCTCGACGGGTCGTCCTGCCTCGACCTCGGATGGTGGTTCGATCTTGCCACGGGCTGCATCGCCTATCACGACATCCATCACTTCAACCCCGCGATCCCCTCCTACCGGCTGCGCCGCTGCCACCGGGAGCTGCGCAAGGTCGTGCCGATGCGGACGATCCGCTGGCCCGAGGCGATCCGGAGCTTCACGCTGAAGCTCTGGGACGAGGAGGCGGGGCGGCTCGTGCCCTTCCCGAAGGCGCCGGCGCGGATGGCGGTGGCGGTGGCGGCGGAGTAGGGGGAGGGGGCTCTGCCCCCGCCGCTACGCGGCCCCCCGGAGTATTTGAACCAGGATGAAGCCCGGGGTCAGGCGAGCCGGCCGTCTGCCTCGATGCGCGTGCGGCCGCCGAGCCAGGGGTGGAGCGCCGCGGGCAGGTCGACCGAGCCGTCGG
>DAINOF010000319.1:0-2405 GCA_036735505.1 Paracoccaceae bacterium
TTCGAGATCTCGGTCCCCGAGGCGCGCGGACGCGCCTTCGCCGAGGCGCTGCTGGCACAGCCCTGCGTCGCCCCCATCGGCCTCGGCGCGCGCGATTCGCTGCGGCTCGAGGCCGGGCTCTGCCTCTACGGCGCCGACCTCGACGAAACCACCAGCCCGGCCGAGGCCGCATTGGGCTGGGCCATCCAGAAGACCCGCCGCCGCGGCGGCGCCCGCGCGGGCGGCTTCCCCGGCGCCGACCGCATCCTCATGGAACTGGACGAAGGCCCGTCGCGCCTTCGCGTGGGCCTCCTGCCCGAGGGCCGGGCGCCGATGCGGGCGGGCACCGAGCTTTTCGCAGACGAGACCGGCGGCGCGCCCGTGGGCGCGGTGACCTCGGGCGCCTTCGGCCCGTCGATCGGCCGGCCCCTGTCGATGGGCTATGTCGCGGCCGCCCACGCCGCCCCCGGCACGCGGCTTTACGGCGAGGTGCGCGGCCGCCGCCTGCCCGCCGCCGTCACGGCCACGCCCTTCCACCCCACCACCTACAAGCGCTGAAGAGGGACCAGATGAAGTTCACCGAGGAACACGAATGGCTGATGGTCGAGGGCGATCTCGTCGTCGTCGGCATCACCGAACACGCCGCGACCCAGCTCGGAGACATCGTCTTCGTCGAATTGCCCGAGGTCGAGACCATGGTCGCCAGGGGCGACGAGGTCTGCGTGATCGAAAGCGTCAAGGCCGCCTCCGACATCCTCGCGCCTCTCGACGGCGAGATCGTCGAGGTCAACGACAAGCTGACCGACAAGCCCGGGCTCGTGAACGAGGACCCGATGGGCGTGGCCTGGTTCTTCAAGATGAAGCTCGACGACATGTCGGCGCTCGACGAATTCATGGACGAGGACGAGTACAAGGACTTCATCGAGTGACCGCCGGGCCGTGCCCCCGGACCTGACCCCAGCGGAGACCCCCATGCCCTTCGAGCCCACCGACTACCAGCCCTACGACTTCGCCAACCGCCGCCACATCGGCCCCTCGCCCGCCGAGATGGCCGAGATGTTCGCGGTGATCGGCACGGCCTCGCTCGACGCGCTGATCGACGAGACCGTGCCGGCCTCGCTCCGGCAGGCGGAACCGCTCGACTTCGGCAAGCCCCTGTCCGAACGCGAGCTCATCTGGCGGATGCGGCAGGTGGCGCTGAAGAACAAGGTCTTCGCCACGATGATCGGGCAGGGCTACCACGGCACGGTCACGCCCCCTGCGATCCAGCGCAACATCCTCGAAAACCCAGCCTGGTACACGGCCTACACGCCCTACCAGCCCGAGATCAGCCAGGGCCGGCTCGAGGCGCTTTTGAACTACCAGACGATGGTCTCCGACCTGACCGGGCTGCCCGTCGCCAACGCCTCGCTCCTCGATGAATCCACCGCCGCCGCCGAGGCCATGACCATGGCGCAGCGCGTGGCCAGGTCGAAGGCCACGGCCTTCTTCGTGGACGCCCACTGCCACCCCCAGAACATCGCCGTGATGCGCACCCGCGCCGAGCCGCTGGGCATCGAGGTGATCGTCGGCTCCCCCGACGATCTCGAGGCGTCGAAAGTCTTCGGCGCGATCTTCCAATACCCCGGCACCTACGGGCACCTCCGAGACTTCACGCCCGAGATGCAGGCGCTGCACGCCGCGGGCGCCATCGGCACGGTCATCGCCGACCCCTTGATGCTGACGCTCCTGAAGGAACCGGGCGCCATGGGCGCCGACATCGCCGTGGGTTCCACCCAGCGCTTCGGCGTGCCCTTGGGCTACGGCGGGCCGCATGCCGCCTACATGGCCTGCCGCGACGAGTTCAAGCGCAACATGCCGGGCCGGATCGTCGGCGTGTCCATCGACGCGCGCGGCAACAAGGCCTATCGCCTCGCGCTCCAGACCCGCGAACAGCACATCCGCCGCGAGAAGGCGACCTCGAACGTCTGCACCGCGCAGGCGCTTCTGGCCAACATCGCCTCCTTCTACGCCGTCTTCCACGGCCCCGTGGGCCTCAAGGCCATCGCCCAGCGCATCCACCTCAGGACGGTCGAACTGGTCGAGGGGCTCGAGGCCGGCGGCTACGCGGTCGCGCCCGGCACCTTCTTCGACACCGTCACAGTGGACGTGGGCCCGCTCCAGGGCGTGATCCTCGAGGCCGGCCGGCGCGAGCGGATCAACTTCCGCAAGGTCGGCACGACCCGGATCGGCCTGACGGTGGACGAGACGGTCCGCCCCGCGCTCCTAGAAGGCGTCTGGCGCGCCTTCGGCCTGACCCGGACCGCCCATGAGACCGAAGGACGGGCCCACCGCCTGCCCGAAAGCCTCGCGCGCACCACCGCCTACCTGACACACCCGGTCTTCCACATGAACCGGGCCGAGACCGAGATGATGCGCTACATGCG
>DAINOF010000320.1:0-2398 GCA_036735505.1 Paracoccaceae bacterium
AGGATCAGCGCCCCTACGCCCGCGTCGAGCGCGAGATAGGCGAGCGAAAAGCCGACCATGTAGGTGGCAAGCGACAGCGCACCGGTCGCCACGCTCCGCAGATCCGGCGCGACCGGCCGGCCCCGGAGAAGCACCAGAAGGCCAAGCACGACGGCCCCCGCGACGGTGCGCAGCGCCGCGAAGTCGAGCGCGCCGATCTCGCCCGCGCCGACCGCGGCCCGGTTGAGAAGCGAATTCGCGGCAAAGGCGGTCATGACGACTGACGCGAGGAGGGCGAGGCCCGCGCCGGGCTTCACGGCTCCGAGATCCTGACCGGGATCACCGCGGCGAGGTCGGCCTCGGCATGGCCGGCCTCGGCCGTCCTGATGAAGTTCTCCCGCGCGGCCTCGAGCGCGGGAAGCGTCACGCCGGCGGCCCGCGCCGTCTCGAGAAACAGGGTCTGATCCTTCACGACTCCGGCCACCGGGAAGCCGACCGTCGGATCCTGTCCGCGCATCTTGGGGATGCGCGCGCGGAAGGCGGGGGTTGTCGCCGGGCTGTCCGCCATCAGGTCCAGCATCGTGTCGAGGTCAAGCCCGAGCCGGATGCCGAGCCGGAACGATTCGATCATCGCCTGCCAGGCGCCGCCCATCGCGGTGTTGTTGACGATCTTGGCCGCGTGACCTGCGCCAAGCGCACCGACATGCAGGGTGCGGGCCGACAGGCAGGATGCAACGGGGCCGAAGCGCGCGACGTCCGCCTCGGCGCCGCCCACGAACAGGCCGGCCGTTCCCGCCGCCACCATCTCGGGTCCGCCCGAGATCGGGGCGTCGATCAGGCGCCCGCCCGCGGCCTCGATCGCTGCGGCAGCCGCGCGCGTGACGGCGGGCGCGACGGTGCTCGCCTCGACGATCAGCCGCCCGGCGAGGTCGCCGGCGGCGAGACGCGAGAGGACCTCGCGCGCGGCCGCATCGTCAAAAAGGGAGAGAACGAGAAGGTCGGAGGCCGCCACCGCGGTCTCGAGCGATCCGGCGAAGGCCACCCCGGAAATGCCCGGATCGACGCCGCTCCGCGTCCAGCCGGTCACGCGAAAGCCCTGCGCAGCCAGCCGTTCCGCAATGGCGCAGCCCATTCGGCCGAGCCCGATCACCCCGATCCGTTCGTCCATGGTGGCTGTCCTCCGCCGCGGACCATGGCCGAGGCGCACGCGCTCTTCAACCGGGCAAAGAGAAAGGGCGCCCGAAGGCGCCCTTTCCTGTCCGTCGGACCGGAGTGGATCAGAAGTCCATGCCGCCCATGCCGCCGCCCATGCCGCCGCCGCCCATCGCGGGCTCGTCCTTCTTCGGACGATCGGCGATCATGGCTTCGGTGGTCACGAGAAGGCCGGCGACCGAAGCCGCATCTTCCAGCGCGGTGCGCACGACCTTCGCCGGGTCGATCACGCCGAACTTGAAGAGGTCGCCGTACTCCTCGGTCTGCGCGTTGAAGCCGAAGCTCGGGTCCTTCGATTCGCGGACCTTGCCGGCGACGACCGAGCCGTCGACGCCAGAGTTGTCGGCGATCTGGCGCAGCGGGGCTTCCAGCGCGCGGCGGATGATGGCGATGCCCGCATCCTGGTCGCTGTTGGCGCCCTTGAGACCGTCGAGCGCCTTGGCACCCTGGACGAGCGCCACGCCGCCGCCGACCACGACACCTTCCTGAACCGCGGCGCGGGTCGCGTTGAGCGCGTCGTCGACGCGGTCCTTGCGCTCCTTCACCTCGATCTCGGTCATGCCGCCGACGCGGATGACGGCGACGCCACCGGCGAGCTTCGCGACCCGCTCCTGCAGCTTCTCCTTGTCGTAGTCCGAGGTGGTCTCCTCGATCTGCGCGCGGATCTGGCCGACGCGGGCCTCGATCTCGGCCTTGTCGCCGGCGCCGTCGATGACGGTGGTGTCATCCTTCTTGATGATGACCTTCTTCGCGCGGCCGAGCATGTCGAGCGTGACGTTCTCGAGCTTCATGCCGAGGTCGTCCGAGATCACCTGGCCACCCGTCAGGATCGCGATGTCCTGCAGCATGGCCTTGCGGCGGTCGCCGAAGCCCGGTGCCTTGACGGCCGCGATCTTCAGCCCGCCACGGAGCTTGTTGACCACGAGCGTGGCGAGCGCCTCGCCCTCGACATCCTCGGCGACGATGACAAGCGGCTTCTGGCTCTGGATGACGGCTTCGAGCAGCGGCACCATCGGCTGGAGCGACGAGAGCTTCTTCTCGTGAAGAAGGATGTACACGTCCTCGAGCTCGGCGGTCATCTTGTCGGCATTGGTCACGAAGTAGGGGCTGAGGTAGCCGCGGTCGAACTGCATGCCCTCGACGACCTCGACTTCGGTCACCATGCCCTTGTTCTCTTCGACGGTGATGACGCCGTCGTTGCCGACCT
>DAINOF010000321.1:0-2398 GCA_036735505.1 Paracoccaceae bacterium
GAGGATCATCCGCGTCGCCGCCTCGAGCCCCGGCAGCGTGAAGGCCGGGTCCACGCCGCGCTCGAAGCGGTAGCGGGCGTCCGAGTTGATCTTGAGCGCCCGGCCCGTGGTCGCGATCGTCACCGGGTCCCAGTAGGCGCTCTCGAGGAAGACGTTGACGGTGGCCTCGGTGCAGCCCGTATGCGCGCCCCCCATGATCCCGGCGAGGCTTTCGGGGCCGGCGTCGTCCGAGATGACCATCATGCCGGGTTGAAGCGTGTAGTCGCGCTCGTCGAGCGCGCGCAGCACCTCGCCCCCTGTCGCGGCATGGATGCGCAGGCCGCCCTTGACCACGTCGGCGTCGAAGACGTGCAGCGGCCGGTTCCGGTCGTAGGTGAGGAAGTTCGTGATGTCGACGAGGGCCGAGATCGGCCTGAGGCCAATGGCCTTGAGCCGGTCCTGAAGCCACGTCGGGCTGGGCCCGTTCCTGACGCCGCGGATGACCCGTCCGGCGAAATGCGGACAGCCCTTGTCCTTCAGCGCCGGGTCGATCGTGACGCCGATGGGGCAGGGGAAGGTGCCCGGCACGGGCGCCACCGGGCGCTCGATCAGCCGGCCGATCCCGCGCGCGGCGAGGTCCCGGGCGATGCCGTGGACGCCCAGCGCGTCCTGCCGGTTCGGCGTGATCGCGATCTCGATGACGGGGTCGACCTTCGCGGGGTCGTTCTCGGCCAGCCAGTCCGAAAAGCGCTGGCCCACCTCGCCCGAAGGCAGCTCGATGATGCCGTCGTGCTCCTCCGACAGCTCCATCTCGCGTTCGGAACACATCATGCCGTGGCTCTCGACGCCCCGGATGCGGCCCACCTGGATGGTCGTGTCGATGCCGGGAACGTAGGTGCCCGGATGCGCCACGACCACGGTGATGCCGGCGCGCGCGTTCGGCGCGCCGCAGATGATCTGCTGCTCGCCGAGCCCCGTCGAGACGACGCAGACCCGTAGCCTGTCGGCGTCCGGATGCGGCTCGGCTCGCAGCACCTTGCCGATGGTGAAGTCCCGAAGCTTCGCGCCGGGGTCCTCGATGCCTTCGACCTCGAGGCCGAGATCCGTCAGCGTCTCGGCGATCTCGGCGGCGGAGGCGCCGGTGTCGAGATGCTCCTTCAGCCAGGACAGCGTGAACTTCATGGGGCAGGGCCTTCGTCGCGGGGAAACGACGGCTCCTTACCCCATGAGCAAGCGGGGGGAAAGGTCCCCCCGCCTTGGCATGCGGGGGGAAAGGCCCCCGCCAAAGTGCATGGCTCAGTCCTGCTCGATCGGCACCGTCTCGACCTCGACATCGTCGCCAAGCTCGGGCGCCTCGGCCTCGGGCGTGATGTCGATCGTGTCGCCCGCCTCGTCGGCGGCGCCCTCGATGGCTTCGCCCGTCTCGCCGAGCGCCTCGCCGGTCCCTTCCGCCGCGCCCTCGACTGTCGTGCCGGTCGTCGCCACGCCGTCGCCGGTGCCCTCGATCACCTCGTTCTCCTCGACGATCACCTCGTCATCGACCGGCGCGGTGGCGACGTTGCTGTTGCCCATCCAGCCGAAAAGCCAGGCGAGGATCGCCAGAAGGACGATCGCGCCGAGCACGATCCAGAGCCAGCGCATCGGGCCTCCGCTCGCGGTGCCTGCGCCGTGCGTGTCCGTCGTCACCTTGGGGTCGCGGTAGTTCTTCGGATCCTGGGCCATCAGAGCCTCCTTGGAAATTCATGTCAGCCACTCAATGCCGGGCCGGCGTGCGATGTTCCGTATCGGCGGAAACCCGGGCGGGGGCTTGCCGGTTGGAAGGTCGTCAACTCAAGGAGACATCCCATGCACCGTGCAGTCACAGCCGTCTATCCGACCGAAACCGCCGCGCTCGAGGTCCGCGAGGAGCTCGTCCGTCTCGGCGTCCCCGACGGCCACATCACCATGGTCCCGCAAAGCTCGTCCGAGGCCGCGACGCCCGGCGCCCGCGACACGGACGACATCCATCGCCGGCTCGACCGGCTCGACCTGCCCGAGGAGGACACGCGCACCTACCTCCAGGCCGTCCGCAACGGCGACTTCGTCGTCTCGGTCGACGTTGACGATGCCGAGCGGCTCGACCGGATCAAGGCGATCATGCGCGATCCGGGCCACGCCCGCGACCTCGACGCGCTCGACGAGGAATACCGTGGGGCCGAATACGTCCCCTTCCGGCACGAGGACCAGCCGGCCGAGCCGCGCAACCGCGCGGTCCGCGACAACCCGCGCACGGGCGAGCGCGCCGACCTGCGCGACTACACCCGCACGCAGGGGCGGGGGCTTTAAGCGGGCGACAGCATGGCCGCGAGCCCGACGCTCGCGGCCATGACAAAGAACAGGACCGAGGTGATCATGGTCAGGACGATCACGCGGTTGAAGT
>DAINOF010000322.1:0-2384 GCA_036735505.1 Paracoccaceae bacterium
GAGATCGGCGCCGAGCGGCGAGCCATGGGCCTTGGCGGTGTCCTGCTTGCCCGGGGCGCCGTAGCCGATATGGGTCTTGCAGGCGACGAGCGTGGGCCCGTCCGACGCTTTCGCCTCGGTCAGCGCGCGGTCGATGTCCGCGGGGTCGTGGCCGTCGCAGGACAGCACGGTCCAGCCCGAGGCGGCGAAGCGGGCGCGCTGGTCGGTCGCGTCCGACAGGGCGATCTCGCCGTCGATCGAGATGTTGTTGTCGTCCCAGAGCACGACGAGCCGCGAGAGCTTCTGCATGCCGGCAAGGCCGATCGCCTCCTGGCTGATGCCCTCCATCAGGCAGCCGTCGCCCGCGATGACCCAGGTGTGGTGATCCACCACCTTCTTGCCGAAGCGCGCGCGCAGCGACTCCTCGGCGACGGCGAAGCCAACGGCGTTCGCGAGCCCCTGGCCGAGCGGCCCGGTCGTCGTCTCGATGGCCTTCGCCATGAAGTTCTCTGGGTGGCCCGCGGTCTTCGAGCCCCACTGGCGGAACCCGCGGATCTGGTCGAGCGTGATCTCGGCGTCGCCGGTGAGGTAGAGAAGCCCGTAGAGCAGCATCGAGCCGTGGCCGGCCGACAGGATGAAGCGGTCGCGGTCGGGCCATTCGGGGGCCGAGGCGTCGAACTTCAGGTGCTTGCCGAAGAGGACGGTCGCGACGTCGGCCATGCCCATCGGCATCCCCGGATGCCCCGAATTGGCCGCCTGCACGGCGTCCATCGCCAGCACGCGGAGCGCCGCGGCCTTGGTCCAGTGATCGGGGTGAAGCTCTCTCAGGCGGGCGATGTCCACGGTTCGCGGTCCTTTTCTCGGGCCCAAAGGTCGCTGCTAGATACCAGCCCCGAGGGGGAGTTCAAGCTTTGCCGTGGCGACTTCATGGGCGGCATCAAGCCCGCACCGCAACCCATTGGCCCGAAACCGGATGAAATCCCGACCGTATCGGATAAACTCCGTCACAAATCCGACGCGCGACGATTCGCGCCGGGCAGGCAGGATTGGGGACAGCTTGAGCACGCCGGAGATTTCCGAACTGGAACGGCGCATCGCGTCGGCCATCGACCGGATCGGCGCGGCCGTTTCGGCGATGGCAGACGGGGGTGCGGCGGACGGGGGCGCGGAGCTTGCCCGGGCGCTCGAGGCCGAGCGCGAGGCCAGTGCCCAGCTCGAAGCCGAGCGCGAGGCGAATGCGCAGCTCGAGGCGCGGGTGGCCGCGATCAAGGAGCGGCAGGAAACGAAGGTTGCCGGGCTCGAGGCCGAGGTCCGGCAGCTTCGCGCGGCGCTTCTCGACCGCGACGGGCAGCTGCAGCGGATGCGCGAGGTGAACGCGGGCCTGAGGGAGTCGAACGCCGCGCTGCGCGAGGCCAATGCCGCGGGGCTCGCCGATGCGGGGCTCGTCAATTCGGCAATGGAGGCCGAGGTGACGGCGCTGCGCGAGAGTGCCGAGGCGCGGCGGGCCGAGATCGACGCGGTGCTCGCCCGGCTCGAGCCGCTGATCGAGGAGCGCGACCATGCCTGACGTGACGATCACCGTGGGCGGGCGCCCCTTCGAGGTCGCCTGCCAGCCCGGGGAAGAGCATTACCTTCGTGCCGCGGCGCAGCTTCTGGACGGCGAGGCCTCGGTCCTCGTGAACCAGATCGGCCGGATGCCGGAAAGCCGGATGCTGCTGATGGCGGGGCTGCTTCTGGCCGACAAGACGGCGGGCGCCCACGACCAGGTCAAGGCGCTCGAGAAGAAGGTCGAGGCGCTGGAGACGGAGCTCGTGAGCCTCAAGGCGCGCCCGCTGCCTGAGTCGCGGACGGTCGAGGTGCCGGTGGTGCCGCAGTCGGTGCTCGACACGCTGGCCGAGCTGGCTGCCCGTGCCGAGGCGCTGGCGGCGGAAGCCGAGGAGCGGGCGGCGTCGTGAGGGCGGCCCTCGCCGCGGCGGTGCTGCTGGCCGGGCCGTCGGCGGCCGAGGTCGTGTCGGTGCGCTATCTCTGCGAGCGCGGGGTCGAGGTGCCGGCGACCTATGTCGCGGCCGAGGGCATGGAGCCGGTGGCCGTGATCCATGTGGAGGGCGCGCAGATCACGCTTGTCCTCGAGCCCGCCGCCTCGGGCGCCCGCTATGGCTGGCCCTCGGGCGGGTCGACCTACGTCTGGTGGACGAAAGGCGACGCCGCCACGCTTCTCTGGCGCGACGGCGAAACGACGATCGAGGAGACGGTCTACGCCGACTGCCTGAGGCAGGGGTGACGTCTCAGGCGTTGGCTTCGCGGATCTTGTCGGCCGCGGCCTTGTCGTAGGCGACGCCCTTGGTCTCGAACAACTGGTCGAGCTCGCCCGACAGCGTCATCTCGGTGACGATGTCGCAGCCGCC
>DAINOF010000323.1:0-2382 GCA_036735505.1 Paracoccaceae bacterium
GCGGAACGTCTGCGTCATGGGATGCGCCTTCGTTTTGGTTCGAAACTTGCATTCCCTGGCGCGTCAGGCAAGCAGCAAGCTTGCAGACGCGCGAAGATCGCGCGCCCACGCACAGAAAGGCGCTTAAGAACACCGGTTGAGGCTTAAGAACACCGGTTGAGGAGTGTGAAACCGCGCATAAACGAAAGCCGCCGCTTTCCTTTTGGCGTCCAGTGCTCCATGATAATTGCAGGGCAGGGCCGGGAGAGAACCATGCGGCAACCGTCACCATCCGACGTGCTCGACGTCTTCATCATCGGCGGCGGCATCAACGGCTGCGGCATCGCCCGCGATGCGGCCGGGCGCGGACTGAAGGTCGCGCTGGCCGAGATGAACGACCTCGCTTCGGCCACCTCCTCGGCCTCGACCAAGCTGTTCCACGGCGGCCTGCGCTATCTCGAGTACTTCGAGTTCCGGCTCGTCCGCGAGAGCCTGATCGAGCGCGAGACGCTGCTGCGCGCCATGCCCCACATCAGCTGGCCCATGCGTTTCGTCCTTCCCTACCACGAAGAGATGCGCTTCGAGAGCGACACGCCGACCTCGCGGCTCCTCGCCCGCGCGATGCCCTGGATGAAGGGCCGGCGGCCCGCCTGGCTGATCCGTCTGGGGCTGTTTCTCTACGACACCCTCGGCGGACGGAAGATCCTGCCCGGCACAGCGACGCTCCGGCTCGCGGGGACGCCGGAAGGCGCCGCGCTCGAACCGCGCTTCGAGAAGGCCTTCGCGTATTCGGACTGCTGGGTCGAGGATTCGCGTCTCGTCGTCCTGAACGCCCGCGACGCCGAGGCCCGCGGCGCACGCATCCTGAGCCGCACCAGGGTGCTTTCGGCCGAGCGCACGGGCGACCACTGGACGATCGAAACGAAAGATACCGAAAGCGGCGAACGGCACCTCCACCGCGCCCGGGTGCTCGTGAACGCGGGCGGCCCCTGGGCGGGCCAGATCATCCGCAGCGAGCTTCGCCTGAACACGCCCGAGCGCATCCGGCTTGTCCGCGGCAGCCACATCGTGACGCGGAAGCTCTTCGACCACGGCAAGTGCTACTTCTTCCAGGGCACCGACGGCCGCATCATCTTCGCCATCCCCTACGAGACCGACTTCACCCTGATCGGCACGACCGACGCCGAGCATTCCGACCCCTCGGTCGCGCCCGTCTGCACGGACGAGGAACAGGACTATCTCGTCGCCTTCGCCAACCGCTACCTGCGCGACAAGATCACCCGCTCGGACATCGTCTGGACCTACTCCGGCGTGCGGCCGCTCTACGACGACGGGGCGTCCAGCGCGACGGCGGCGACGCGGGACTACACGCTGAAGCTCGACGAGGCTGGCGGCGCGCCGCTTCTCAACGTCTTCGGCGGCAAGATCACGACCTACCGGCGGCTCGCCGAAGGGGCGGTGGGCAAGATCGCCCGGTTCTTTCCCGGGCTGTCCGGGCCCTGGACGAAGGGCGTGGCCCTGCCGGGCGGGGCTTTCCCTGTGGATGGGGTCGCGGCGCTGGTGGCCCGGCTTCGGGCGGACCACCCGTTCCTCACCGCGCCCTGGGCGCTGCGCCTCGTCCGGGCCTACGGCACCGAGGCCGCCGCGCTCCTGAAGGGCGCCCGGGACACGGCGGACCTCGGCCGCGACTTCGGTGCCACGCTGACCGCGCGCGAGGTCGACTGGCTGATCGCCCGGGAATATGCCCGCACCGCCGAGGACGTGCTCTGGCGGCGGACGAAGCTCGGGCTCAGGCTGACGGCAGAGGAGGCGCAGGCGCTGGACGCCTGGATGGCCGACCGCCGCGCGGCCGCGCCCGAAGCGGCGGAATGAGGGAAGCCCGACTGCTCCGCGTCCGAACGGACGATGGACGGATAGCCACGACACTTGTGGGTGCGACGGCGCCCGAGCCTCCTGCGGTCTCCTTGTCTCGGCCCCTCACCACCCGATCGCTTCCGGCAGCCACAGCGCCAGTCCCGGGAACGCGAAGACGAGCGCCAGTGCAACGAGTTGCAGCGCGATGAACGGCACGACGCCCTTGTAGATGTCGCCGGTGCTCACCTCCTTCGGCGCCACGCCCTTGAGGAAGAACAGCGCCCAGCCGAAGGGCGGCGTCAGGAACGAGGTCTGAAGGTTGAGGCAGATGAGGACGCCGAGCCAGACGAGGTCCACGCCCGCGGCGACGAAGACCGGCAGGAACAGCGGCAGGGCGATGTAGGTGATCTCGATCCATTCGAGGAAGAAGCCCAGAACGAAGATCAGGAGCAACATGAAGAGAAGCGCGCCGGTCGTGCCGCCCGGGACCCAGTCGAACATCAGCTGGACGAGGTGTTCGCCGCCGAGGCCCCGGAAGGCGAGCGCGAA
>DAINOF010000324.1:0-2277 GCA_036735505.1 Paracoccaceae bacterium
CTGCGCGTGATGTCGAAGGACGCCTGCCGCCCGTTCTCGGCCAACCGCAACGGGATGGTGCAGGGCGAGGGCGCGGCGGTCTTCGTCTTCGAGGAGATGGAGCACGCCCGCGCCCGCGGCGCCGAGATCCTGGCCGAGGTCGTGGGCTTCTCGATGACCTCGGACGCCTCGGACGTGGTGATGCCCTCGAAGCAGGGCGCGGCACGGGCGATCGCGGGGGCGCTCCGCGACGGGCGGATCAACCCGGACGAGGTCGGCTACGTCAACGCGCACGGCACCGGGACGGCGGCCAACGACAAGACCGAATGCGCGGCGGTGGCCGACGTCTTCGGCCACCACGCCGACCGGCTGATGATCTCGTCGACCAAGTCGATGCACGGCCACATCATCGGCGGCACGGGCGCGGTCGAGCTTCTGGCCTGCATCATGGCGCTGCGGGACGGGGTGATCGCCCCCACCATCGGCTATGAGGAACCCGACCCGGAATGCGCGCTCGACGTGGTGCCGAACGTGGCGAGGGACGCGAAGGTCGAGGTCGCCCTGTCGAACGCCTTCGCCTTCGGCGGGCTCAACGCGGTTCTGGCGCTCCGCAAGGTCTGAGGTGCGGAGGGCCGCCCCCTCACTCGCCCGCCTGGCTCCGCGCGACCGCGTCCACCATCGCCCGGAAACCCGCCGTGAAGCCGCGGAGCGAGATGTCGAGAAGCACCTCCTGGTCGGGCGCCTGGGCAGGCACGATCCGCACCCGCGCTACCGTGCCGCGACGGAACCCGTCCACCTCTTCGGGAAGAAGCCCGATCCG
The DNA here is from genome assembly GCA_036735505.1 of Paracoccaceae bacterium. Lineage (GTDB taxonomy): Bacteria > Pseudomonadota > Alphaproteobacteria > Rhodobacterales > Rhodobacteraceae > DAINOF01. The sequence continues at coordinate 800 of DAINOF010000324.1, forward strand.
GGACACGCAGCCGACGGCGGCGCAGAAGGTGAAGGGGTAGCGCTTGGCCTGCCCGCCGTCGACGCTGATCGTGACGTTCTCGGTCAGAAGCGTCTCGAGCGGCGTGATCAGCGTCACGCCGGCCTCGGCCTGCTGTTCCTCGGGCAGGGGGAAGACGCTGATCTCGGCCACCGCGTTGTCGTCCTGGTCGGTGAGGAGCTGGTAGAGCTGGCAGGGGTCGTTCTCGGTGCCGCTGACCACGCAGCGCAGCGCCCAGTCGCCGAACTCGGCGCTGATGTAGGGCTCGCCGATCTGCGGCTCCTGCGCCACCGGCTCGCCCAGGTCGAGCGTTCCGGCGCCCGTGCCCGTGCCTGTGCCCGTGCCTGTGCCGGCCCCCTCGGCCGGTGCGGCCTCGGCGGGCGCCTCGGGCTCGGGCGCGGCCTCGGTCTGGGCGGCCAGCGGGCCTGCAAGGCAGAGGGCGAGGGCGGCGAGGGGAAGGGGGGCGGCGTGTCGCATGGGGCGGGCTCCGTTCGGTCTGAAGGCGGCCCCCGCCTAGCACGCCGGGGCGCGCCTGTCATCGCGCTGACCGGGACGAGGAGCCGCGCGTTGCGCGAAAGAAAAAGGGCTCAAAGCGAGCCCTTTTCCTATGGTTTTCTCCCTGCCGGACTGGCCGACTTAGTGATTGTAACAAGCCTAGTCGCTTTGATTCGGGCCGTCAACTGTCAACTGCGGCGGCCCGGGGACCGCAGGACGGCACGCCTCAACGGGCTGGTGAAGGCGCGTCAAACCTGTATCTTGCCGTCGACACGAGGGGTGGACCATGGGGGCGGTTGCGTGACACCGGACGCAGTTTTCGTCGGCGGCGGGGGCGAGGATCATGCCGCCCCGCAGGAGCTTATCCTCAAGTACGCCAACCGCCACGGCCTGATCGCGGGCGCGACCGGCACCGGCAAGACGGTGACGCTCCAGATCCTCGCCGAGAGCTTCTCGGCCCGGGGCGTTCCGGTATTCCTGTCCGACGTCAAGGGCGACCTCGCGGGCCTCGCGCGGCCGGGCAGCGAGACCGCCAAGCTGCACGCGCCCTTCACCGAACGGGCCGCGAAGATCGGCCTGGCCGACTACCGCTACGAGGGCTTTCCCGTTACCTTCTGGGACCTCTTCGGCGAACAGGGGCACCCGATCCGCACCACGGTGGCCGAGATGGGGCCGCTGCTTCTGTCGCGGATGCTCGAGCTGACCGATGCGCAGGAGGGGGTGATGAACATCGCCTTCCGCGTGGCCGACGAGGAAGGGCTGCCGCTTCTCGACATGAAGGACCTGCGCGCGCTCCTGGTCTGGACGGGCGAGAACCAGAAGGACCTCTCGCTGCGCTACGGCAACGTGGCCTCGGCCTCGGTGGGCGCGATCCAGCGCCAGCTTCTCGTGCTCGAGACCCAGGGCGGCGCGCAGTTCTTCGGCGAGCCGGCGCTCGAGCTTGCCGACATCCTGCGCACCGATCC
>DAINOF010000325.1:0-2179 GCA_036735505.1 Paracoccaceae bacterium
CCGTCGTCGGTATCGCCGATATACATGCCGGGGCGCTTGCGCACCGCTTCCAGGCCCTTGAGAACCTTGATGGAATCCGCGCCGTATTCGGAAGGGTCGCGGGCTGCGTCGGCCATGCGTCATGTCCTGAATTGTTCACGCGTATTTATAGGGGGTCCGGCACGGGATGTCACGGGCAAGACACAAGATTTGGTGTCCCACTGAAGCCCGTGTGACATGTGAGGGAACCAACCTCCGCCGCGCGCGTTCGCGGGCGTTAATCATCCTGAAACATCCATGGAGGTCACCATGCTTCGCACCCTGGCTGCGGTCGGACTGGCGCTGCTCGCACCGCTCGAGGCGGCTGCACAGCAGCCCCTCACCACGATCTCCGACGTGAAGGTCTCCACCGAATTCGAGGCCGTCGATGCCAATGCGCTCGACTACTGGCCCGATATCGGAGCGGACCTGAGCGCGGCCATCCTTGCCGCCGCCGCGCCCAAGATCGATGACTCCGGCCTCTTCGTCACCATTGTCCTGACCGAGGTCAGCCTGGGCGGGGTCCCGACACTCGCCGACGGGGGCGCGTTCAACCGCCTTGCAGGATGGGTCTATGTCCGGAGCGATCCGGGCGAGGCGCCGCTCGAGAGCACGCAGATCACGCTTGACGCGACGGCTGCCGTCCCCGCGTCCGTTCCCGGCGGCGCGGTGGCGCTCTACACCGTCCCGGGCCAGCCCGAGTTCTACAACGCGCTCATCAACGTGTTCGCCTACCGCGTGCTCGAAGAGGTGGACACGGCCGAATAGGATCAGCCCTTCATCGCGTCCCAGAAGCTCTTCACCTTCGAGAAGAAATTCTTGGACTCGGGGTTGTTCTCTTCGCTGAGCCGGTCGAACTCGCGCAGAAGCTCCTTCTGGCGGGCGGTGAGGTTGACCGGCGTCTCGACGGCGAGCTCGATGTACATGTCGCCGAAGACGCCTCCGCGCAGCGCCGGCATGCCCTTGCCGCGCAGCCGCATCTGCTTGCCCGACTGGCTGCCTTCGGGGACCTTCACCCGGCTCCGCCCGCCGTCGATCGTGGGCACCTCGACCTCGCCGCCCAGCGCGGCTTCGGCCACGCTGACCGGCACGCGGCAGAACAGGTTCGACCCGTCGCGCTGGAAGATCGGATGGTCGGCGACCTCGATGAAGATGTAGAGATCGCCCGTCGGCCCGCCGCGCAGGCCCGCCTCGCCCTCGCCGGCCAGCCGGATGCGCGTGCCCGTTTCGACGCCCTGCGGGATGTTGACTGACAGCGAGCGGTCCTTCTGCACCCGGCCCGCGCCGGCGCAGGCCTTGCAGGGGTTCTTGATGATCTGGCCGAGCCCGCCGCAGGTGGGGCAGGTGCGCTCGACCGTGAAGAAGCCCTGCTGTGCCCGGACCTTGCCCATGCCCGAACAGGTGGGGCAGACCTGCGGCTCGGCGCCCGCCTCGGACCCCGAGCCGTCGCAGACGTCGCAGGCCACCGCGGTGGGCACCTTGATCGTCTTCTGGAGGCCCACATAAGCCTCTTCGAGCGAGATCCTGAGGTTGTAGCGCAGGTCAGAGCCGCGCGTCGCGCGCTGCCGTGCGCCGCCGCTGCGGCCCATGAAGTCCCCGAAGAGGTCGTCGAAGACGTCCGAGAAGGCGCTGGCGAAGTCGCCGCCCGCCTGGCCCCCGCGCGAGGCGCCGCCCGCCCCGGCCATCCCGCCCTCGAAGGCCGCGTGGCCGAAGCGGTCGTAGGCCGCCTTCTTGGTGTCGTCCTTCAGGACCTCGTAGGCCTCGTTGGCTTCCTTGAACCGTGCCTCGGACTGCGGATCGTCCTTGTTGCGGTCGGGATGCAGCTCTTTCGCCTTCTGGCGATAGGCCTTCTTGATCTCTTCCGCCGATGCGCCCCTCGTCACCCCGAGGACGTCGTAGTAGTCGCGCTTTGCCATCTGACCCTATCCCCGCGGAACGCGTGAACCGGCCCGGGCGATCCCGGGCCGGTTCCGGAGGTTCCGGTCCGCGCTCACGAAGCGCGCTTGTCGTCGTCGAGATCCTCGAAGTCCGCATCCACGATGTCGTCGTCGACGCCGCGGGCGCCGTCGTCGTCATCCGACCCGCCCTGCGACTTGACCTGCTCGGCCTTGTAGATGGCCTCGCCCAGCTTCATCGCGGCCTCGGTCACGTTCTGGATGCC
>DAINOF010000326.1:0-2170 GCA_036735505.1 Paracoccaceae bacterium
CGCGGCCCACATAGCCGACTTCGGTGAACTTGGTCGCCTCGACCTTGATGAAGGGGGCACGGGCGAGTTTCGCCAGCCGGCGGCTGATCTCGGTCTTGCCGACGCCGGTGGGGCCGATCATCAGGATGTTCTTCGGGTACACCTCGTCGCGCAGGTCGGGCGCAAGCTGCCGGCGGCGCCAGCGCGAGCGGAGCGCCACGGCCACGGCGCGCTTGGCCTCCTTCTGGCCGATGATGAAGCGGTCGAGTTCCGAGACGATCTCGCGCGGGGTCAGGTCGGTCATGTGCGGATCGTCTCCACCGTCAGGTTGCCGTTGGTGTAGACGCAGATGTCGGCCGCGATGGCCATGGCGCGGCGCGCGATGTCCTCGGCCGACAGGTCGGTGCCCATGAGGGCGCGGCCGGCGGCCAGCGCGTAGTTGCCGCCCGAGCCGATCGCGGCGACGTCGTGTTCGGGCTCGAGCACGTCGCCCGCGCCGGTGACGACGTAAAGCTCGGCTCCGTCGGTCACGATCAGCATCGCTTCGAGCTTCTGGAGGTACTTGTCGGTGCGCCAGTCCTTGGCGAGGTCGACACAGGCGCGCTGAAGCTGGCCCGGCGTCGCCTCGAGCTTGCGTTCGAGCCGTTCGAGAAGGGTGAAGGCGTCGGCGGTGGAGCCTGCGAAGCCCGCCACGATCTCCCTGCCCCCCGGCGCGAGGCGGCGCACCTTGCGGGCCGAGCCCTTGATGACCGTCTGGCCGAGGCTCACCTGCCCGTCGCCTGCGACGACGACCTCGCCGCCCTTGCGGACCGCCATGATCGTGGTGCCGTGCCAGCCGGGAAACGGGTTTGACATGGGCGCCTCCTGCGTCGCGTCCGGGCTATATGTTGGTGCGGGCGCGGGTCCGCAAGGCGGGAGGGGCGCTGCCCCTCCCGAACCCACCCCGGGGTATTTTCGGACAGATGGAACCGGAAAGGTGAGGAGCGGTGCGCGGTCGGAGGACCGTCAGACGGCGCCGTCGATCCAGCTTTTCAGCGCGGCCTTCGGCGCGGCGCCCGTCTTGTTCGACACCACCTGCCCGTCCTTGAAGAGGAACAGGGCCGGGATGCCGCGCACGCCGAGCTGGGCCGGGGCCGAGGGGTTCTCGTCGACGTTGACCTTCACGATCTTCACGCGGCCCGCGTATTCGGTACTCAGCTCTTCGAGCGCGGGACCGATCATGCGGCAGGGTCCGCACCACTCGGCCCAGAAATCGACGACCACGGGGATGTCGGACTTGCGGACTTCGTGGTCGAAGGTGGCGTCGGTGACGGCGACGGTGCTCATGAGGGCGCTCCCTGGCGGCGGCGTTGGACCGGCAAGGTATGGAGCGCGGTCCGGAGCGTCAAGATGCGGTGGCGCGGAGGAAGGCCGCGGTCACGAGCCTGTGCGGAAGCGGCATGAGCCGGGCCGTCCGCGTCCAGAGGAGTGCCGTCTCGACCGGGCGGTCCGGGTAGATGCGCGCAAGCGCGGCGGCATAGGCGCCCATCTGGCGAAGGAGGCCCTCGGGCACGTCCTCGGGGCGGTCGGGAACGGCGGCGTTCGTCTTGAAGTCCACGGCCGTCATGCGGGCCGGGGTGACGAGCAGTCGGTCGATCGTGCCCTCGAGCGTCCGGCCGTCCGGGAGGGGGCAGGTAAACGGCACCTCGGCCAGCGCGTCGGGCGCGAAGAGGAAGGCGAGGTCGGGGGCGGCGAGGAGGCCCGCGACCTCGGGGAGGAGAAGCGCGGCCTCGGCCGGCGTCGCCGCATCCTCGCCATGGGCGAGGAGTGCGGGCGCAAGCGCCGGCCAGTCGGCCGGAGCGTGGGCGGGGAGGTGTTCGAGCAGGCGGTGAACCTGCCGGCCGCGACGCAGGGCGGCGTCCTCTCCGGGGCCGGCGGCGTCGACGGCAAGTGCCTTGGCGCCGCCGAGGTCGGAGGGCGACAGGGGCTTTGCCGGGCAGGGGCGGGACCGGGGCGGTAGGACCGGCGGCGCCGGCGTTCTCCCAGGTTCCGTGCTGGGCCCGTCGGCCCGGGCCGACGGGCGTGTCGAGCGGCTGGGCGCCGAGCTCTTCCACGCCGGTCGCGATGCGCGCGTGCCAGAGGGCGTCGGCCGCCTTGCCGGCCCCGCAGACGATGAGCCAGGTCTGCGCGCGGGTCATCGCCACGTAGAGGA
>DAINOF010000327.1:0-2142 GCA_036735505.1 Paracoccaceae bacterium
CAACGCCTTCGGCCACAAGGTCGAGCAGCGCCTTGCGCAGCGTGCCGACGGCCACACCATAGTCGTCGGCCAGCCGCGTCTCGGAGGGCAGGTAGGTGCCGGGCGACCACTCGCCGGACCGGATCCGCGTCATCATAAGGTCGCGGAGTTGCCGGTGGAGCGGCTGGGCGACGGGGCGCTGGGTCATCTGCTCCTGCGGGACGGGACGTGCGTTGACGGATCTCTATCATATAAACTATAGAGAAATAAAGATGGCCCGGGCGGAGTGTTCCATGACCGAGGTGCGGATCACTCCCGGAGAGGCCGAGGCGCTGGTGGTGGCCGTGTTCGGCCTTGCCGGGATGTCCGCCGCGCTCGCCGCGCCCGCGGCCCGCGCGCTCGTCGCGGCCGAACGGGACGGGCTGCCATCGCATGGCCTCGCCCGGGCGCCGTTCTATGCCGCGCAGATGCGGACCGGGAAGGTGCGCGCCGGGGCCGTTCCTTCCGTGGCGCGCGACGGCGCGGTGGTCCGGGTCGACGCGGGCCACGGTCTTGCCTTCGCCGCGATCGAGGCCGGCGCCGCGGCGGCGCGCCCGGTGGCGGCGGACCTGGGCCTCGCGGCCGTGTCGGTCACGCATTCGCATCACTTCGGGGTCGCGGGACATGCGGTGGAGCCCTTCGCGCGCGAGGGTCTGATCGCGCTCGCCATGGCGAATTCGCCCGCGGCCATGGCGCCCTGGGGCGGCCGCCGCGCGCTTTACGGCACGAACCCCATCGCATTTGCCGCGCCGCGGGCCATGGGCGCGCCGCTGCTCATCGACCTGTCGCTCAGCCATGTCGCCCGCGGCAAGGTGATGCTCGCGCAGAAGGCCGGGCAGCCGATCCCCGAGGGCTGGGCGCTCGACGCCGAGGGCCGGCCCACGACCGACCCCGCCGCCGCCATGGCCGGCACGATGCTGCCCGCGGGCGGCGCGAAGGGCGCGGCACTCGCGCTCATGGTCGAGCTGCTGACGGCCGGGCTCGCGGGGGCGAGCTATGCCTTCGAGGCCAGTTCCCTTTTCGAAGACGCCGGCGGGCCGCCGGATCTCGCGCATCTCGTGCTCGTCCTCGACCCGGGGCGCTTCGCACCGGGCTTCGCCGAGCGGGCCGAGCGCATGTACGCCGCCATCGAGGCGGAGGACGGCGCACGCCTGCCCGGCGCCCGCCGCCGGGCCGCGGCCGCGACCCGCGCGAACGAGATCACCATACCGAAGACGCTTCACGACACGCTGAGGGACCTCGCCGGGACCTGAGCCGCCACAAGGGAGAGAGACATTGCCTGCCAATACCCATCCCCACCTTCTCGTCCACCACAGGGGCGACAACGTCGGCGTCGTCGTCGTCGAGGGGCTGACCGCCGGCACCGAGATGCTGTGCGTCTGCACCGAGGACGATTCGGACTTCCGCCTGACGGCGAAGGCCGACATCCCGATCGGCCACAAGGTCGCGCTTCAGGCGCTGTCCGAAGGCGAGACGGTGATCAAGTACGGCGAGGACATCGGCCGCATGGTCGGCCCGGCCGAGACGGGCGGGCATGTCCACACCCACAACCTCAAGACGAAGCGCTGGTAGGAGCACGGACGATGGCATTCGATTTCGCTGAAGCGACGGTCAAGGCCTGGCGGCGGGAGAACGGGCGCGTGGGCGTGCGCAACCACGTCCTGATCCTGCCGGTCGACGACATCTCGAACGCCGCCTGCGAGGCGGTGGCGAACAACGTCAAGGGCACGATGGCGATCCCCCACGCCTACGGGCGGCTCCAGTTCGGCGAGGATCTCGACCTGCATTTCCGCACGATCATCGGGACGGGCGCCAATCCCAACGTCGCCGCCGTGGTCGTCATCGGGATCGAGCCCGAATGGACGCGGATCATCGTCGAGGGTATCGCGAAGACCGGCAAGCCGGTCGAGGGCTTCTGGATCGAGCAGAACGGCGACTTCGAGACGATCCGGCGGGCAAGCTGGAAGGCCAAGGAGTTCGTCCACTGGGCGACCGAGCTCCAGAAGGAGGACTGCCCGCTGACCGACCTCTGGGTCTCGACCAAATGCGGCGAGAGCGACACGACCACGGGCCTGTCGTCCTGCCCGACGGTGGGCAACATGTACGACAAGCTTCTGCCGCACG
>DAINOF010000328.1:0-2137 GCA_036735505.1 Paracoccaceae bacterium
TCTCCACGAACCGGGCCAATGTCCGGTCGTGTCCCCAGCGCGCAAGCGTCTCCTCCCCGCTCTTGGAAAACCCGAAATCGGTGATCGGGTCGTCCGGGCTTTCCGAATGCCAGTACATCCGCATCCCCAGCACGTCGCAGGCCTGCTCCATCTCGCGCGTGCGGAGCGCGCCCAGATCGGCCCCCGCCTCGGTCCCGATGTCGTTCTGCCCGCCCTCGCCCCGCGTCGAGCACGCATAGGACAGGTTCACCCCGTCCCGGAACGCAAGCGCGGCCAGCAGCCCCGACGCCTCGTCGTCGGGATGCGCGCCCGATTGCATGAGGCGCACGACCGAGGTCAGCGGCCGCAGCGCCCACCACAGCTCCATGATCCGCGGGCGGGCGCGCGCCTCGGAAAGGCGGGTCTGGTCGGGCGTGGGCATCGGGGCTCCTAGCTCTGGACGGTGATCCGCGGCGTGAACGCCTGGTTGATGACGAGCGCCGCGGCGCCGAGCGTCGCGGTCATGCGCCCCGAGGCGCCGCGCAACAGCCGCGGCAGGGCGCGGTCGGCGCGGTTCGAGACCGACCGGTCGGGCAGCCGCGCCGCCGCGATGAGATGGTCGAGGATGCCGTCGGGCATCGCGCCGCCCAGGATCACGGCCTGCGGGTCGAAGAGGTTCTCGACGATGCCCACGGCCGCCGACAGCGGCTCGACCGCCGCCTCGAGCCAGGCCGCCAGCACCGGGTCGCCCCCGGCATGGAGCCGGTCGAGATCCTCGACGCTGCCCGCCTCGATCCCCGCCGCCCGCAGCGCTGTCTGGACCGACAGCCGGCTGACCGCGCTTTCAAGGCTGACGATCCGGCCCGCCAGCGGCACCGGGATATGGCCGATCTCGCCCGCATTGCCGAAGGCGCCGGTCAGGAGCCGCCCGTTCTGCACGAGGCCGAGGCCGAGGCCGCTGCCGAAGTAGATGAAGGCGTAGGTCTCGAGCCCCTGCGCCACGCCCGAGATGCGCTCGGCGATGGCGGCGGCGTTCGCGTCGTTCTCGACCAGCACGGGCAGGCCAAGCGCGTCCGAGAACCAGCGGTCGGGCGCGACGTCCTCCCAGATCGGAAGCTCGGACCCGCTGTCGTGGATGCCCGTCGCGCCGAACGGCCCCGGCATGACGATCCCGGCGCCGAGCACCCGGTCGGCCGGCCCGCCCGCTGTCCCGAGCACCGAGGCGTGAAGCGCGCGCACGGTCCGCGTGACGCTGTCCCTGTCCGGCGACGCGATGGTGCGGCGTTCGGACACCAGCCGTTCTCCGCAGAGGTTGAGAAGCGCGGCGAAGACCGCGTCGGGCCGGATCTCGATCCCCACGGCAAACCCGCCCCTGGGGTTCAGCGCATACTGCACCGCGGGCAGGCCGCGCCCCCCCGCCCGTCGTCCGCGCTCGACGATGAACCCGTCCTCGAGAAGCTCGGCGATGATGTTCGACACCGCCTGCGTGCTCAGCCCCGACGCCCGCGCGATCTCGGCCCGGCCGACCTCGCCCGCCGCGCGCACGCGGCCGAGCACGACCTGGCGGTTGTGGCTGCGCGATCTCTCCGAGTTCGCGCCGACGACGATGTTGGACATGGCGATCACGGGACCTCGATTAACTCAATCATCTTGATAGCTCAACTGCATTGAGTTATCGATGAGGATCATGCGGCCGCGACCGCGCGTGGTCCGGCCGAAGCCGGCAAGGGAAACAGGGAGAGTTTCATGGGATTCAGCACACTGAGGGCACTGGCGCTCGCCTCCGCGACCAGCGCCGCCGCACTTCTCGGCTCGGCCGCCTCTGCCGTCGAGATCGAATACTGGCAGTACTTCTTCGACGCCCGCATCACGGCGATGGAGCAGCTGATCGAGAACTTCGAGGCGGCGAACCCCGACATCACCGTCAAGATGACCCACTTCCCCTATGCCGACTACCGCACCAAGGTCGCCGCGGCGATCCCCGCGGGCGAGGGGCCGGACGTGGTCCAGCTGTTCTACGGCTGGCTCAACGACTATGTGGCCGCCGACCTCATCCAGCCTCTGCCCTCCGACGTCTTCCCCGCCGCCGAGATCGACGCCGAATACTTCCCGATGGTGCAGGCGATGAAGGACGGCGACCAGTACTGGGCGCTGCCGA
>DAINOF010000329.1:0-2107 GCA_036735505.1 Paracoccaceae bacterium
GGCCATCCCGGCCGCCTGCGGGGGCTTGTCGACTTCATCGGCCACATCGCCCGCGACCCCCGCGTCTGGGTCTGCCGGCGGGGCGACATCGCGGCCGCCTTCCGTGCCCATGTTCCCGCGCCCGGCGCCGAGGTCGTCGCATGAGGATCGCAGCACAACACGTCGTTCCGGCGGCGCTGTCGCGCTTCGCCGTCCTCGTGGAGCCGCCCGCGCATCCGGGCGACCGCCGGCTCTATTCCGACTGGCTCGCCCCCGTCCCGGGCCTCGCGCTCCAGTTCCACATGAACCACGTCGCGCCCTCGGACCTCCCGCTCGGGATCGGCCGGGTCGAGGCGCATCCCCATGCCGCGCAGGTCTTCCTTCCGGTCGACGTCGACCGCTACCTCGTCACCGTCATGCCGGGGGCCGACGCACCGGAGCCTCTGGGCGCGATATCGGTCATCCTGCCCGGGACGGTGGGCATCGCCTATCGCCCCGGCGCCTGGCATGCGGGCATGACCGTGCTCGGGCGGCCGGGCCATTTCGCCGTCCTGATGTGGCGGGGCGCAGCCGACGACGACCGCTTCGCCGACATCGCGCCCCTCACCGTCACTGCGCCGCCGGCGCTTACCGGAACCGGACCATGACCCACGCGACCCGCCTTTTCGTCCCCGCGATCACGCCCTTCGGCCCCGACCTTTCGGTGGACACGGCCCGTTTCGTCGCCTGTTGCCGCCGCCTTCTCGACGACGGGGCCGACGGGCTCGCCGTCTTCGGCACGACCTCCGAGGCGAACTCGCTTTCGGTCGCCGAACGCATGGCGGCGCTCGAGGCGCTTGTCGCCGCCGGGATCGACCCGTCGCGGCTCATCCCCGGCACCGGCTGCGCGGCGCTGCCCGACACCGTCGCGCTGACCCGGCACGCCACGGACTTGGGCTGCCGGGGCGTGCTGATGCTGCCACCCTTCTACTACAAGCCGCTGTCGGACGAGGCCGTCTTCGCCGCCTATGCCGCCGCCATCGAGGCGGTGCCCGAAGTGGCACTCTACCTCTATCACATCCCGCAGATCTCGGGCGTCGGCCTTTCGGTCGCGATGATCGGCCGCCTGATCGAGGCCTTCCCCGGCACCGTCCGGGGCCTGAAGGATTCCTCGGGCAAGTGGGACAACACGGCTGCCGTCATCGCGGCCTTCCCGCAGATCGAGACCTATTCCTCGTCCGAAAGCCTGATCCCCGTGAACGTGGCCGCCGGCGGCGCGGGCTGCATCAGCGCCTCGGCCAACGTGAACGCGGCCGGCATCATGCGGCTGATCCGGGCCCTCGGGACCGCGGGCGAGGCCGCCGCGCTCGCACAGGTCAGCGCGGTGCGCGCGGCCTGCGAGGCGATGCCGCTCATTCCCGGCGTGAAGGCCGTCGTCGCGGAACGGATGCGGGACGCCGGGTTCGCCCGCGTCCGCCCGCCGCTCCTGCCGCTCGACGCGGAGCAGGCGGCCGCGGCCCGGCGCGCCGCAGAGTTGTGTCTTTGGGAGGAGACGACCGCGTGACCAGTGCCGATACCGGGCTTCTGCCCGCCGCCCCCGATCTCGAGCCGATCGAGCAGACGCCGCTGCGCGTCTTGATCGCCGACCGCCTGCGCCGGGCCATCGTGACGGCCAAGCTGCGGCCCGGAACGGTTCTCGTGGAAACCGCGCTCGCCGAACAGATGAACGTGAGCCGCGCGCCGGTGCGCGAGGCCATCGCGATCCTCGAGAACGACGGGCTTGTCGAGACCGTGGCCTACAAGGGCAAGCGGGTGAAGCCGCTCACCGTGCGCGAGGTCGAGGAGACCTGGTCGCTCCGCCAGACCTACGAGGTCATGGCCGTGCGCCGCATCCTCGACCGCGCGGCCGATGTCGCGCCGCTGTGGGAGCCGTGCCGCGCGATGCAGGCCGCGGCCGAGGCGGGGGACCGAGAGGCGCTGATCCTCGGCGACGAACAGTTCCACCGGACGCTCATCGCGCTGTCGGACCACCACCTGCTGTTGCAGTCCTGGACGGCGCTCTACCTGCGCATCCACCAGATCATGGCGCTTCGCAACCGCCGCGACAGCGACGACCTGGCCGAGATCGCGGGGAACCACCCGCCCATCG
>DAINOF010000330.1:0-2091 GCA_036735505.1 Paracoccaceae bacterium
CGATGGCGATGGTCTTGTGGATGATGTCGCCCTCGACGCGGGCGGTGGAGGTCAGGCGCACCTTGAGCCCGCGCACCCGGCCCACGATCCGGCCGTTGATCACCACGTCGTCGGCCACGCATTCGCCCTTGACGGTCGCGCCTTCGCCGATGGTCAGAAGATGGGCGCGGATGTCGCCCTCGACTGTGCCCTCGATCTGGATGTCGCCGGTCGTGCGCAGGTTGCCCTTGATGGTGAGGTCGGACGACAGGACCGATGCGGGCGGCTTGGCCTTGGGGGCGGAGGGCGCGAAATCGGTGGACGTCTTGGGCGCGAGCGACTCGGACATCCGGGGCGCTTCGGGTGCGTCCGCTTTGGGTGCGGGCTCGTTCACTCTGCTTTTAGAAAACATCTCTCGCAGCCTTGATGTATGTCATCGGGTTGACGGGTTCTCCGCCGATCCGCACCTCGTAGTGGAGATGGGTGCCGGTCGAACGGCCAGAGTTTCCCATATCACCGATCCTGTCCCCGCGCGATACCCTTTGGCCCTCGCGGACGCGAATGTCCGAAAGATGTGCGTAGCGGGTCTCGATGCCGAAATCGTGGCGGATCTTGACGAGCCGCCCATAGCCGCCCTGCCAGCCCGCATGGATCACGACGCCGTCCGCGGTGGCATGGATCGGGGTGCCGTGGGAGGCCGCGAAATCGGTCCCCTCGTGCATCCGGGTGCGGCCGGTCTTGGGGTCGCGTCGGGGGCCGAAGCCGCTCGTGTGGCGGAAGGCGCCGCGCACCGGCTCGGCGAAAGGGGTCTTCTGCACGGCGATCCGGTAGAGGTTGAGCGCGTCGAGCCGCTCGAGGATCCCGTTCGCGCGCAGGCTGTCGGGATCGGGGCCGCGGCCCTTGGTCGAGATCGTGAGCGGAGTGAGCGGGCCGCCCTGGCCCGCGTAGCCGCGGCGCACCGTCTCGAGGATCGAGTCGGCCGGCAGGCCTGCCTGCCGGAACATCTCGTCGAGCGGTTCGAGCGAGACCGCCACGGCCTCCTCGAGCTGGCGGAAGATGCGGTCGTTGCGTTCCTCGACAAGCTTGGCCTCGAGCGCCATTTCTTCGATCCGGATGGTGGCGTCCTCGGCCGAGGCGGCGACCGCGTCGCGTTCCCCGGCCGTCTCGGCAAGGGCGCCCGCAAGGACGTCGATGGTCGCGGCGATGGCGTCGGCGCGGGCGATGTCGTCGGCGATGGGCGCGGTCGCCTCGTCGAGTTCCGCCACGAGCAGCGTGGTCTCGTCGCGGGCCGCGTCGCGTTCCTCGATGGTGCGGCGAAGCGTGCCCTGGATGATCTCGATGCCCTGTTCGAGCTCGGCCTTCCGCGCGTCCGAGGCAAGAAGCCGGGCCTGCATCTGCGAGACTTCGGCGAGCGCCTTCGAGAAGCGCTCGTAGGCGAGGCGGGCGTCCTCGGCGCGGGCGTCGCGTTCGGCGGCGAGGTCATTCAGGCGGGCCTCGTAGAGCTCCTGCTGGCGCAGGGCCTGGTCGCGGAGGTTGCCGGCGCCGAGCGCGTTCATGAAGAGGATGGCCGAGGCGAGAATGGCCCAGCCGACAAGAAGCGTACCGCCGCCCAGCATCGCGACCTGCGTTCCGGGGGTGAGCCTGACGAAGCGCGTCTCGCTGTCGGATTTCAGGAACAGGCGACGTTCCGGAACCGCCCTGTGAAGACGCGCCCTGAGGCTCAACGCTGGATCGGCTCGCAAGGGTCGGTCTCGCTATGTTGTCCCGGACGGTCCGTCCCTGTATCCGGCGCAGGCCCAGGTCGGACGGTTGCAAGATGTGTTAACGGCCGGCCAGCGGCCGGGCAACCGTTTTGGCCGGCGCGTGGTGCGGGGCGGCCGCGTGGCGCTGATTTCGGCGGTTTTCTGCCGATATCTCCGCGCTTTGCAGGGATTTGCGGCGGCTCAGCCGCGCGCGGCGATCGCGGCGGCCACGAGTTCGGTGACGTCGGCGGCGCTCTGCACCTTCGCCACGTCGGCCGCGGCGAGGGTCACGCCCCAGCGAAGGGCCATGGCGCGGTAGCGCGGCTGGCGGTGGGCGAGCGCGCGGGCATAGGCCCAGCGGACGAAGGCG
>DAINOF010000331.1:0-2057 GCA_036735505.1 Paracoccaceae bacterium
GCGCCGCCTCCACCGCGGCCCAGAGCGCGGCCTCGGCCGCATCGGCGGGCGGGTAGGCGGCGGCGAGGTCCGGGTCGCTTCCGTCGCGGACAAGCGCATGGAGCGCGCCCGCGAGCCGGAGCGGCACCGAGGCGCCGGCGGGGCCGACCTCGCCCTCCCAGCCGAGCACGCGTTCTGCCACCGTCCCCCGGCCGAGGCGGTCGGCGCAGAGCGCCATGAGGCCCGCCATGAACGGCGAGCCGAGCGCCGCGCAGGCGCGGGACTGGTCGCGGAAGGCGTCGCGGACCGCGGTCACCGGAAGCGGTCGACGAGCCGCTGGAGGGGCGAGCGCGCTTCGGGCTCGGCGTCGGGAGGCTCGACCTGCGCTGGCGCAGCCTCGGGCGTCGCCCCCGGCGGTTTCGCCCCGCCTGAAGACCGCGGCGGGGCCGTGCGGAGCGCGACCGCGTTCTGGAACCCGGCCGCGTCGCCGGCGGCCAGCGCGGCCGCCCCGTCGCTCGCGCCGCGGAGGATGTCCTCGAGCCAATTCTCGTCCGCCTTGCCGAAATCGTGCAGGACATAGCCCGCGACCGCCTCCTTCCGGCCCGGGTGGCCGACCCCCATCCGCACGCGCTGATAGGCCTCGCCCACATGGGCGTGGATCGACCTCAGCCCGTTGTGCCCGGCATGTCCGCCGCCGGACTTCACCTTGAGCCGGGCGGGCGCGAGGTCGATCTCGTCATGGAAGACGGTGATGTCCTCGGGCGTTAGCTTGAAGTAGCGCATGGCCTCGCCCACGGACTGGCCCGAGAGGTTCATGAAGGTCTCGGGCTTGAGCAGCACCACCTTGTCGGCGCCGAGCCGTCCTTCGGTCATCTGGCCCTGGAACCTCGCCCGCCACGGCGGAAACCCGTGGTCCGTGGCGATCCGGTCGAGCGCCATGAAGCCGATGTTGTGCCGGTTCCGGGCATATTTCGCCCCCGGATTGCCGAGCCCGACGAAGAGACGCATGGCCGGCCTCTCGATGTTGCGTTGACGTTCCACCCTTCATGCAATGAACTGCGTCCGAGTTCCAGCCGGAGGAGGGGCGCCATGTACCTGACGATGAACCGCTTCAAGGTGAGGCTCGGGCAGGAGGAGGCGTTCGAGCAGGTCTGGACGGCCCGCGACAGCCACCTCACGCGCGTCAAGGGCTTCGTGGCCTTCAACCTGCTCAAGGGCCCCGAGAAGGAGGGCTACCGGCTTTACGCCTCGCACACCGCCTGGGAGAGCGAGGCGGCGTTCCGCGACTGGACCCGGTCCGACGCCTTCCGCATGGCGCACCGAAGCGCGGGCGACCACGGCGACATGTACCTCGGCCCGCCGGAACTCGAGATTTTCGAAAGCGTGCAGGCGATCGGCTGAAGGGCGGCGCGGGACCCGCCCGGACGGCAAAGGGGCCCCGCAAGGGGGCCCCCGGCGTCGTCGCGGACGAGGCGCTCAGGCCTCGTCGTCCGCGCCGTTCTCGCCGTCGGACGAGCGGAGACCCGATGGCGCCGAGATGTTGGCGATCACGAAGTTCCGTTCGATCGTGGGCCTGGCGCCTTCGGGCAGAGCCACGTCCTCGATGTGGATCACGTCGCCGATGTCGCGGCCGGTGAGGTCCACCGTTATGTGGTCGGGGATGTCGCCCGCGATCACCGAAAGCTCGACCTCGGGGCGCACCACGACAAGCGTGCCGCCGCGCTTGAGGCCCGGCGACGCCTCGTGGTTGATGAAGTCCACGTGGATGAAGAGGTTGATGCGCGAGGTGCGCTTCAGCCGCATGAAGTCCACATGCGTCGGCAGGTCCTTCACGACGTCGCGCTGCACGCCGCGGCAGATCACGCGGACGTCGTCATGCCCCTCGACCTTCATGTTGAAGAGCGTCGACAGGAACCGGCCCGCCTTGAGCCGCTTCACGAGCGCGTTGTAGGGGATGTTGATCGGAAGCGGATCGGGTCCGCCGCCGTAGATGATGCCAGGTACGTCGCCCGAGCGGCGGGCGTGACGAGCGGCCCCCTTGCCTGTCCCCGTCCGTACCGTGGCGTGAAGATCAGGGA
>DAINOF010000332.1:0-2027 GCA_036735505.1 Paracoccaceae bacterium
AGGTCATCGTCCGCCAGATGCTCCAGAAGTGGGAGATCCTCGACTCGGGCGACACCGTGCTGCTGAAGGGCGAGAACGTCGACAAGGCCGAGTTCGACGAGGCCAACGAGAAGGCGATCGCCAAGGGCGGACGCCCCGCGCAGGGCGAGCCGATCCTGCTCGGGATAACCAAGGCCTCGCTCCAGACCCGGTCGTTCATCTCGGCCGCCTCCTTCCAGGAGACGACGCGGGTGCTGACCGAAGCCTCGGTGCAGGGCAAGCGCGACAAGCTCGTGGGGCTGAAGGAGAACGTGATCGTCGGGCGCCTGATCCCGGCGGGCACGGGCGGGGCGACGACCCGCATCCGCCGCATCGCGAGCGAGCGCGACCTTTCGGTGATCGAGGCCGCCCGGGCCGAGGCCGAGGCCGCGGCGGCGATCGAGGGGCCGATGGAAGAGTTCGTGGGCGAGGAGATCGACGCCGGTCTCGTCGACACGCCGGAAAGCCGCGACTGATCCCGGTTTTCGTGTGACACAGGCGCGCCCCCGCTTCGGCGGGGGCGCGTCGCTCAGGCCGAGCCACGGCGCCCGCGCCCCGCAGCCCCCGCCGCACCCGCCGCGACCCTGCCGGAGCGACCCCGATGTTCCTCTTCCGCGCTGCCTGGTTCGTCTCGGGGATCGTCGCCCTCGCGCTCGGCCTCGTGGGAATCGTCCTGCCGCTTCTGCCGACGACCCCCTTTCTCCTGCTCGCCGCCGTCTGCTTCGCCCGGTCCTCTCCGGCGCTGCACGACTGGATCATCCACCACCCGCGCTTCGGCCCGCCGATCGCCGACTGGCGCACGCACCGGGCGATCTCGCGCAGGGCCAAGACCGGCGCGATGGCCCTCCTGGGCGTCGCGCTCGTGACGGGCATCCTCGCCGATTTCGGGCCGCGCGTTCTCGCCGTTCAGGTCGTGGTCCTCGTCGCGGTGGCAACCTTCCTCCTGACCCGTCCCCTGCCGCCGCGTGACCGCTGAGCGGCAGCGCATTCCGCTGGCGAAGCCGCGGGCAGCCTGCTAGCGGGGCGGCATGGCCCCCCTCTCGGACAACACCCGCGGCGCGTTCCTGATGATGGGGGCAATGGCCTCCTTCACGCTGAACGACGCCTTCATGAAGGCGGCGGGAGAAGAGCTTCCGCTGTTCCAGGCGATCTTCCTGCGGGGCCTCGGCACGACCCTGTTCCTGCTTCTGCTCGCACACTACCTCGGCGCGCTCCGCTTCGATCTGCCGCGGCGCGACTGGGGGCTCGTCGCGCTTCGGTCGGGGGCCGAGGTCGGCGCGGCCTATACCTTCATCACCGCGCTCTTCAACATGCCGCTCGCCAACGCGACCGCGATCATCCAGACGATCCCGCTCACGGTGACGCTCGCCGGCGCGCTGTTCCTGCGCGAGCCGCTCGGCTGGCGGCGCCTCACGGCCATCGTGGTGGGCTTCGGAGGGGTTCTTCTGATCGTGCGCCCGGGGACCGAGGGCTTCACGATCTACTCGGTCTATGCGCTCGCGTCGGTCTTCTTCGTGACGCTGCGCGATCTGGCGACGCGGCGGCTGTCGCCCAGGGTCCCGTCGCTGACCGTGGCGCTCGCCGCCGCGGCCAGCGTCGCGCTTTTCGGCGCGCTCGGGACGGCCGGGACCGCCGAGTGGGTGCCGGTCACGCCGCGGGCGGGCCTTCTCCTTGCCGGCGCCACGGTCTTCGTGATCGGCGGCTACATGTGCTCGGTCATGGTGATGCGGGTGGGCGATCTCGGCCTCGTCGCCCCGTTCCGCTACACGAGCATGCTCTTCGCGCTCGTTCTGGGGCTCGTGGCCTTCGGCGACTGGCCGACGCTTCTCACCCTGGTCGGGGCGGCGATCGTCGCCGGTTCGGGGATCTACACGCTCCTGCGGGAACGCCACCTGAGCCGCCGCGGCACCGTGCCGCTCCGGATGCGCTAGACCGCCGGGAACAGCCTGTCCCCTCCAGTTGACACCCCCTGCGACTCCCTCTATACGGCGCCAACTCGGGCGAGGGGG
>DAINOF010000333.1:0-2023 GCA_036735505.1 Paracoccaceae bacterium
CGGCTTTCTTGCGCTCTCGACCGACGCGATCGCGCCCGAAGAGGGCGCGCCCGACCCCGCGCGCGTCCTGAAGGGCGCGCCGCGGTTCCGGACCTGGACGCTCGAGGACCGCGACGGCCTCTACGCCGGCATCTGGGAGGCGACGCCCGGCGCCTGGCGCGTCGCCTACGACGAATGGGAATACTGCCGCATCCTGTCGGGCGTCTCGATCCTGACCGAGGACGGCGCGGCCCCGCGCACCGTCCGCACGGGCCACGCCTTCATCCTCCGTCCGGGCTTCCACGGCGTCTGGGAGGTGGTCGAGACGACCCGCAAGGACTTCGTGATCCGTATCTGAGACGCGGGCCTCTTCCCATTTCCATCTGTCCGGAAATACCCCGGGGAGTGCGAGGGGCAGAGCCCCTCGCCCGGCCGCCTCAGGCGGGCCGCGCGCCGAGCTCGATCCAGGCCTTCTCCTCGTCGCCCCTGTCGAAGGTCATGGCCTCGACCGGGATCACCGCGTCCATCGCCTCGATCATCGCGCGCGCGCTGTCGGGGGCGCCCACGACGACGTAGCGGCCGAGCTTGGCCAGCGAGCGGACCTGCGCCTTCAGCGCCTCGGCGTCGAAGAGCGCGCCCGTGTCGCGGCCGGCGAAGGTCTCGAAGATGAGAAGCATGTCGACGGTGCCGTGCCGGTCGAAGGCGGCGTTGGCGATCTCGGCCATGCCGTGCATGTCGTCCTTGCCGACCTGGCCCGAGATGCGGAAGGCGAGGAGGTTTTCGCGCGTCGTGGGGATCGGCTCGATGGCGGTCATGTCCGGCGCTCCTGTCGGTCCGGGCGGGAACGCCGGCCGGGTGCCGCGGTTCCGGCGAAAAGCCGTGGCACGTGGCGCGCCGCTTCGCTAGCGTCCGACCATGGTCCGCTACCTGATGTCCCGTCTCTTGTCGCTCGCGGTCTCGCTCGCCGTCGCCTCGCTCGTCATCTTCGCGGTGGTCGAGGTGATCCCGGGCGATCCGGCGGTCACCATGCTGGGAATGAACGCCGAGCCCGAGACGGTCGCGGCGCTCCGCCGCGAGCTGGGGCTCGAGGGGAGCCTGCCCGCGCGCTACCTCGGCTGGGTGGGCGGCATGCTGACCGGCGACTTCGGGGTGTCCTATACCTACCGCGTGCCGGTTGCCGAGCTCGTGGCCGCACGGCTCGGGGTGTCCTTGCCGCTCACGCTCTATGCGCTCGCGCTCACCATCCTCATCGCCTTCCCGGTCGGGCTTCTGGCGGCGGCGAAGCGGGGGCGGGGGGCGGATGTGGCGGTGATGGGGACGACGCAGCTCGGCATCGCGGTGCCGAACTTCTGGTTCGCGATGCTTCTCGTGCTCGTCTTCGCGATCCAGCTCGGCTGGTTCGCGGCCGGCGGGTTCCCGGGCTGGGAGGCGGGGGTCTGGGCGGGCCTCAAGGCGCTGACCCTGCCCGCCATCGCGCTGGCGCTGCCGCAGGCCTCGATCCTCGCGCGCGTGATGCGGTCGGCGGTGATCGAGACGCTCTCGCAGGACTACATCCGCACGGCGCGCGCCAAGGGTCTGTCGCAGCGCCAGACCGTCCAGCGCCACGCGCTGCGCAACGCGATGATCCCGGTGATGACGATCATTGGGCTCCAGTTCTCCTTCCTGCTGGCCGGCGCCATCATCATCGAGAACGTGTTCTTCCTGCCGGGCCTCGGGCGGCTGATCTTCCAGGGGATCACCCAGCGCGACCTGATCGTGGTGGAATCGGTCACGATGCTGCTGGTCTTCGCGGTGATCGTCGTCACCTTCCTCGTCGACGTGGCCTATGCCGTCATCGACCCGCGGCTGAGGCGACAGGCATGAGGTGGCGGGCATGAGGTGGCCGGTCTCGCTGATCCTCGGCGCGGCGCTGGCGGCGGTCTTCGTCGCGGCGGCGCTGATCTCCTTCGCCTGGACGCCCCACGACGTGACGGCGCTGAACGTGCGCGCCCGGATGCTGGGGCCGTCGGGCGCGCACTGGCTCGGGACCGATCACCTCGGGCGC
>DAINOF010000334.1:0-2014 GCA_036735505.1 Paracoccaceae bacterium
CGGGCGAGGTCGCCAATGCCGACTGGCAGCCGATCCCGCCGGACGACCCCGTCCTTGTCGCCGCCTGCGCGGAGGCGTGAGATGCACCGCCTGAGCCTTCGCCTGCGCGTCCTTCTGTTCTTCGCGGCGCTCGGGCTCGGCGCGGTCGGAATCACGGGCGCCGGCCTCTGGCTCGGCTACCGGCAGTCCGGGGGACTCGCCTCGCCGTTCCTGACGGCGGGCATCGTGGCGGGGTTCGGCATCCTCGCGCTGACCGCGGGCATCTGGCTCATGTTCGACGAGAACGTGGCCAAGCCGCTCGAGCGCCTCGCGGCGGACCTGCGCGCGCGGGCGCACGGCGGCGTCACGCGCGATCTCGACGAAGGCGTGGGCCGCTACCTGGGCGATCTCGCCCCGGCGGCGGCGGCGGTGTCGAAGCAGCTGTCGGCCGCGACGCTGGGTGCGGCCGAAACGGTGGCGCAACGCACCGCCGAACTGGCCTTCGAGGCCCGCCAGCTGACCGAGATCCTCACCGACATCCCGCTCGCCGTGATGATGGTGAACGCCGCCGACCAGATCGTCCTCTACGACGGCCAGTCGGCCGAGCTTCTGGCGGCCGAGGCCCCGGCCCGCCTCAACGCCTCGCTCTTCGACTACCTCAAGGAGGCGCCGGTGCGCGCTGCGATCGCCGAACTCGCGCGGTCGGGCCGGCGGCGCGTGCCGCTCGTGGCCGAGACCCGCTCGGGGCGGTTCTTCTCGGGGCACCTGAGGACGCTGGGCGAGGGCGCGGGCTACATGCTGATGCTCGAGCCGGTCAGCCCCGACGCCGAGCGTCCGCTCACCTACGACTTCGCCCTGATCCGGGCCGAACCGACGACCGACCAGCGCAGCGCGCCGCTGCGGTCGCTGAGCTTTGTCGTCTTCGACACCGAGACCACGGGCCTCGACCCCGAACGCGACGAGATGGTGCAGATCGGCGCCGTGCGCGTCGTCAACGGCCGGATCGTCGAGGGCGAGCGCTTCGACACGCTGGTGAACCCCGGCCGCCCGATCCCGCCCGGCGCGACCCGCGTCCACGGCATCAGCGACGGCATGGTCACCGGCGCACCCGCGGCCGCAGAGGCCGTCGCGGCCTTCCACCGCTTCGCCAAGGACGCCGTGCTCGTCGCGCACAACGCCCCCTTCGACCTCGCCTTCCTGCGCCGCTCCGGCACGCCCGCGGGGCTCGTCTTCGACCATCCGGTGCTCGACACGGTCCTCCTCTCGGCCGTGCTCTTCGGCGGGTCGGCCACCCACACGCTCGACGCGCTGGCCGACCGCCTGGGCGTCGACATCGCGGGCAACCTGCGCCACACCGCGCTCGGCGACGCCGTGGCCACCGCGCAGGTCTTCACCGCCTGCCTCGCCATGCTGGAGGGACGCGGCATCGGGACCTTCGGCTCGGCCCTGACCGAGCTGCGCCGGCACGAGCGGATCGTGCGGGACGTGAACCGCGACGCGTAACAGCTCGGAAACAAAGCGGCCTGTGCCGACGCTTCCGCCACATTTTCCCGCCCGCTCCGCTTTGCGACCATCTTTTCGCCAAAGTCCTGCGCAACGATCCGTTTCTAGTGTGCTGCGGTCTCCAGATTGTTCGGGCCGTGTCCACGTTTCGAGTGGGGAATTGATGAACTCTGCGCCGAACCCGAAACAATCGACGCCAGTCGACGAGTTCGCCGAAGAACTTCTGCCGGGCACAACGCTGCTGCACGGCCAGTACACCATTGAGAGCTTCCTCAACAGCGGCGGCTTCGGCCTGACCTACCTCGCCCGCGACAGCCTCGACCGCGTCGTCGTGATCAAGGAGTGCTTCCCGGGCCAGCTCTGCATGCGCCGCGGCAAGATCGTGCGGGCGCGCAGCCTCGGCCAGCAGGACGAGTTCCGCGCGATCGTGCGGCTTTTCGTGCAGGAGGCGCGGCGGCTCGCCAAGCTCGACCATCCCAACATCGTCGGCGTCCACCAGGTCTTCGAGGACAACGAGACCGCCTACATGGCG
>DAINOF010000335.1:0-2010 GCA_036735505.1 Paracoccaceae bacterium
CGACCGCGCCATCAGGTGGATGATGCATTCGCTGTCGGAGGAGGACTGGAAGATCGACCCCCGGTCGATCAGCTCGCGCCGCAGCGCGTTCGCGTTGGTGATGTTGCCGTTGTGCGCGATGGCCGCGCCGCCGGCCGAGAATTCGCCGAAGAAGGGCTGCACGTCGCGGATCTGCGTCGCGCCCTTCGACCCGGCGGTCGAATAGCGCACATGGCCGATGGCGAGCGCGCCCGGCAGCGTGTCGATGACCGCGTGGCTCGTGAAGTTGTCGCGCACATAGCCGAAGCGGCGGGCCGAGTTGAAGCCGCTCTCAGGCTCGTAGGACACGATCCCGCCCGCCTCCTGTCCCCGGTGCTGGAGCGCGTGAAGGCCGAGCGCGACGAAGCTCGCGGCCTCGGCGACGCCGATCACGCCGAAGACGCCGCATTCCTCGTGCAGACTGTCCTCGGCTCCGTGGGGGCGCCACGCGTCGAAGTCGAAGGGATGTGCGGGGGGCAGGTCGCGCATGTCGGGGCGTCGCGATTCCGTTTCAGGGCAGCCCCCTCCACATAGTGTGCGGGCGCTGCACTGTCACGGAGGTTTCGGAATTATGACGCCGAGAGGCGCGGTCTTTGGGCCCGGTGCCGTCAATCGAGGCAGAGGCTCAGGTGCCGGACGGGGTGCCTTCGGGTACCGTCTCGGGACCTGCCCCGGGGAGCGGCGCCGGCGCGGACCCGCCGCAGACCGCCATCATCTCCTCGTAGCGGGCGACGAACCAGCCGGGCGTCTCCGAGGGGATCTCGGCCGCGACGCGGTCAGACAGCGCGCCGAAGACCTCGGCCGAGCGGCTGTCGTCGACCACCGCCACCGTCTCGTTGGCCATCACCCGCTCGTAGAGGATGAGCGCCACGACGACGAGCAGGATGCCGCGCGCCACCCCGAAGAGGAAGCCCAGGCCCTGGTCGACCCCGCCCAGCGCCGAGCGCTGCACCGCGCCCGCGAAGACCGGGGTGAAGATCGAGATCAGGATCAGCGCGACCGCGAAGACCGCCGCGAAGGCCGCGATCACCGACAACTCGCAGCTGTCGCCGAGGAAATCCGACAGGATGGGGATCTGCTGGACAAGCGGCGTCGCCATGGGCGCGAAGTACCAGGCCGCGACCGCCGCGCCGATCCAGCCGAGAATCGACAGCATCTCGCGCACGAAGCCCCGCGAATAGGCGAGCACCCCCGAGAGCAGGATGACGAGCGCGACCGCGCCGTCGACGACCGTAAAGCCTTCCATTCGATCTGCTCCCCGGGCCTTGCCTCAACCCGCGCCGAATATGTCACCGACGAGCGCCGCGAGGTCCGGTATTCTCTGTACCGTCAGTCCCGCCTCGAGCGTCGCCTTCTTGTCGTCCGGCATCAGGGCCGCGGTGAAGCCGAGCTTCCGCGCTTCCTTCAGCCGCTGGTCCGTCTGCCCCACGGGGCGGACGGCCCCAGATAGACTGATTTCCCCGAAAACGACAGTCTCCGCGGGCAAGGCCCTGTCTTCGCGCGAGGAAAGTAGCGCCGCGGCCACAGCGAGGTCGGCGGCGGGTTCCCCGATCCTCAGGCCGCCCGCCACGTTCAGGTAGACGTCGAGCCCCGCGAAGGGGATGCCGCAGCGCGCCTCGAGCACGGCGAGGATCATGTTCAGCCGCCCGCCGTCCCAGCCGACGACCGACCGCCGCGCCTGGCCGGCCGGCGCGGGGGCCACGAGCGCCTGGATCTCGCAGAGCACGGGCCGCGTGCCCTCGATGCCGGCGAAGACGACCGACCCGGGCGCGGGCGTGTCGCGTTCGGACAGGAACAGCGCCGAGGGGTTGGCGACCTCGGCGAGCCCCGCGCCGGTCATCTCGAAGACGCCGATCTCGTCGGCCGGGCCGAAGCGGTTCTTGACGGCGCGCAGGATGCGGAACTGGTGGCCGCGCTCGCCCTCGAAGTAGAGCACCGTGTCGACCATGTGCTCGACCACGCGGGGGCCCGCGATCTGGCCGTCCTTGGTGA
>DAINOF010000336.1:0-1996 GCA_036735505.1 Paracoccaceae bacterium
GTACCGCGACCCCGCCCAGCGTCCCGTAGAACTGGTTGTAGGCGGCGTAGTTGCGCACGTAGCCCGAGAACATCAGCGACACGAGCACCCAGAGCGCCGTGGCCACGACCGCGCCCAGGCTCACCCAGCGCCAGCGCGCCTGCCGCCGCGAGGGGCCGAAGCGGTAGAGCGCGGCAAGTCCGACGATGGCGAAGCCCGCCATGACCGGCCAGCGCAGCCAGTCGACCAGCGCCGCCGTCCAGCCGAGCCCCGGCTGGAGCGCGAGCGCGGCCGGGATCACGACGATCGAGACGACCGACAGGATGAAGCCCACGAAGATGCCGAGCGTCAGCAGGATGGCCGAGACGTTGAACCGCACGATGCCCCGCCGTTCGCGCTCGTCATAGGCGGCGTTGAGCCCGGCCATCAGCGTTTTCGTCGCCGCCGCCGAGGTCCAGATCGCGAAGCCGATGGCAATGAGCGCGCCCACCCCCGCTGCCCGCTCGCGCGCCGCGACCTCGGCCGCGCGGTCGTTCACCAGCGCGGCCGCCTCGGGCGGCAGCGGCGTGATCAGCGCCGAGATCTGGTCGCGCATCGCGGCGGGGTCAAGGAGGACGCCCGACACCATGATCACGGCAGCGATGGTGGGAAACAGCGCGAGCAGCGCCCAGAAGGCCACGCCCGAGGCGACGATGTCCACCCGGTCGCGGTCGACGCGCCGGGCGGTTCGGATCAGGATGTCGCGCCAGCCCGCCCGCGGCATGTCCAGCGGCGAACGGGCCTCGCGCCCCCGGTCGTCGGGCATGGGACACCTCCGCGGAAGGAACGGCGCCTTCTGCGGCGGGTTCCGCGCGTCAGACCGACAGGCAGATGTACTTCATCTCGAGGTAGTCCTCGATCCCGTGCCGCGACCCCTCGCGCCCGAGCCCCGACTGCTTGACGCCGCCGAAGGGCGCCGTCTCGGTCGAGATGATGCCGGTGTTCACGCCGACGATCCCGTATTCCAGCGCCTCGGCCACCTTGTAGACGCGGGAAAGGTCACGCGCGTAGAAGTAGGAGGCGAGGCCGAAGATCGTGTCGTTGGCCATCGCGATGACCTCGTCCTCGTCCTTGAACCGGAAGAGGGGGGCGAGCGGCCCGAAGGTCTCCTCCACCGACACCTTCATGTCCTGAGTCACGCCGGTGATCACGGTCGGCTCGAAGAACAACGGGCCGACGTTCGAGGAATTGCCGCCGTAGAACACCATCGCGCCCTTCGAGGTGGCGTCCTCGATATGCTCGCGCACCTTCTTCACCGCGGCCTCGTCGATCAGCGGCCCGAGGTCCGCGCCGTCAAGCCCGTCGCCCAGCTTCATCGTCTTCAGCCGCGCCGCGAGCTTCTTGGCGAAGGCGTCGTAGACCCCGTCCTGCACGTAGATCCGGTTCGCGCAGACGCAGGTCTGGCCGTTGTTGCGGAACTTGCAGGCGATGGCGCCCTCGACGGCGGCGTCGAGATCGGCGTCGTCGAAGACGATGAAGGGGGCGTTGCCGCCGAGCTCCATCGAGCACTTCATCACCTGCTCGGCCGCCTGCTTGAGAAGCACCCGGCCCACCTCGGTCGACCCGGTGAAGGTGAGCTTGCGCACGATCGGGTTCTCGCAGAACTCCTTCCCGATCTCCGAGGCCGAGGTCGACGGGATGATCGACAGGACGCCCTTCGGGATCCCCGCCCGGTCGGCCAGCACCCCCATGGCGAGCGCCGACAGGGGCGTCAGCGACGCGGGCCGGATCACCATGGCGCAGCCGGCGGCCAGCGCCGGCGCGGCCTTGCGGGTGATCATCGCGTTGGGGAAGTTCCAGGGCGTGATCGCGGCGGTCACGCCGATCGGCTGGCGGATGACCATGATCCGCTTGTCGGGCTGGTGGCCCGGGACCGTCTCGCCGTAGATGCGCTTGGCCTCTTCCGCGAACCATTCGATGAACGACGCGCCATAGGCGATCTCGCCCCGCGCCTCGGACAGCGGCTTGCCCTGCTCGG
>DAINOF010000337.1:0-1943 GCA_036735505.1 Paracoccaceae bacterium
CCGGCAGGTCGTCGTGGCCTCCATCGTCTCGGACGCCGATCCTTACGTCCACGAGGTGGTCGAACGCCTGCGCACGGCGGGGCTGCGGGCCGAGGCCGACGTGCGCAACGAGAAGATCAACTACAAGGTCCGCGAGCATTCCGTGGGCAAGGTCCCCGTGATCCTCGCGGTCGGCCAGCGCGAGGTGGCCGACCGCACGGTCTCGGTCCGGCGGCTGGGCGAGGCGGCGACGGCGACGGCGGGGCTCGACGAGATCCTCGCCACGCTCGCTGACGAGGCGAAGGCGCCGGACCAGCGCTGAACGGGCCCGATCCGGGGCGATTGCGGGGCCGGTCCGCCTGTTTCCTGATCGCAGCGCGAGCCTGGGGCCGCGCAGGGCGCCCGGATGTCCGGGAAACTTGCCTTTTCCCGGACATGCTTCAATCCTTGCCCCACCCGAGACCCCAACGCGCCGTCCGTGCGGCCGGCGTATCGCAACGGAGAGACGGCATGCCGACCGGCACCGTGAAATGGTTCAACACCACCAAGGGCTATGGCTTCATCGCGCCCGACAGTGGCGGCAAGGACGTGTTCGTGCACATCTCGGCCGTGGAACGCGCCGGGTTGACCGGGCTTGCCGACAACCAGAAGGTCAGCTTCGAGATGATCGAGGGGCGCGACGGGCGGCAGACGGCGGGTCAGCTGAAGCCGCTCTGATCCCTGCGTCGCGCCTTTCGGCGGCAGGCCCCGTACGGCTGCCGCATTTCGCGGCAGGCCGGACCCGCGCCCCGCCGATCACGCGCTTGCGACTCGACGCCGCGCGCGCTTTCGCCGAGCCTTCGGGTGTAGGGGTTACGAGTGCTACGGAGGGGGCGGAGACGCCTCCTCCTGTAGCGAAGGGTCAGGCGGGACTGGCCGGGGGTTCGGGCCCCTCCCAGTCCTGGCCGAAGGCCAGGATGCAGGAGCGGCCGTCGGGGTAGGTCTGCACGAGGGTCCAGTTGCCGGTCGTGGGCACCGACCAGACCTCCATCAGCATCCCCTGCCCGCGCAGGCCCCAGCCCTGCCGCGCGGCGCCGTACTCGACCTCGAGCCGGCGGAGCATCTCGTCCCGCTGGGCGCAGATGACCTCGGCGATGGGATTCACCGCGAAGGCGGGCGGCGCGACGAGGAGGAAGGGAATCGGAAGCATCCATCGCATATACAATGTATAGCACGAATCCGCGCGCAATGTAACTCTTTTGTGTCAGCGGCGGGCGTCGAGCTTGCCGAACTCGCTGTCGAGCGCGCGGGCGAGCTTCTTCGCCGCGCCGCGCATCGCGGCCTCGGGGTCGGCGTCGTGATGGGTGGCGGCGAGCGGGCGCAGCCCCTCGGGGCGCGCCTCGATGGTGCAGCGGATGTCGGCCGCGCCGCCCTTCGCGGGCGAGTTCTCGTCGGCGAGGTGCAGCTCGACGCGCGTCAGGTGCGCGGCGAAGCGGGACAGTGCGGCGGTCACGATCTCGGCCGCGCGGGCCTCCATCTGCGGCGTCGCGGCGATCTGGTTCGACGTGTTGAACTGAAGCTCCATGCAGGGTCAATCCGGTGGGCGCCCGCCGGTTCCCTGCCCTACCCCACCGCGCGGGCGGCGAGGACCCCGCCCCAGGCCGACAGCGCGGTCAGCGCGGTGCCCCAGGCCATGTCGACGGCCACCATCGAGGGGTGCCAGTCGCGCATCACGGTCCAGCTTGTCAGCTCATAGGTGCCATAGGCGACGAGGCCGAGGAGGGCGCCGTTCAGAAGCGCCATGTGGGGCGTGCCGTCGCGCAGCGCGGGCCAGGCGGCGAACCACAGGATGCCGGCCACGTAGAGCAGGTAGAACAGCACCGCCGGCAGGGGCCGGATGCCGCCCAGGAGGCTCTCGCCGATGTGCCGCTCGAACAGCGGCTTGATGACGGCGGGCAGCATGATCGCATCGGCGATGAGGAAGA
>DAINOF010000338.1:0-1895 GCA_036735505.1 Paracoccaceae bacterium
CGCGAGCGTCACGAGCGAGATGAGATAGGCCATGCCCGCCGCCGTCCGGACCCGCGCGATCTGCTCGGCGCTCGTGTCCTCGGGCAGCATCAGGACGACGAGCCGGACCGGGCTGTAGGGAAAGTCGATCGCATGGCCGATGACCGCGCCCACGGCCTGCATGAAGGACGCGAACGAACTCGGCACGATCTCTCCCCTGAGGATGACGGCGAGGATCACGACCATCGCGAAGATCGAGGCGAAGCGGATGCGGTTGAACGGCGGGGCGTCGCGGAACTCGACGAGGCTCGGATAGGCCGCCGTGTATTCGACGAGCGTCAGGAGCGCCCCGAACAGCGCCACGAGCGCGATGATCTGCGCCGTGTCCGAGGTGACCCCGGGAACAAGAAGCGACGGGACGAAGACGAGGATGGCGACGAGGAAGCTTCGCACGAGCGCACTTGCAAGTCGGGAAATCACAGCGGCCGTCCCCCGGTCGAGGCGCGGCACCGGCGGGCGAGCACGCCCCGCTTCATGCCACGTGCTGGAAACCCCCGCTCCAAAAGCTGCCCTTTCCCCGATCCTCGCGCAACTGTCGCTCAGACGTGTCCGGGAACTGCGGCATTTTCGTGGTCAAACTGGTGCTTCATTGCATCATTGCCCCTTGAACCTCAGACAAAGGGGCGCCCTCCCGTCACGGGGATCGTCGCGCCGATCACGTAGCTCGATTCGTCCGAAGCGAGGAAGACATAGGCGGGCGCGAGTTCCTTCGGCTCTGCGGCGCGACCGATGGGGGTGTTCCGGCCGAAGCTTTCCACCGTCTCGGGCGACATGGTCGAGGGGATGAGCGGCGTCCAGACCGGCCCGGGCGCGACGCCGTTGACCCTGATGCCCCGCGCGGCGAGCATCTGGCCCAGACCGGCGATGAAGTCGCGGATCGTGCCCTTCGTGGTGGCGTAGGGCAGAAGGCCGGGGCTCGGCTGGTCGGCGTTGATCGAGGACGACCCGATGATCGACCCGCCTTCGGGCATGTGCGGCAGCGCGGCCTTCACGAGATAGAAGAACGGGTCCACGTTCGTCTGGAACGTCTTGCGCCACTCTTCGTCGGTGATGTCCTCGAACTCGGCGAAGCTCGCCTGGTAGGCGGCGTTGCTCACGAGCACGTCGACCCGGCCGAAGGCCTCCACCGCCCTGTCGACGACCGCGCGGCAGTGGGCCGGGTCGCGCAGGTCCCCGGGGACGAGCACCGCCGTGCGCCCGGCCTCCTCGACGAGCCTCGCGGTCTCGCGCGCGTCCTCGTCCTCGGAGAGGTAGGAGATCAGCACGTCCGCCCCTTCTCGGGCGAAGGCGATGGCGACGGCGCGGCCGATGCCGCTGTCGCCGCCGGTGATGATCGTCTTCTTTCCCTCGAGCCGGCCGTGGCCCACGTAGCTGTCCTCGCCATGGTCCGGCCGGGGCCGCATCCGGGCGGTCGTGCCGGGCATCGGCTGCTGCTGGGGGGGCCGTTCGGCCTGCGTCTCGTTCGCCATGGGACTGGTCCTTCGCCGCTGGGGGTTGCCCCTCAACGGCGCCGCCGGACGGCAGTTCCGGGCCGTTCGGACCGGCCGGTCAGACCCAGGGGCGCGCTTGCGCCGCGCGGGTCTCGAAGCTGCCGATCATCTGCGCCTTCTCGAGCGTCAGGCCGATGTCGTCGAGCCCGTTCAGAAGACAATGCTTGCGGAAGGGATCGACCTCGAAGGCGAAGGTGGTGCCGTCCGAGGCGGTCACGGTCTGCGCCTCGAGATCGACCGTCATCCGCGCGTTGGCGCCCCTCTCGGCGTCCTTCATCAGGACATCCACCTGTTCCTGCGGCAGGACGATCGGCAGGATGCCGTTCTTGAAGCAGTTGTTGAAGAAGATGTCGGCGAAGGAGGGCG
>DAINOF010000339.1:0-1890 GCA_036735505.1 Paracoccaceae bacterium
CTCCAAGGCAGCGGCGCGGCCGCGACCCTCATGCAGGCCGTCATTGCCGAGGCCCGCGCGGCGGGCGTCGCGCAGCTGGACCTGACGGTCGATACCAAAAACGCCCGCGCCATCGCCGTCCACAAGAGGCAGGGATTCCCCTGCTTCGGTCGGCGTCCCGATGCAGTGCGGATCCACGGGCAAAGCCGCGACGACCTGCTCTACCGCCTGCCGCTCTGAGGCAGGGTCAGACCTCTTCCACCGCCACGACCCCCGTGAGCGAGCGGAGGGCGCTTTTCACCTGCGGGTTCATCGTCCAGCCCTCGCCCAGTGCGATGTCGATGTCGCAGGCGCGCGGCGCGCCGCCGACGTCGAGTTCGACCCCGAGCGTCGACAGCGTGACTGCCCCCCGGCCCCGCACCGTGGCATCGTCGCGGTAGCGGTCGAGCAGCGACTTGACCGACAGGACGGCCTCGGGCGCCTCGATGTAGACGCGGATCTCGGTCTTCCCCGCCCGGGCGAGCCCCGCATCGACGGGCCCGACAGAGGTCGCGAGCAACTTGAGCTGCTCGGCCTCCATGTTGGCCTGCACCGTCAGGACGACGTTCCGCCCGGGTTCGAGAAGGTCGCGCGCCACCTCGAGCACCTCCGAGAACACCGTGACCTCGTAGAGCCCCGACGGGTCCGAGAGCTGCACGAAGGCAAAGCGGTTGCCGCGCGCGGACTTGCGCTCCTGCCGGCCAGCCACGGACCCGGCCATCTTGGCGACGAGCGGCCCGCGCTCGGCCTCGGCCGCGACCTCAGCCAGCGACTTGACGCCCGACCGCCGGAGCGGCGGCATGTAGTCGTCAAGCGGGTGGCCCGACAGGTAGAAGCCCACGCCCGCGTGTTCCTCGGCCAGCCGCTCGTTCGGTAGCCAGTCATCCATCTGCGGCAGGCGCGGCTCGGGCAGGTCGTCGCCCGCCTCGCCGAAAAGCGAGACCTGGGAGGACCCGCGCTGTTCGTGGATCGCGGCCGAATACGCGATCAGCGCGTCGAGCGCGGCCATGACCCGCCGCCGGTTCGGATCGAGCTGGTCGAAGCCGCCTGCGCGTGCCAGCATCTCGAGCGGGCGCTTGCCCACGCGCTTCATGTCCAACCGCCGGGCGAAGTCGTGGAGGTTGACGAAGGGCCGCCCGCCCCGCGCCTCGACCACCAGCCGCATGGCGTCCACACCCACGTTCTTGAGCGCGCCCAGCGCATAGACGATCCGGGCTTCGTCCACCGTGAAGGTCGCGGCCGAGCGGTTGACGCAAGGCGGCACGATCTCGATGCCCAATGTGCGGCGCACCTCTTCGGCATAGCCCGCGAGCTTGTCGGTCAGGTGGAGGTCGCAGTTCATGACGCCCGCCATGAACTCGACGGGATGGTTCGCCTTGAGCCAGGCGGTCTGGTAGCTGACGACCGCGTAGGCCGCGGCGTGGGACTTGTTGAAGCCGTAGTTGGCGAATTTCTCGAGTAGGTCGAAGACCTCGCCGGCCTTCTCCTTCGTCACGCCATTGGCCGTCGCGCCCGC
This sequence comes from Paracoccaceae bacterium, assembly GCA_036735505.1. GTDB lineage: Bacteria > Pseudomonadota > Alphaproteobacteria > Rhodobacterales > Rhodobacteraceae > DAINOF01. The sequence goes on from DAINOF010000339.1 coordinate 1,535, forward strand.
GATGAACTTCGGGCGCTCCTTGGCCATCTCCTCGGCGATCTTCTTGCCCATCGCGCGGCGCAAGAGGTCCGCGCCGCCGAGCGAATAGCCCGCCATGACCTGCGCGATCTCCATCACCTGTTCCTGATAGACGATGATCCCTTGGGTCTCCTGCAGGATGTGGTCGATGGACGGGTGGATCGATTCGAGCGGCCTCAGCCCGTTCTTCACCTCGCAATAGGCGGGGATGTTCTCCATCGGCCCCGGCCGGTAGAGCGCCACCAGCGCCACGATGTCCTCGATGCAGGTGGGCTTCATGCGGCGCAGCGCGTCCATCATGCCCGAGCTTTCCACCTGGAACACCGCGACCGTCTTCG
>DAINOF010000340.1:0-1877 GCA_036735505.1 Paracoccaceae bacterium
GGCTCGCAGCACCTGAACTTCAACGCGCTCGACTGGCGCAGCGCGAGCGGCACGCCGGCCGACTGGCGCGCCGTGGCCGAGGCGGTGCGGAACGAGAGCCCGGGGCGCTTCGCGGGCTTCATCGACGATTACGACACCTTCGTGCATATCGACACGCGGGATGCGCCGGCGGCCTGAGAGGAGGACGGCAATGGCCCGGAGGCGACGGGGCGCGGGTTCGGACGGCCGGTTCTCGGACGTCCCCTTCATCGCCGACTGGCGCGACCCGCGGGTCTTCAACGACCTCGATCACGTGGAAAAGGTGGACGACCTGTCGCGCATGCTCGACCGCTGGCGGCTGGAGCCCGTTGCGCCCGGCAAGGGCGGCCTCGAGGCCGCGGTGGGCCGGGTCGAGACCGCCGACGCCGCGGTCCTGTCGGTTCTCGCCCGCCACGCCCGCGCGGTCTGCCGCATTTCGGTGCCGCCGGGACCCTACCTCGATTTCCAGAACGAGCCCGCCGACGGCGGCTGGACCGGCACCGGCTTTCTCGTGGGCCAGAACCTTCTTCTGACCAACCACCACGTGCTGAATTCTCTCGACGTGGCCGAAGCCGCGACGGCCGAGTTCGACTACCAGGTGTCTGAGAGCGACCTCCTCGACGGGCCGCCCGACGACACGCCTTCGGCCAAGGTCTTCCGGCTCAGTCCGCGGCGGCTTTTCGTCACGAGCGGGATTCACGGCCTCGACTACAGCTTCGTCTGGATCGAGGCCGCCGCCGCCGAGGGCTTCGGCACGATACGGATGACGCGCGGGTCCTTCGTGGTGCGGCAGACCGAGCCCGTCTACATCGTCCACCACCCGAACGGCGATCCCAAGCAGGTGTCGCTCGACGATACCGAGGTCCTGTCGATGAACTCCGCCGCCCTGCTCTACGCGGCAGACACCGACGGCGGCTCGTCGGGCGCGCCGGTCCTCTGCCGGCGCGGGCGGCTCGTCGGGCTGCACCATGCCTGGCGCCCGACGCAGGCCGCCAAGGCGCTTTTCCCCACGCTGACGGGGCGGCTCAACGACGGCACCTTCACCGACGTGGTGAACGAGGGCATCAAGCTCTCGGCCATGGCGATCGATCTCGAACGCCGCATCGCGGCGGGTGGCAAGGACGCGACGGCCGCGGCGGCGGTCCTGTCGGCCTTCGCGGGGTCGGACACGCTGACGGGCCTTTTCGGGAGCCTCGGGCGCCATGGCGGCGGGGCGGAGGGCGCGGCGCGCACGGCCTACGAGCAGGTGGTCGATGTCTACACCGGCCGGGAGATGGACATCGACGTGGGCGCCTGGAACGTGGCCTGGTTCAGCCGCGACCATACCGAAGCGGGCAAGCTCGACCGCGTGGCGCGTGTGATCACCGACCTCAACCTCGACATCTGGGTGCTGATCGACGCTTCGCCCGCCTGCGTCACGGCGCTTCTGGGCGCGCTGCGACGCCAGTACAACCAGGATTACCGCGCCGCCTTCTCAGAGCCCGACATGGCAGAGGACGCGCCCGCCACGGCGGTGCTGTGGCGGCCCAACGTGGTCGATGGCGAGGCCGTGGCCTGGCCGGCGGAGATCGACCGCCTCCTGCGCAAGGGCAGCTCCGAGGCGCCCCCGGTGGAGGCGGTGCAGGGGCCGATCTTCACCCGCTATCCGGGGCTCTTCCGGTTCTGCCTGCAAAGCGAGACGAAGGCCTTCGAGATTCTCCTCGTGCCGCTCCATCTCGACGGTCGCGGCGAGGGGAGCCTGCGCCGCCGGCTCGCCTCCAAGGTCCTGTCCTACGCCGTGCAGCGGATGATCGAGACGGAGGGGGCCGACCGCGACTGGCTGCTCCTGGGCGACGTCACGGCGACGCTCGCGAGCGATG
>DAINOF010000341.1:0-1803 GCA_036735505.1 Paracoccaceae bacterium
AGCGTGCGGACGGTGTGGACGCCGGCAAGCGCGCCGCCGATGGCGGCGGGCAGACGCCGGGGGGTCGAGCCGGTGACGAGCGCGAGATGGTCGAAGGGGATCGCCTCGCCGCCCACCCGGACGGTCCGCGCCGCGATGTCCACCGCCTCGGCCCGCTGGCCGAGACGCAGGTCGATCCCGTGCTCGGCATAGAACGCCTCGGGCCGGAGGTAGAGCCGCGCCTCCTCCATCTCGCCGAGGAGATAGGCCTTGGACAGGGGCGGGCGCTGGTACGGCGGGACGGGCTCGTCGCAGAGGAGCGTCACCGTGCCGTCGAAGCCCAGGGCGCGGAGCCGCGCCACGAGCGACGCGCCGGCCTGCCCGCCGCCGATCACGACCACCTGTCCCACGCCGCGCCCCCCGTTGTCTCTGGCCGTATGCCGGGGGCGACGCTATAACCCGGCAGGACCGAAACGCAATGCAGGGGAACAGCGATGACGCTTGCCGTTGGTGAAGGACTTCCGGACGCGACGCTTGCGCGGATGGGCGGGGCCGGGCCCGAGCTCGTGCAGCTTGCCGACATCCTGAAGGGGCGCAAGGTCGTCCTGTTCGGCCTGCCGGGCGCCTATACCGGCCCCTGCAGCACGATCCACCTGCCGAGCTTCATTCGCACGGCCGCAGAGTTCCGCGCGCGCGGCGTGGACGAGATCGTCTGCGTTGCCGTGAACGATCCCTTCGTCCTGAAGGCCTGGGGCGAGGCGACGGGTGCTGCGGCAGCGGGCATCACGCTTCTGGGCGACCCGGACGCGGTGCTGACGAAGGCGCTGGGCATGGAGTTCACGGCGCCGCCGATCGGGCTCTACGACCGGTCGAACCGCTATGCGCTTCTTCTCGAGGACGGGGTGATCCGCGTGGCGAACGTGGACGAGCCCGCGACCTGCAAGATCTCGGTGGGCGAAGAGCTTCTGTCCGCGATGGAGACGGCATGAGGGACGAGGGCGGCGCCGTCATCGCGGTCGGGGACCGGCTTCCCGACGCGACGCTCCTGAGGATCGGGCCTGCGGGGCCCGAGACGGTGGCGCTGCGCGACCGGCTGACGGGCCGCAGGGTCATCCTCTTCGCCGTGCCGGGCGCCTACACGCCCACCTGCGATTCGGCGCACATGCCGAGCTTCGTGCGGACCGCCGGGCAGTTCCGCGAGAAGGGCATCGACGAGATCATCTGCGTCTCGGTCAACGACGCCCATGTGATGCGCTACTGGGGGCAGTCCACCGGCGCGACAGAGGCGGGCATCACGCTTCTCGCCGATCCCGAGGCCGCCTTCACGCGCGCGCTCGGGCTCGTCTTCAGCAACCCCGCCGCAGGGATGCTGAACCGCTCGCGCCGCTATGCCATGCTCGTCGAGGACGGCACGGTCACGCGCTTCCACCTCGAGACGCCGGGCGTCTGCGAGGTCTCGACCGGCGAGGCGATGCTGGCCGCGCTTTGAGGCTCAGCCGGCCAGCCGGTCCATCCGGCCGGCGAGCTTGACGTCGAGCTCGGTCAGCCCGCCCGCGTCATGCGTCGACAGCGTGACCTCGACCGTCCGGTAGACGTTGGACCATTCGGGATGGTGGTTCAGCTTTTCCGCGTGCAGCGCGACGCGCGCCATGAAGCCGAAGGCCTCGACGAAATTGGCGAAGGCGAAGGTCTTGCGGATCGCGTCGCGCCCTTCGGTCACTTGCCAGCCGGCCGCCAGAAGCGGGTCCAGCAGTTCCGCCCGCTGCGCCTCGGTCAGTCTTTCGGCCATCATTCCTCCGTCACTTTCCTGAAGGGTCCGTAGCT
>DAINOF010000342.1:0-1793 GCA_036735505.1 Paracoccaceae bacterium
CGCGGGATCTTCGACAGCATGAAGTCGATGTGGCTCTGGCTCATCTGGTCGAAGATGCGGGTGCGGGCAGCCGCTGGGGTGACGCAGTTCACCGCGATGTCCGTGCCCGCATGCTCCTTGCCGAGCGACTTCGTCAGCGCGATGACGGCGGCCTTCGACGCCGAATAGGCGGCGGCGTTGGGGTTGCCCTCCTTGCCCGCGACCGAGGCGATGGTGACCACGCGGCCGTATCCCTGGTGCTCCATGACGGGCAGGACCGCGCGGCAGGAGTGGAAGACGCCGTGCAGGTTGACCTCGACGATGCGGTGGAACTCTTCCACGGGGTAGTCGACCACCCGCCCGTTCGACCCCGCGATCCCGGCCGAGGCGACAAGGATGTCGATCCGCCCGTGCCGGTCCGCCACCTCGGCGGCACGCCGCGCCACGGCGTCGGCGTCCGTCACGTCCACCCCGGCACCCTCCGCCCGGCCGCCCAGCGCCCCGGCCGACTGCGCCGCCAGCGCGCCGTCCATGTCCCACAGGCTCACCGTGGCCCCCGAGGCGTGCAGCCGCCGCGCCACCGCCAGCCCGATCCCCTGCGCGCCCCCGGTGACGACGGCCACCTGGCCCTCAAGATCGTATCGGTTCATCCCTCTCCCCTAGCCCAAGGCCGCGATCACCGCGTCGGTCTTCGTCACGAGTGCCACGTTCTGCATGGCATAGTCGATGCTCGCCCGGTGCCAGTCGGCGTTCATCGTCGAACAGGCGTCCTCGGGGATGACCATGACATAGCCCTTGTCGGCCCCCGTCCGCGCCGTGTGCTCGATCGACATGTTGGTCCAGGCGCCGGTCTCGATGATCATGTCGCGCCCCTCGGCCCTCAGGATCGTCTCGAGGGCGGTACCCTCCCAGGCGCTCATCCGCATCTTCTCGACCAGATGGTCTCCGGGCTCCACCTCCGCCCCCGGCGCGGGCGCGGCGCCCCAGGTGCCCCGCACCAGCGCGTTGCCGTCGAGCACGCCCTCGAAGAGCGGCGCGTTGAGCGTGAGGCCCTTCGCGCCCGGCGGCACGACGAAATGGACGTGGATCACCGGCACGCCCAGCTCGCGGCAGCGCCGGGCGAGCCGCGCGACGTTGTCCAGCGCGCCCTGCTCCTTGCAGTGCTGGGGCGAACCCGAGGCCGCGAAGGCGCCGCCCTCCATCACCACGTCGTTCTGCATGTCCTGGATGATCAGCGCACAGCGCCGCGCGTCGAGCCGCAGCGCGTCGCCGCCCGCCACCGGCTCGGCCGACCGGGCCTGAGGGCGCGCCCGCATGAAGGGCTCGCCCCGCGGCCCGACCTTCACCGGCACGGCATAGACGCTCGTCGAGGCGCAGACATAGAGCGTCCGCCAGTCCTCGCCGCCCCAGTGCAGGTTCGCTGGCAATTCGGGGATGGCGACCTTGCCGATCAGCTTGCCCGTGGGCGCATAGACCCAGAGGCCCCCGGGCGCCGTCACCCAGACATTGCCTTCCGCGTCGCACTTCATCCCGTCCGGCACGCCGGGCTTCAGGCTGTCGCGGATGCCGCTTGCGAACACCCGCCCGTTCGACAGCCCCGACGCGGTGACGTCGAACACCCGGATGTTCGCCTGTTCGGTGTCGTTGACGTAAAGGAGCGTCTCGTCGGGCGAGAAGCACAAGCCGTTCGGCATGGTGAAGAGATAGCGGTCGACCACCAGCTCCGGCTCGTCGCCGGGCCGGTGCCCGGGCCGCAGCCGGAACACGCCCTGCCAGCCGAGCTGGCGCGGCCGCTCGACCCCGTAGTGCGGCAT
>DAINOF010000343.1:0-1738 GCA_036735505.1 Paracoccaceae bacterium
CTCGGCCGACCCGTAGCGCAGGCCGACCATGAGAAGCGCATCGGCGAGCCCGGTGACGCCAAGCCCGATCCGGCGCTTCTGGCGCGCCTCTTCGGCCTGCTGGGGCAGCGGAAAGCGCGAGACGTCGACCACGTTGTCCATCATCCGCACCGCGACCCGGACGAGATCGTCGAGCGCCGCGTCGTCGAGCGTCGCGCCGGCCTCGAACGGATCGGTGACGAGCCGGGCGAGGTTGACCGAGCCGAGGAGGCAGGCACCATAGGGCGGCAGGGGCTGTTCGCCGCAGGGGTTGGTGGCCGCGATCGTCTCGACGTATGCGAGGTTGTTCAACGCGTTGATGCGGTCGATGAAGATCACGCCGGGCTCGGCATAATCGTAGGTCGCGCGCATGATGCGGTTCCAGAGGTCGCGCGCCGCGATGGTCCGGTAGACCTTGCCGTCGAAGACCAGCTCCCACGGCCCGTCCGCCTCGACCGCCGCCATGAAGGCGTCGGTGACGAGGACCGAGACGTTGAAGTTCCGCAGCCGCGCGGGATCGCCCTTGGCCGCGACGAAGTCCTCGATGTCGGGATGGTCGCAGCGCATGGTTGCCATCATCGCGCCCCGGCGCGAGCCTGCCGACATGATCGTGCGGCACATCGCGTCCCAGACGTCCATGAAGCTGAGCGGCCCCGAGGCGTCCGCCGCCACCCCCTTCACATCCGCACCCTTGGGCCGGATCGTCGAGAAGTCGTAGCCGATGCCGCCGCCCTGCTGCATCGTCAGCGCGGCTTCCTTCAGCGCCTCGAAGATGCCGCCCATGCTGTCGGGGATGGTGCCCATGACGAAGCAGTTGAAGAGCGTGACCGTCCGCGCCGTGCCCGCGCCCGCGGTGATGCGGCCGGCCGGCAGGAAGCGGAAGTCCTCGAGCGCGCGGTAGAACCGGTCTTCCCAGACCGCCGGCTCCGCCTCCACCGCGGCGAGCGCGCGGGCGATCCGGCGCCATGTGTCCTCGACCGTGCCGTCGATGGGCGTGCCGTCCGCTTCCTTCAGGCGGTACTTCATGTCCCAGATCTGCTCGGCGATGGGGGCGGCGAAGCGGGTCATGGGCGAATCCCTGCAAACCCCTGCGACTCGGGGCCTCCCACCATAGTCGATTTCCACAATCCCTTGAAGCTCCCGCCCTGCCCTCTACGATATCGGGTGGTGATTGGGGACGACTCTGTGGACAACTTCGTGAACCTCCTGAAGCTCTGCGTCGGCGCCGAGACCGTCGAGGACCTGACCGACTGGCAGGCGACCCCGCGCGCCCGGGGCCCCGACGGCCTGCCCCGCCACGTCACCCGCATGTGGCCGAAGCGCGAGGCAGAGCTCTTGAACGGCGGCTCGCTCTACTGGGTTTTCAAGGGCATGATCCTCGCCCGCCAGCGCATCCTGCGACTCGACGAGGTCACGGGCGGCGACGGCATCAAGCGCTGCGCCCTCGTGCTCGACCCGGAGGTGATCCGGACCCGGGCCGTGCCGCGGCGTCCGTTCCAGGGCTGGCGCTACCTCGAAGCGGCGGAAAGCCCGCGCGACCTGCCCGCCGCGCTATCGGCGGAAGAGGCCCTGCCGCCCGCACTCAGCGCCGCGCTCGCAGAGATCGGAGTGATCTGAACCGCAGAGCCGGCGTTCGGAAGTCCGACAATGTGATGTTCCGGGAACCGACACCTACCTGCTTGCGCTCGAGATCAACAGCGCCCGCGCCGGAAACGGCGAA
>DAINOF010000344.1:0-1731 GCA_036735505.1 Paracoccaceae bacterium
TGTGGTTCTTCCTCGTCGGCATCAGCTTCTGGGTGCAGGCGGGCTGGAACCCGGCGGTCTTCCTGCGCGACCTCTTCTACATGGCGCTCGAGCCGCCGGCGCCGGAATACGGCCTCAGCCTCGCCGTGCCGCTGTGGGAAGGCGGGCTCTACCTCATCGCCTCGTTCTTCCTCCTCGTCTCGGTGATGGCGTGGTGGATCCGGTCCTGGGTGCTCGCCGAGCAGCTCGGCATGGGCAAGCACGTCTTCTGGGCCTTCGGCGGGGCGATCTGGCTGTTCCTCGTGCTCGGCCTCTTCCGGCCGATCCTGATGGGCAGCTGGTCCGAGGCGGTGCCCTACGGCATCTTCCCGCACCTCGACTGGACGAACCTCTTCTCGCTCACCTACGGCAACCTGTTCTACAACCCCTTCCACGCGCTGAGCATCGTGTTCCTCTACGGGTCCACTCTTCTCTTCGCGATGCACGGGGCCACGATCCTCGCGGTCACCCGCTTCGGCGGCGACCGGGAGCTCGAGCAGATCGCCGACCGGGGCACGGCGACCGAACGGGCCGCCCTGTTCTGGCGCTGGACCATGGGCTTCAACGCCACGATGGAGGGCATCCACCGCTGGGCCTGGTGGTTCGCGGTGCTGACGACGCTCACGGGCGGGATCGGCATCCTGATCACCGGCACGGTCGTCGACAACTGGTTCGTCTGGGCACAGGACCACGGCTACGGCGCGGCCCAGAACTGGCTGCCGGCGCCGACGCCGGAAGACTACGTGCCCTACCTTCCGCCCGCAGACTGAGCAAGGTGATCCCATGACACACAAGGACGACTGGTATATCGAGCGCACGCCGAAGCCGAGCCTCTGGGCCTGGATCTTCAACCAGATGGCGCTCGGCGCGGTCTACGCGGCGCTGGTGCTCTTCGGGGCGATCGCCTTCATCCTGATCATCCGGGCGATCGGCTTCCTCCTCCCCGAGAACCCGCTCGCGGGTCTCGAGATGGGGATGGGCGTGCTTCGCGCCTTCGCATGAGGGCAGGGCGGCGCGATGCACGCCGCCCGCCCGCACCCGGTTCGGGCGCCCGAGCGCGCCCGATCCTCGGGGCCTCCACACCCCGGTTCCCTTCCTGTTGGCTACAGGAACCTGGCACCGCTTGGAGGCGACTCCTCGCGGTGCCTTTTTCATTCTGAGGGAGAGAAGACCATGACCCGTCCCGCTACCCCCACACTCGACCGCGTGGCCGGCCCCGCCGACCTCAAGGCGCTGTCGGACGCCGACCTTGGCCGCCTTGCCCATGAGCTGAGGTCCGAGGTGATCTCGGCCGTGTCCGAGACCGGCGGGCATCTGGGATCCTCGCTCGGGGTCGTCGAGCTGACGGTGGCGATCCATGCCGTCTTCAACACCCCCTTCGACAAGCTGATCTGGGACGTGGGCCACCAGTGCTATCCGCACAAGGTCCTCACCGGCCGGCGCGACCGGATCCGGACGCTGCGGCAGGAGGGCGGGCTGTCGGGCTTCACCAAGCGGTCGGAATCCGAGTTCGACCCGTTCGGCGCGGCGCATTCCTCCACCTCCATCTCCGCCGCGCTGGGCTTCGCCGTGGGGCGCGACATGGGGCAGGCCACGGGCGACGCCATCGCCGTGATCGGCGACGGGGCGATCAGCGCGGGCATGGCCTACGAGGCGATGAACAACGCCGGTCACGAGGAGCGCCGGCTGTTCGTGATCCTCAACGACAACGAG
>DAINOF010000345.1:0-1681 GCA_036735505.1 Paracoccaceae bacterium
GCGCGGCGGCATACCTCGTTCTCGTCCGTCTGGGTCTATCCGGTGGTGGACGACAACATCGAGATCGACATCCCCGACAAGGACATCCGCATCGACACCTACCGCTCGTCCGGCGCGGGCGGCCAGCACGTCAACACGACCGACTCGGCCGTGCGGATCACCCACCTGCCCACGAACATCGTGGTGACCTCGTCGATGAAGTCCCAGCACCAGAACCGCGAGGCGGCGATGAACGCGCTGCGCGCCCGGCTCTACCAGATGGAGCTCGACCGCCGGAATGCCGAGGTGAACGCCCAGCACGACGCCAAGGGCGATGCCGGCTGGGGCAACCAGATCCGGTCCTACGTGCTCCAGCCCTACCAGATGGTGAAGGACCTGCGCACGGGCTACGAGACCTCGGACACGCAGGGCGTGCTCGACGGCGATCTCGACGCGCTCATGGCGGCGACGCTTGCCCAGGACGTCGCCGGAAAGAGCCGCAGCGAGGCGCAGGCGGCGGGATAGGTCCCCGGTCTGTCCCGTGACGTCCGGCGTGCGGGGGGGCGCCCCGGTCCGTGTTGCCTCCACAACTGTGCCCGCGTGCCTCTGCCATTGACGGCGCCCCGGCGCGCGCGGCACCATCGCGCCGAGGCTCCCAACATGGGGAGTAGGGGCGCCATGACCGACATTCCGGCCGAACCGTCGCCGCTGCCCGAGATCGGGCGGGTGACCCTGCCCGAGCTCTTCGCGGCGCTGAGGGCCGGCGCGCGGGATTTCCGCGCGGCGCCCGTCTTCGGCGTGTTCTTCTCGACCTTCTACGTGGCGGTGGGCCTTGGCCTGACGGTCCTCGGCGCCGGGACCTTCGTCTGGACGCTGGTCCTGGCGCTCGGGTTCCCGCTGGTTGCGCCCTTCGCGGCGGTGGGGCTTTACGAGGTCAGCCGCAGGCTCGAGGCAGGCTTGCCGCTCGAGTGGGGCGGGATCCTCGGTGTCGTGCTGCGCGAGAGGGACCGGCAGATCCCTTGGATCGGCGCGATCCTCGTCATGGTCTTCCTGTTCTGGTCCTTCTTCGCGCACATGCTGTTTGCGCTCTTCATGGGGCTTTCGACGCTCACCAACATCTCGTCGTCCTGGGAGTCGCTCCTGACGCCCACGGGCCTCGCCATGATCGCGCTCCAGCTCGGCGTCGGCGCGGCGGTGGCCTTCCTCGTGTTCTCGCTCACCGTCGTCAGCCTGCCGCTTCTTCTCGAGCGCGAGGTCGACTTCGTGACGGCGATGCTCCTGTCGATCCGGACGGTGGGGCGGAACCTGGCCGTGATGCTCGCCTGGGCGGCGCTGATCGCGGCTGCGCTGTTCCTGGGGATGATCCCGTACTTCCTTGGGCTCTTCGTCGTGCTGCCGATCCTCGGCCACGCGACCTGGCATCTTTACCGCCGCGCGCTCTACGACCCTGCCTGAAAACGACGAAGGCGCCGCGGGGGGCGCGGCGCCTCGGTCCGGATTGGCTGCGGGGTCAGGAGTGCTTGGTCTCGCTCGGTGCCGCGGTCGCGGTCGCACCGGGCGCCCCGAGCTTGGCTGTCGGGCGTGCGCCGCCGTTCGCGATCGGGTCTTCCTGGCGCTGCACCGAGCCTTCGAAATGCGCGCCGCTCTCGATGGCGATGGTCTTGTGGATGATGTCGCCCTCGACGCGGGCGGTGGAGGTCAG
>DAINOF010000346.1:0-1665 GCA_036735505.1 Paracoccaceae bacterium
CCGGCCTGCCCGGCAACAACAACTACAAGGTGTTCGAGAAGGGCGCCAAGGCGCTGGGCTACGAGAAGGTCTCCACGGGGCGCATGGCGATCAACAGCGTCGAGCGCGACGGCCGCCCCGCCTGCCAGCAGACCGGCTTCTGCTTCCAGGGCTGCAAGTGGGGCGCGAAGTGGTCGGCCGCCTACACCGAGATCCCGCTCGGCGAGGCCACCGGCAACCTCGAAGTGCGCGAGAACGCCCAGGCGCTGATGATCGAGCACGACGACGCGGGCAAGGTCACGGGCGTCGTCTACGCCTCGCCAGACGGGACGCGTCATCGCCAGGCCGCCCGCGCCGTCTGCGTCGCCGGCAACGTGATCGAGAGCGCGCGGCTCCTGCTCAACTCGCAGTCCAGCCGCTTCCCCACGGGGCTCGCCAACGGCTCCGATCAGGTGGGCCGCAACTACATGCGCCACATGACCGCTTCGGTCTACGGCGTGTTCGAGCAGCCGGTGCGGATGTGGCGCGGCACGACCATGGCCGGCATCATCCAGGACGAGGCGAGGCACGACCCCTCCCGCGGCTTCGTCGCCGGCTACGAGATGGAGACGCTGAGCCTCGGCCTGCCGTTCATGGCCGCCTTCCTCGACCCCGGCGGCTGGGGGCGCGAGTTCACCTCCGCGCTCGACGGCTACGAGAACATGGCCGGCATGTGGATCGTGGGCGAGGACATGCCGCAGGCGACCAACCGCGTCACCGTCAACAGCGACGCGCTCGACCAGTTCGGGATGCCGACGCCCAACGTCCACTTCGACGACCACCCCAACGACATCGCCATGCGCAACCATGCGTGGGGCAGGGGGCAGGAGGTCTACCGGGCGGTGGGCGCGACCCGCACCTTCCCGACCCCGCCCTATCCCTCCACCCACAACCTCGGCACGCTCCGCATGAGCGAGCGCCCCGAGGACGGCGTGGTGAACAGGTGGGGCAGGGCGCACGAGGTGAGCAACCTGTTCGTCTCCGACGGCTCGGTGTTCACCACCGGCGCCGCCGAGAACCCGACGCTGACCATCGTGGCGCTGGCCATCCGCCAGGCCGACCACATCGCCAAGGAGATGGCCGCGGGGAACATCTGAGGCGAGGGCCCGGCGCGTGGTTGCGCGCCGGGCCGCGATCACTTGGCTGGCCGCAGCGACAGGCCGGAGAGCGCGGGAGGCGGCCGGTCGGATTGGCGCGCAGCGGCGCCGTCGGCCCGTGCGACCAGCACGGGCCGCGCCCGGCCCACCCCCGGGCCGGGCGCTTGCGACGGCTCAAGAAGCGCCGCCGTCCGAGCGGCTTGAACCATAAACCGCTCGCGGCTCGGCGTTCCGAAGCGCCCGTCCTGGGCCGGGCGCGGCCCTCAGCCCTGCCGCGGCGCCGTCGAAGGCCCCCGGTCCCGCGACGGACGCCGTCCGACCTGCACGCTCGACGGCGCCGCCGAGGTTCTTCACGTGGCCGAGATGGCGGTGATCCCGGAAAGCGCGCTCAAGGGCCCGCCCGTCGCCGACCTCTCGCGCTTCGATTACGAGATAAGGGCCGCGCTCGACATGGTGTTCTCCGGCTTCTGACTGCGCCACCCCCCCAAAAGCACGAAGGGCCGCGCTTGCGCGCGGCCCCCGTGAACTTGCGTCGCGTCCGGCCGGAACG
>DAINOF010000347.1:0-1594 GCA_036735505.1 Paracoccaceae bacterium
GCCGCGCGGCATCCGCTATCCGGCGGCGAACCTCGCCTGAGGCGTGCCGCCCTCGTCTACACCCATCCGGACAATCCCGACGCGCGCCACGATCCCAACCATGCGAATTGCGAGATAAAAGGCCTGGCGCGTTTCCCAGTCAGCCGGTTGTGTTTGGGGCGCCTTCACCGTGCCAGAGCAAAGCCATCCGTGCCGGCCAATCGGGCAACCCTCTGAATCGGGGCACTCTCTGCCGTGCCGAGGGCTTCATCCTCGGACGGAAGCAGGGCGTGCAGCAGACGACCCGTCGGCACCCAACGGGACCGACCTCGCCCTCCGCTTCTCTTCCCGCGCCGCGCTTCTCCTACGCCCCGAAACGCCTTCGTACGGTGGCCCGCGCGTCGCATGCTCGCTGCATGTCGAAGGCTGGACGCAATTCTCTCGCAAACAAGGGCCCCGCCGCGACCGCTGCGGCCGAGGCCGGTACACGGGCAAATCCCCGCCGACCCGCGCCCACGTCCTTGCGCGAACGTCCCGATCCGGCGATCTTCAGACTGGCTCGAGCACTGGCCCGGCAGGCGGCGAGGGAAGACCATGCGCGCGACATCGAGGGATGACGGCACCCTGAAACGACCGGCTGCGATCTACGCCCGATACTCGACCGACCTGCAAAGCGAACGGTCCGCTGAGGACCAGATCGCGCTCGGCCGGGACTTCGCCGTTCGGGAAGGGCTGGCAGTCACAGCCACCTACCGCGACGAGGCGCGCTCCGGCGCCTCCGTCCTCGGGCGCGACGGGCTGCTCGACCTTCTCGACGCCGCGCGGCAGGGCAAATTCGAGGTCGTCATCGTCGAGGCGCTCGACCGGCTGTCGCGCGACATGGAAGACCTGGTCGGGCTGCACAAGCGGCTCTCATTTCTCGGGATCGAAATTCGCGCCGTCCATGAGGGCGTGGCGAGCACCGTGCTGGTCGGTCTCAGAGGCCTCGTCGGCCAACTCTACCGCGAGGACAATGTCCTGAAGATCCGCCGTGGCATGTCCGGGCGGGCGAAGGATGGCCGCAGCCCCGGAGGCCTCGCCTATGGCTACGAGCCCTTGCCGGGCGAGACCGGCGCGCGGCGGATCGTCGAAGCGGAGGCCGAGGTCGTGCGCCGCATCTTCGGTGAGTATCTCGCCGGCAAGTCGCCCCGCGACATCGCCCACGGCCTGAACGCAGATGGGATCCCGGCGCCTCGGGGCGCGCGCTGGAACGCATCCACGATCAACGGCAATTCAACGCGCGGCAACGGCATCCTGCAGAACCCGCTCTACGCCGGGCGGCAGGTCTGGAACCGCGTTCGGATGGTGAAGGATCCCGACACCGGTCGCCGCGTCTCTCGACCCAACCCGCCCGCGGAGTGGGTGGTGACGGAGCTGCCCGACCTAGCCATCGTGACGCCCGAAGTCTTCGAGACGGCCGGAAAGAGGAAGGCGGCGCGCGCCATCGCGGCGCCGCGGGACCGGCGCCGGCCGCGCCACCTCCTTTCAGGGCTTCTCCGGTTCGGGGCCTGCGGGGCGGGGATGTCGACCAATGGCAAGGACCGCAGCGGCCGCATCCGCATCCGCTGCTCGGCGC
>DAINOF010000348.1:0-1588 GCA_036735505.1 Paracoccaceae bacterium
GGCTCCGGTCCTCGAGCCGGATCGTCTCGAACCCCTGGAACAGCGCGACGAGTTCGGCCGCGGTGCAGAAGTAGTGGGGGTGGTGCTTGTCGCTGCCGTCCACCTCGTCGAAGACCCAGGCGTTGCGCGAGATCTCGCGCCCGCCGGTCGCGCGCGCCCGTTCGTGCGAAAGGCGCCGCCGCGACAGCATCGTGCCGAGATAGGTGCCGCCCGGCTTCAGGACGCGGCGGATCTCGGCGATGGTGCGCAGCAGGATGTCCTCGTCCCCGTGGTAGATCACGTTCCACGAGATCACGTGGTCGAAGGCCGCGTCGGGAAAGGGCAGGGCGGTCATCGGCGCCTCGACCGTCTCGACGGATAGGCCGAGTTCGGCCGCCGTGCGGCGCAGCCGGTCGAGCCCTTCGGGCGCGGCATCGAGCGCGCTGGTGCGAAAGCCCTGCGCCGCGAGTGCCAGCGCATGCCGCCCCACGCCCGCGCCCAGGTCGAGCACGGCGGACCCGGGCGCCAGCGTCGCGGCCCAGTCGAGCATCGCGGGCTCGGGCGTCAGCCACTTGGCGTCGGGTGCGGTCCAGTGGGCATTCCAGAAGCGGTGCGCGGTGTCTGTGGTCATCTGTCTGTCCCGATGATGCGGCGGCGCAGGAGGCCGCCCAGTTGTTCCACGAGGACGACGACCACCGCAATCATCAGGATCACGGTCATCGCCGTCGGGTAGTCGAAGAGGTCGAAACCCACCTTGAGCTCCATCCCGATCCCGCCCGCGCCCACGAGCCCGAGGATCGTGGACGACCGCACCGCCTTCTCGAGCCCGAAGAGCGAGGTCGAGACGAAGGCGGGCATGGCGGCTGGGACCACGGCGGCGGCAGCCACGTCGAGCGGACGCGCGCCGGTGGCGGCCAGCGCCTCGGCCGGGCCCTGGTCGGCGTTCTCCATGTCGTCGGCGAAGAAGCGCCCGCAGAAGCCCAGCGTGTCCATCATGATGGCGAGCATCCCCGCGAAGGGGCCGAGCCCCACGGCGACCACGAAGACGAGCGCCCAGGCAAGGTCGGGCACGGCGCGGATGAAGCCGAGGAGCGTCCGCACCGCCCAGTTGACGGCCGGTCCCGCGATCAGCCCCCGCGCCGCCAGCAGTGCAACCGGCAGCGACAGGAGGATCCCGAGCACGGTCCCCGCCACCGCGATCTGCATCGTCTCGACCATCTTCCAGCCGAGCCGGCCCAGCGCGTCGGTCGCGGGCGGCCAGGAGCGGTCGAAGAAGTCGGCGATCCGCGGACCCGAGTTCGCGATGCGCTCGAAGGACCAGCCCGCGCCCTCGAGCGACAGGACGAGGATCACCGCGGCCGCGGCATAGCCGAGGAAGGAAATCGCCGAGGGGCGTTCGAGGCGGGAAGGCGGGCGCGTCGCGTCAGCCATAGAGCGCCCCGATGTCGTCGCGCGACAGGCTCCGGGCGTCGGCTTCGAGCGCGAGCCGCCCGCCCGCGAGCCCGAGCACCCGGTCGCCGTAGCGCAGCGCATGGTCGATGTTGTGCGAGGTGAAAAGCACGGTGACCCCCTCGGATCGCGCCAGCCGAAAGAAGGTCTCCATCACCTC